>NZ_CP115775.1:625000-937500 GCF_027913035.1 Paracoccus albus
CGCGCCCAGTTCGCCCGACTTAAGATATTGCGCCATTCAGCAGAGCTATCCTGAACCGGTTTTTCGCGATCAACCAGATGCGCGCCCCTGAAAGCGGCCATCTCGATTTGAGACTTCGCGACTTGGCGGCAAGTCGCAGAATACCGTTTCGATCTGATTGTTTCGGGTTGCCGATGAATACCGTTGAATAACAGGAGAACACAAGATCGCCGCGCAGGACGCTATGAGAGCTGCAAGCCTGCCGTCGCCCAGCTTGAACATGCACAAGGGGACGGGTTAGACAAGAATCTTCAGGTTCGATCTGCGCGGCCCTTGATGATGTTTAGCGCTGCAAGTCCGCGACGGGCTGATTCACGCCTTGCTCCTCCGGTGGGGGAAGGCTCTCGTCGGCGTGGACATCTTCCTGTCCGAACACTCGGTTCCAGCGGATGGATGACCAGAGCGCGATGCCGATCAGGGCAGCGCCGCCAAGGCCGGTCACGACTTCGGGGATCTCGACGAAAGATTGCAGGAACATGATGATCGACAGGGCGATGATCGCGTAGAACGCGCCATGTTCCAGATAGCGGTAATGCGTCAGCGTACCTTTCTCGACCAGCATGATCGTCATAGAGCGCACGTACATCGCACCGATCCCCAGCCCGATGGCAATGACAAACAGATTCTGGGTCAGCGCGAAGGCGCCGATTACACCGTCAAAGCTGAAGGAAGCGTCTAGGACCTCCAGATAAAGGAACGCGCCCAGACCGCCTTTTGCGCCGGCCTCCAGCACCTGTTGGTGGCTGTCCAGAAAGCCGCCCAGAACCTCGACAAGCAGGAATGTCAGAAGGCCCCAGATTGCTGAGCGGAAGAACACTTCAGATTCCGCATCGGGCAGGAAATGTGCGAAAATCAGGATCATCACCAACACGAATGCAACTTCGATGCCGCGGATGGTCGCATAGTGCTGCATCTTGTCTTCGATCCACGGTAGCCAGTGCACGTCCTTGTCGTGATCGAAGAAGAAGCTGAGCCCGACCATCATCAGGAATGTCCCGCCGAACGCCGCAATCGGCAGATGCGCCTCATGCATGATATGGGCATATTCCTCCGGCTGGGTCGCGGCCAGAACCATCGCCTGCCACGGCCCTATTTTCGCGGCAATAACAACGATTAAGAGCGGGAATATGATCCGCATGCCGAAAACGGCGATAATAATGCCCCATGTCAGGAAGCGATGCTGCCAGACGGGCGTCATGTCTTTCAGTTTGTTCGCGTTGACGATGGCGTTGTCGAAGGACAGCGAAATTTCCAGCACGGCGAGGACGGCGCAGATGAAAAAGATGCTTAGCATCCCGCCGAAACTGCCGGTCATCTGCCAGCCCAGTGCGGCCCCGAGGGCAAGGCCGGCTGCGGTGACGATGAAAGCCCATTTGAAATAGTGCATAACTCCGCCTTTCGAAGCGGAGTGGTCAGAGGTCTGCATGACAAAATCCCGGTGCGGCGGGTCAGGTTTCAGTGCCGACATCACGAATGTGCCGCCACATCCGCCAGAGGGGCCCGGTCACCACTGTATCGTCAGCGCCTGTTCGGCACGACACCTGACCAAATAGCGACGACGCAGCGCGTCTTCAATTGGCGTTCAAGTCTACGGACGCAAAAATGTCTCTGCCGGTGCCACGCTGCAACGCAGTCTGCAATTTTGGCCGGAGTTCAGGAGCCGGCGACTTTCTGCACGCGATTTCGTTTGCTGCGACGCGCCGCGATGATCCCCACCAGCCACAAGACGCCCAACGTCCACGACTCGACCGCCAAGCGGAACGCCACGCTCGCCCCATCGGGATCGGTCATCAGCGCGTCGCCGATAACGGACAGCATCACGCAGGCGATGAAGGTGACCAGACCGCCGCGTCCAATCATAGCAAGGGCGCGTCCGATGACGGTATCGGCCAGCCATGCCATTGGCCGGGCAAGGGGGACAGCGACCAGCCACGCTGCGGCGAGGATGCCGACATACCGCACCCAATCCATCGACCATTTGTCGACAGAGCCGACAATGTCGCGGATCTGATAGTAGATTTCCTTCAGCTCAGGCCCATAGCGCCAAAGTTGCGCCATCGCGACGCCGAAGATCGAATAGGCGACCGCCAGGAGAGTCAGCGTGGTCGCATGTTGGCGCAGGATGGGCATGAAGCGTGTGCGGAACAGACCCATCGCGACGCCGGAATGGAACAGCAACTGCCATGCGAACGGATTGAACAGCATACCGTTCGCCCCACGCTGGTTCGGCAGCAGATCGTTCAGTGGAATGGACATTGCCCACATTGCCAGAGAGCCGAGGGCAAACGCCCAGGGCCAGCGAAGCATCAGCGGGACGGTTATCGGCGTGAAAGCCAAGACGACCACATAAAGTGCCAATACATCCAGCAGGTTGGGCTGCATCCATAATGTGCCGAGCGTCACGATATACCCGATCGGAAACTCGAATATCCAACGAGCATAGGCGCCCCAGACGGCAGTATGCGGAAGCCCCGCCTCAACAAGGAAGCGAGAGACAAGGGCAAGTAGAATGCCGCCCAGAACCAGTGCCAGCCAAACCTGAAACGCGCGACGCAGAAAGCGCTTTTGGGCTGCGCGGCGCCCAGCCTTGGCCTCGACCGTCAGCCAGACCAGGCCAACAAGAAAGCCTGATAGCAGCACGAACAGCTCTGCTGCGTCGAAGACGGCGAAATTGGCGAGCGTAAAATGACGCAAGACGCCATCGGGCATGTGGTCAACCATGATCGCGGCCAACGCATAGCCGCGCAACATATCCAGAGCAGCAATTCGTTTCATCTTGGCAGGCCGGACCAGATATTGATCAGATCAGGATCGTTCAGAAGCGCCTGCCGCTCTGCCGTGTCGAGGAATTGCAGAGCTTGTGCCTGATTCTCGGCAACGGCAATCTTTGCCGCGGCAGAGACCTCTGCCAATCGTTCCGCAACTGGTCGCGGCGGCAGTGGCGGAATAAGCGCGATATAATTGCCGCGTGCTTCGGCATCGCTTCCAAGAATGGTTGTTGCGTTTTCCGGCGTGCGCAGGTGACGCGCCTGATTCACGGATTCAGACATGACAGGCGGCACGATCCGCTCCTCTGGTGTGACAAGCAGTCCTGCCGCGCGCGCCCAGCGACCCAGCAATGGCGAGGCGCTCCACCGTGATGTCAGAGGTGCGAGGATCAGGCCAGCAAGGATAGGTGACAGCCATATCAGCTGAGCCGGGGCGAGATAGATGATCGCAACACCCGTCGCCAGACCCGCTGCGACATGAATCCAGTGTCTGCGGATGACGACGCGCCAGCTTGGCATAAAGCCCTTGCGCACCTGACTTTCCCAGCCGGAATTCCGACCGATCAGAATTTCGCAGATCTGTCGTGTCTGGATCAGCATCTGAACCGGGGCGATCAGGGCCGACATGATGATCTCGAACGCGGCGCTGATCAGGATGCGGGGCCGCCCGCCCGCACCCTCGGCCAGTGGCCGTCGCCACGCGCGACCGATGGCGATGAATTTCGGGACGAGCAGAAGCGCAGCAGAAGCGGCCAGCAGCCACATCATTCGTCGCGCGTCAAAGGTCGGCCAATCGGGGAAAAGCTGATAGGTCGATGGGAAATAGACGGGGCTGGACAGGATGACATTGGCGGTCAGGATCAGCCCGGTGATGATCAGCAGCAGCCAGATCGGGCTCATCAGAAACCCCAGAACACCGATCAGGAAATGCGCACGCGTGATCGCGGTAAAGCCACGGGCACCGATCAGGCGGAGGTGTTGCAGGTTGCCTTGCGCCCAACGGCGTTCTCTCACCGCCATATCCAGCAGGGTAGGCGGGCTGCCTTCGTAGCTGGCGCGCAGATCCCAATCCAGCCGGACCTTCCAGCCCGCCCGCCGCAACAACGCAGCCTCGACGAAATCATGTGACAGGATCGTGCTGCCCCAAGGCGGCTTGCCCGGCAGTTCGGGTAACCCGCAGCATTCAGCGAAAGCGGACACGCGGATCATGGCATTGTGGCCCCAGAAGTTGCCGTTGTCGCCCGACCAAGCGGCCACACCGCGCGAAATCGCCGGGCCGTAGATGCGCCCGGCAAACTGGATCAGTCGCGCGAATATGGTTTGTCCGTGCACCAGTATCGGCATTGTCTGGATCAGCGCAAGCGCCGGATCGGCGGACATGCGCGCCGACATTTGCCGGACGACATCGCCCGAAACCACGCTGTCTGCATCCAGCACGACCATCTGGTCATAGCGTCCGCCCCAGCGGCGGACAAACTCTGCAATATTGCCGGATTTTCTGCCCCTATTGTCGGTTCGGCGGCGATACCAGACGGGGATAGGGGCGCGGTCGCGCAATTTCACCGCGCTCAGAGCCTCTGCCACCAGCAGATCGGGGTCACGGCTGTCGGACAGAACGAAAATTTCGCAGCGATCAGCCATGCCCAGATGTGCAAGCTCTTCGGCAACTGCCGCCAGCAGACCCATGCTTTCGGCGGGGTCCTCGTGGTAGATTGGCATGACGATGGCGATGCGGGCATTGCCGTCATCCGCCGGCGTTTGCTGCTGGCGCGCCAGCAGACCGGCCAGCATGGAAAAGAAGCTGAACCCGATCCACGCGAATGTAATCGTGAACAAAGCCAGCAGAACATATTGCATCGGCTGGATATTCGTTCCGAAAGCAGCCCACATCTGCCATGCGCCAAGCACGGCGATCAGAAACGCACCCCCGAAAGAAACGATCCGGGCCGCACGAACTTCCGGTGCCGGCGCAACGAAGGCAGGGCCGTCAGGTGAAGGGGCCGAGAAATCCTGCTCCGGCATGTCCAGCCTGGCCTCTGGCGGCAGCGCTTGTGGCGGAAGCAGATTGCCCTGATTGGCGACATCAGCACCAAGAAGCGCAGGGCCGGACCGGCTGCGATTGTCGTTTTCCGAAATATCGCTCAAGGCCTATCCCTCGGACCAGCGGTAAAGCCAGGTTTCGGTCAGATTGCCCTCTGGCCCCTTCAACACTGCGCTCAGATCAGATGCGGCGGCACCGTCGGGCACATATTCGAACGACAGCCTGAGGATGTCCTCCTCTGGCAAGCGCAGAAGATAGGCGTTTTCAACATCGCCGCGCGCCGCGCTCAACTGGATCTCCGGATCGTCCCGTCCATCGAAGGGGCGCAGGTCGAAATCGACGAAGAAGCTGCGTACGTCCTGACGGTTGATGGAAAGTCCGGAACGGGTAGAGACGATTTGCGCCAGTGTCGTTTCGGCAATAACGCCGTTGCCGAAGCTAAGCTCATATCCGAAATCGGTCCGGTTGCCAGCGGTAAGGGCCTCGGACGGTTGCCAATAGGTGACGATATTGTCGTGGAACTCGCTGTCCACTGGAATTTCGATCAGCGTGACATTCCCGTGGCCCCAGTCACCCGTCGGACGAATCCATGCCGAAGGGCGCTTTTCATATCGCGCCTCGGCATCTTCATAATCGGAAAAATCGCGCGGGCGCTGAATCAGGCCAAAGCCGCGCGGGTCCTGATCGACAAAGGCCGATATCTGCAACTTGGCCGGGTTGCTGAGGACCCGCCAGAGCTGCTGGTCAGAGCCGGTCCACATCCGCAGACCGTCGCTGTCGTGAACTGCGGGGCGGTAATCGTCCTGTCCGGCACCATCGGCGGGGCCAAACCAATACATGGATGTCAGCGGCGCGATGCCAACTTCGGTCAAATCGCGGCGGGGAAAAAGGGCGACGCGGGTGGTCAGCACCGTCGCGGCCCCCGGCGCCATAACGAACTCATATGCGCCAGCGACAGAACGGCTGTCCAGCAGAGCCTGAATGGTGATCGTCCCGGTTTCCGGGTTCGGATCATGGATCCAGAACTCATTGAAGACCGGAAACTCCTCGCCCTCGGCGCTGCCGGTTCCGATGGCAAGGCCGCGTGCCGAAAGGCCATAGTGGCTGCCCCGACCAAGGATGCGGAAATAAGATGCACCCTGAAACACGGCGAGTTCGTCCAGAACATCAGGACGGTTCAGCGCGCTGCGGATACGGAACCCGGACCAGCCCATCTCACCCGGATCCGACTGGTTGGCATCCTCGGGAAAGAAATTGGGATCGAAATCGAAAACCGAGGGGTCAAACGGCATCGGGCGCGGAACGCCGCCGGTCACAAAGTTAATGCGCACCGGTTCATGAAAAATCATGCCCGGCGGCAGCAGGTCCAGCCCGAAGCCCGCGATATCGGCCCACGGGTCAGCGTCACGGCGAAAGCGGATCGCGCGATAGGCATCATAGCTGATGTCGGCAAATGCGCCGGATTGAGGGCGCGAGGGATTTTCCCATTCGCGCGAGGCGACATTGGCTGCGATCGACGCCACGCTTTCGAACCCGAAAGGCGCTGCCGGTTCGGACGAATCGGTTTGCGGCGCTGCATCCTGCGCAAATATCATCGACGAGGGCCCCATCGTCACGGCAGCAGATATCGTTCCAAGGAAAAGTCGACGTTTCACGCTGGCAGCCTTCAGAAATGCGATACGGGTGGCAATTATTTCATCACGATGACAACGGCAAGAAACGCAAAGTCCATCACAGTTCAATGAGCGGAATTTCACACAGATTGCCACGGGCCGGGCGCAAACGGCAAGCACACAAAGGCTAAGGTCGATCACCACTGTCCGCCGGACGCGGTCATTCAGCCTTCTTCCCATCAGATAAACAAGGAGCGGGCCAACGGTTGCGAAGCTGAGGCCGCAAGTTATGTTGACAATATTAGTCGGATTTGAAATATGCCCGCGGATCGGCGCAGGCCGTTAAGCAAGTTTTAAGGATACGAGAGTTCTAATGGACCAGAACATATTCCGCAGATACGGACTAATCGCGGGCATCGCCTTGTCTGCCTTTGCCGCAACTCAGGCAAACGCGCAGCACATCGGCGAAATGTTCACGTTCTCTGGCTCTGATCTGCCGCACGACCTTTCGCCTTGGGGCATGTTCATGAATGCCGATGTCGTCGTGAAAGCGGTGATGATCGGCCTGGCTTTCGCATCCGTGGTGACATGGACCGTGCTGATCGTTAAACTGGTCGAGATCTGGGGCGCAAACCAGAATGTGCGGAAGGTCTCGGAAGTGATCGCACGCTCGGCAAATCTGTCCGACGCTGTTGCCGCGACGAAGGGGCGCAAGTCCCCGGCCGCGCGTATGCTGCGTGCAGCCCAGACAGAGTTCGACCGTTCGGTCGCCGCAGTTGACGGGGCCGGGATTGACGGTCTGAAAGAGCGGATCAGATCCTACCTGTCCAGCATCGTCGCTTTTTCCGGGCGGCAGGCGGGCATCGGAACCGGCTTGCTGGCGACGATTGGCTCGACCGCGCCTTTCGTTGGCCTTTTCGGGACGGTATGGGGGATTATGAACGCCTTCATAGGCATCTCTGAATCGCAGACCACCAACCTCGCTGTTGTCGCACCGGGCATTGCAGAGGCGCTTCTGGCCACGGCACTCGGCCTTGTGGCTGCAATTCCGGCGGTGGTGATCTACAACTATTTCGCCCGTGAGATCACCGGCTATCGCCTGCGTCTGAACGAGGCTGCTTCCGGGATCGAGCGTCTCGTCAGCCGCGATCTGGATTTCTACAGCCGGTCGGGTCACTGACATGGCTGGCAGGTTTCAGGAAGGCGACAGCCTGGAGGACAATCACGAGATCAACGTCACACCCTTCATTGACGTGATGCTGGTGCTGTTGATTATCTTCATGGTCGCAGCGCCTCTGGCGACGGTGGATATAAATGTGGACCTGCCCGCATCCCGCGGTGCTGCGTCGGAACGCCCGGATCAGCCGGTCTGGCTGACGGTATCGCCCGATCTGACGCTTTCGCTTGGGCAGGAGCCTGTGGCAGAGGGGCAGTTGCTTCCGGCACTTGAGGCCGTGACTGACGGAGATCGCGAAACACGGATATTCCTGCGCGCCGACAAGGCCGTCAGCTATGGCGATGTGATGGAGGTCATGAACCAGCTTCGCGATATTGCCTATACGAAGATCGCGCTTGTCGGGCTGGAAAGTGCTGCAGCCAACGGGATGGCGGTCGAAGAAACGATCGGCGCGACACCGGAAGCAGCCGCGGCAACGGCTGCGGGGCCGGAACAATGACGGGCGATAGCTGGGGCGGTGATTTCGCCCGGTGGGGTGTCGGCGGTGCGGCGGTGTTGGCGCTGCATGTCGCGGCGGGATATTGGATTGTCCAGGCAGCCGAGCGTGGCGATATGGCGGGCATCCCCGAACCCGTATTGATTGATTTGGCCCCCGCGCCGGAGGCTGCACCTGCCCCGGAAGAAGGTGGTCAGGAACAAGTGACCGAAGCCGAGGCAGCGCCAGAGTCTGCGCCGGCGGAAGAACCGCACGAAGAGCCGGAACCCGCATTCACTCCGCCAGAGCCCCAGCAGCTTCCGCCGGTCGAGGATTTCGCTGACCTTATCCCGGAGCCGGTCGTCGCCCCTGATTTTGAGCCGCCGCCACTGACAGAGCTGCCACCGATTACTGACTTTTCGGAGCTTCTGCCGGATTCCGCGCTGCTGCTTGCGGCTTCCGAGCGGCCTGTGTCCCGCCCTGTGCGGCGAGAGCCAGAGCCGCAACCGCAGCAGACGAGGCGCGAACAGCCGCGTCAGCAACCGCAGCCTCAAACACAGCCCCAACAGCAACAGACGCAGCAACGACAGCAGCGGCCGCAACAGTCACAACAGTCACAACAGGCTCAGCAGCAGCCGCGTCAGGGCACGCAGCAACGGCAACGGTCTGGCGGCGGTGGCGGACAACCGCAGGGCATCGCCAACGCGAGCCCGCGGCAGATGGCGAGCTGGCAATCGAAGGTGCAGTCGCGTATTGCCTCGCATATGCGCCGTACTCGTGTGCCGGGCGCGCGTGGCGGTACCGTGACCGTTCAGGTTCGCATCACGATCGCGGGAAACGGCGCGGCGTCAGCGCGCCTCGCCGGCTCCACCGGCAATGCACAAGTTGATGCGGCCGTGGCGCGTAGGGCGGCAAGCATGCCGGGCATGCCGGCCCCTCCGAACCGGCAGGCTGCGTCATTCGTGTTGCCAATTCAGATCCAGCTGCGCTGACGGGCGTGAACTGATCGCCTGTCAGGCCGATAATGCCCTGAGTTGCCTCACGTCCGCGTTGTCCTCAGATGGGGTGAGCATGCCAAGCTGGGTATTTGCCTCTGTCGGAAGACATGATGCTGACCAGTGCAGACGAACACTGTTACAGGCCGTTTCGCCTTCTCGGAAGAGTTGGCCACATATCTGCATGCGTGCGGTCAATGAAAAGCAGAGTTTGGCGAAATCGTCATTGCCCATATCAGCCTGACAGATAGCGCTGGACAACGCCGACGAACAGGTCTGACATGCTACAGTTCGGAAGGCGAGGAAGCCCCTAACAGGGTGCTGAAATAATCGACCCTCGACGGCTATGTGAGAACATGATTCACCCTTGGCACGTTAACGGCGGAGGTGATCTGGTCGTTGTTTGGCGATGTCGATTTGGAAGAGCGCATCGCGCCGCGGCGCCGGCTGCGCAAGATCAGACAGGTGGTCAACGATGCGATGGCCAGCCTCGATGCGGCGTTAGGGTCGCTCTACATCGATTTCGGCCGCCCCTCGATTGCGCCGGAATGGCACACCCCACCGGAATGCCGAGGTCGTTCGGGCAGTCAATCGAACCGGTGGCATTCCTGCCCTCACTCAGGGGCGAGACGCGTTCGAATGCCACCCATGCATCGAGCACAGACCCGGACGCGCGGCTCTACAGGAAATCCCCCGGCACCGAACGCGCCAAGATGCAGCGCGTTCGCGTGACGCAGCCGTAATGCAGGGACAGCGTTCCGGATCCGGAACTATTTCAGAGGCCTGTTAAGTTGGGCTTATGCTCGTAGCATGAGCCTATACTTATGCCGGTGCGATAAAGACCTGATTCGCGGGGCTTTCCATCTTGCTCAGAATTCGGCTCGAACGAACAGGTTTCTGTAGCGGCAGATGTCCTAACGGCGCACGAAATCAATACTAAAAAGAAGATTTTTATGTCTCAGCTTTCATCAAGCAGGTGAAGTAGAGTGGCAAACTGCATTCGAAACGGCGCGGAGCAACCGGGTCAATAGTAGCTATAGAGAACCTTTTTGATGAGGCGCGAGTTTCGCAAATGGTAAGCCCCGCGCCCGACGTTTTGTCAACGAGGCGATCGGGGATGCCCGGTTGTTCGAGGCGACAATCAAACGCATTGATAGGTTGTCAATATCTGCGACATTCCGACCCGGACGGTCACTCTTTCGCAAAAATTAAAGTGAACAGGAAGGAATATGGTCGTTCTGCACGAACTAATCTCCTCCTAAGAAATTTTTGAAGGAACGGAGATCGAAGCACCGAAACATAGCTCTGCGCGTGTTCCGTAGGGAGCAGTTTCGATCCGTCAGCCCGGGTCGCTCTTGTGGCCTTATTACTCGCGCCGCTCCATTTTGGTTCATGTCTGTCGAGTAGGATGACTGGGGTTCATTCGGCGTCTGCGCCAGGAGCGTATCGGGATCTTGTCAGTATGATATCGTCAAGAGGGAAGGGCATTGGCAGAACTGTCTGTTTAGCCTAAATCAGTTTACTAAATGAATCAATTTACTCTGCTATTTTGCACGAGTAAAGCGGATAAATTGATCAGATATTGTCTGTTAAGGCGAATAAATTCATGGCCTTACCGAAATTTTGTCGGTAGGCTCATTGGGAAGTTGTGAGGAACCCATGCAGCCCAGCATTCGCCACATGCGTATGTTTCAGACCTTGGCTGAAACGCATTCTGTTACCCGGACAGCTGAGATTTGCCATGTCTCGCAGCCCGCCGTGACACAGGCGATCAACAAGCTGGAACGCGACGCAAACCAGCCGCTGTTTCTACGCACACCTCAGGGGATATTTCCGAACGAAGCCGGGCAGGCCATGGTGCGCAGAACGCGAAGGGCGTTGTCTTTTTTGGATGCGGCGATGGCAGATATGGGCCGTGCAATTCGATTTCAGGCAACCCGGCCGCAGTTGCACGCCCTGATTGCCGTTACCGAGACCCAGAATTTTACCCTTGCCGCGCGACAACTTGGTCTGGCGCAGCCGACGGTGCACCGCTCTACGTCGATGCTTGAACAGGCGTCGGGCGTACAGTTCTTCGAACGCACAGCGCATGGTCTGATCGCGACCAAGGCCGCGCGCCAGCTTGCACAGGCAGCACGTCTCGCCTTTGCAGAAATGGATCAGGCAGAGTGCGATCTCGCTGCGTTGGCGGGGCAAGAGGCAGGCCGTATCGTTATCGGCGCGCTTCCATTGTCACGTTCGACGATTCTGCCTGAGGCGATGCTACGGTTCCGGTCCTTTCATCCAAGCGTGCCGTTTGAAATTGTTGACGGGCGGTATGACGAACTTCTTGTAGGCCTACGGCAGGGCAATATAGATATTGTGATCGGTTCCCTTCGCGTTCCAAGCGCTGTCGGCGACGTACAGCAAGAACGTCTTTTCGACGACTCTGTCGTCATTGTCGCAGGGCGTGGTCATCCGCTGTTGAAGCGCGATGAAGTGTCACAGGAAGATCTTCAGTCTTATCCTTGGGTGATCCCCCGGAAAGGCTCGCCCGTTCGGGCGGGGCTGGAAACGCTTCTGCCGGACGAATGCATCCGCCGCGCTATCGTCACATCTTCTGTCATTATGCTACGCGAGATCCTTGGCGATTCCGATTGCCTTGGTGTCCTGTCCACCGCTCAGGTCCGGACACAGGCTGAGTCTGCCGCCTTGGGGACGATCCCATTGGAAATGCCGGGTTCAAATCGACCGATCGGAATAACCACCAGAGCAGGGTGGGAGCCGACAGCCATGCAGCAAAAATTTCTTGATCTGCTGCGCGAGGGAGCGACGAAAATCGATTCAACCACGCTGTCGGACTAGGGTTGAGACTCAATCGGCCGAGCGAATGATGGGTGCTGCGATTGAGATTGCGGCGGCGAAGTTTTTTTGCGAGTTTGTCGTATCTTGTTGCGATGCGTCGCCAGTCCTTTAGGCGACAGAAGGCGCGCTCGATCCTGTTGCGCCGTCGATATGCTTTTTGATCATAAGGGATCGGTCTTTTGCGTGACCGCGTCGAAGGGATGACCGCTTCGGCGTCGCATTCGACAAGGGGCTTGCGAAGGCATCTGTCAGAGCATGGATTTTCGCCTGGCCGTGGCCGCGCTCACCCCGAGGAGCGGCCCTGCTGACCGGGCCGAGTTTCCCTTGGCAACGTACGCGCAAATCCGCTCCCGAAGGTCCAAAGAGTAAGGTTTGCCCATAATCCAGCTCCCAAAAGAAGTGAATCAGACAAACCGCCTCATGTGAATCCCATTTTGGTTCAGGTCAAACGCAAACCGCTTTAGCGGCGAAGGAGGTCGGTCCATCGCGCCCTTGATCGCCCAAGGCGCGATAATGGCATTGGCGGTGAGGCCAGCGTTGAAGGTCTGTGTGCCCCATGACCGGAACCGGGCGTCCATGACCAGCGGACCCCCACGAGATGCCCAACCCCGAAGACGGGTCAGGTTTATCTTCACCGAGGCTTCATTTCGCAGGCCTTCGTGCATTAATAAAGACAACGCGCTCAGGCTGGGCTGGCATCGCCGGGATACGATATTTGAACCAGTCTTCGCTCTGCTGCTTTACCTTGGCCCGGCGACGCTCGGCGGCCACCAGCGACGTTTTTGTGCGTATGGCCAGATTTGCGGAGGAACTTGTCGATCGCACTCAGATGCGCATGCACGCCGGTCGCGTCATGCAAGGCGGACCTCAGCCCCGGCATGGTGATATCACCGTCCTGCGCTATCATCTCGGCGAAGAACGCGCGATACGGATCGAGTTTTCCCTTACCCTGGCGGACCTTATGGGGTGGCGCAAGGCTGACCCGTCCGCCGGATCGAAAGCGACAATCCGGCCCCGGTCACCGGCGACAGTCTCGGGCGCAGCGCTGCCACGCGCCCGCTTAATCCTCCTTCAATCAATCGCTGGAACTGCGTCCGAAGCGCGCCCGATAATGCTGCAGATATGATCATTCCTCCCAAACAGGATGAATCACAAATCAGGCTTCAAGGGAATCCAAACGATTCAGCGTTTTGGCAGGCCGCTGTAGATGAAGGTTGCCGCCAAGATTCTGGATCGTCCCGCGAATGCACGGCGCTTCAGATTGTTTCTTTTGTTTTTGCTCATCAGTACCAGCTGTGTTTTCACGACCATCCTTGAGTAAAAAAAACGGGGCAAAAGTTGCCCCGTTTACAACCTAATGTCTGACGATACAGACCATTTACAGATCCATCAGAAGGCGGCGCGGGTCCTCAAGCGCTTCTTTCACGCGGACAAGGAAAGTTACCGCGCCTTTGCCATCAACGATCCGGTGGTCATAGCTCAGCGCCAGATACATCATCGGGCGGATGACGATCTCGCCGCCAACGACCATCGGGCGATCCTGAATCTTGTGCATCCCAAGAATCCCCGATTGCGGCGGGTTCAGGATGGGCGAGGACATGAGCGAGCCGTAAACACCACCGTTTGAGATAGTGAATGTGCCACCCTGCATTTCATCCATGGTCAGCTTGCCGTCACGGCCCTTTTTACCAAGTTCGCCGATCTCTTTTTCGATCTCGGCAAAGCTTTTGTCATCGGCATCCTTGACGACCGGGACAACCAGACCCTGCGGGGTGCCGACGGCCACGCCCATATTGACGTAGTTCTTGTAGACGACCTCGGTGCCGTCTATTTCGGCATTGACCTCTGGTACCTCTTTCAATGCATGGCAGCAGGCTTTGACGAAGAAGGACATGAAGCCAAGCTTGACGCCATGCTTCTTTTCGAACTGGTCCTTGAACTCGTTGCGCAGCTCCATGATCGCCTTCATGTCCGCCTCATTATAGGTGGTCAGCATGGCGGCGGTGTTCTGCGCGTCTTTCAGACGGCGGGCGATGGTCTGGCGCAGGCGGGTCATCTTCACCCGCTCTTCACGCTCGGACTGATCGGCGCTGCGCGGTGCGGTAGCGGCCTTTGCCGGTGCCTTGTCCGACTTGGCCGGGGCGGATGCGGCCTTGGCCACGTCTTCCTTCATGACCCGGCCGTCCTTGCCCGATCCCTGAACAGCGTCGCGGCTGATGCCCTTTTCGGCCATGGCCTTCTTGGCCGATGGCGCGTCTTCGACATCGCCGCGCTCTTTGACGTCTTCAGGTCCCGCACCCGGAGATCCGACATCGCCCGCTTCTTCGACTTCGGGATCCTCTGTCTCGGGTTCCTGCTCATTCGCCTCACCGGAAGAGGCGGCACCTTCCGCACCTTCGGTGATGACGGCAAGGCGAGCACTGGCATCGACAGTGGCACCCTCTTCGGCGATGATTTCCGCCAGAACGCCAGCCGCAGGTGCGGGCACTTCTACCGAAACCTTGTCGGTCTCCAGTTCGCACAGCATCTCATCGGCGGCTACGGCGTCGCCAACCTTCTTGAACCACGTCGCGACCGTCGCTTCGGTCACGGATTCGCCCAGGGAGGGCACCATTACATCAACTGCCTTACCGCTCATCTTCTTCTGTCCTTCCTGAGCATTGCTGGCCGGCTTTTTGGCGGCCGGTTCTTCGTTCGCGGCCGGTTCGGCAGCTTGGTTTGTTTCATCGGCGGGCGCAGATGCGGCGCCCTTACCGGTTTCATCTATCTGGGCCAACAGTGCATTCGGCGCGACGGTTTCCCCCTCCGTGGCAACGATCTCCGCCAGCACACCCGCGGCTGGGGCAGGGACCTCTACCGTCACCTTGTCGGTTTCCAGCTCACACAGCATTTCATTGACGGCAACGGCATCACCCGGTTTCTTGAACCAGGTGGCGACCGTCGCCTCTGTGACGGATTCGCCCAATGCAGGCACGCGGACTTCGGTTGTCATCAGTTATCCCTCAATGCTGAGTGCGTCATTGACGAGCGCTTGCTGCTCGGCCTTGTGACGCGAGGCCAGACCGGTTGCGACAGATGCCGCAGCCGCACGGCCTGCATAACGCGCGCGAGCCGCCTTGTGTTCCAGTTTGTCCAGAACCCATTCCAGATTCGGCTCGACAAATGTCCAGGCCCCCTGGTTCTTAGGTTCTTCCTGACACCAGACGATATCTGCATTGGCGAAGCGTCCAAGCTCTTTGGTCAGTGATTGGGCGGGGAACGGATAGAACTGTTCCAGCCGCATCAGATAGACGTCTGTGATGCCACGCTCATCCCGCTCTTTCAGCAGGTCGTAATAGACCTTGCCAGAGCAGATGACGACGCGCTTGATCTTGTCATCGGCGACTAGTTCCGTTTCTGAATTTCCGCGCTCTGCATCGTCATGCAATACCCGGTGGAAGGTCGAGCCGGTCTGGAACTCTTCGGCCGTCGAGACCGCCATCGGGTGACGCAGCAAGGATTTCGGCGTCATGATCACCAGGGGTTTGCGGAAGCTGCGCAGGATCTGACGGCGCAGGATATGGAAGTAGTTGGCTGGCGTCGTCACATTCGCGACAATCCAGTTATCCTCGGCGCTCATTTGAAGGAAACGCTCCAGCCGGGCAGAGGAGTGTTCAGGCCCCTGACCTTCATAACCATGCGGCAGCAACATCACGAGGCCCGACATGCGCAGCCATTTCTTCTCACCCGATGAAATGAACTGGTCGAACATGATCTGCGCGCCATTGGCAAAGTCACCGAACTGGGCTTCCCACAGGGTCAGCGCGTTGGGTTCTGCCAGCGAATAGCCATACTCGAAGCCAAGCACCGCATATTCAGACAGCATGGAGTCGTGGACCTCATAGCGGGCCTGACCTTCGCGGATGTTGTTCAGGGGATAATAACGCTGCTCTGTCAGCTGATCGACAAAGGCCGAATGGCGGTGGCTGAATGTGCCGCGGGTCGAATCCTGACCGGTCAGGCGCACCGGGTGGCCATCCAGCAGCAGCGAGCCAAAGGCCAGTGCCTCGCCGGTCGCCCAATCGAAGCCCTTGCCAGAGTTGAACATTTCCTTCTTGGCTTCGATCAGCCGTCCCACCGTTTTGTGCAGGCTGATATCGGCGGGCGGCGTCGTCAGCGCCTTTCCGATTGCCGCCATGCTTTCCGCCGGAATGCCGGTATCGCCGGGGGTGTATTCCGTGCCCTCTTTCTCGAACCCGGTCCATTTGCCGTCCAGCCAATCGGCCTTGTTGGGCTTGAAACTCTTGCCGATGTCGAACTCTTCGTTCAGATGCGCCTGGAACGCAGCCTTCATGTCCTCGATCTCGCCTTCGGGGATCAGCCCGTCGGCGACCAGCCGGTCAGTGTAAAGTTGCAGGGTCGTCTTGTGGCCCTTGATTTCCTTATACATCAGCGGGTTGGTGAACATCGGCTCGTCACCTTCGTTGTGACCGAAGCGGCGATAGCAGAAGATGTCGATGACCACGTCCTTGTGGAATTTCTGCCGGAACTCGGTCGCGACCTTGGCGGCGTGGACCACCGCTTCGGGGTCGTCGCCGTTTACGTGGAAGATCGGGGCTTCCACCATCAGCGCGATATCGGTCGGATAGGGCGAGGTGCGGCTGAAATGCGGCGCGGTGGTAAAGCCGATCTGGTTGTTCACCACGATATGGATGGTCCCGCCGGTGCGGTGGCCGCGAATTCCGGAAAGCTGCAAACATTCCGCGACGATGCCCTGACCTGCGAAAGCGGCATCGCCATGCAGCAGGATCGGCAGGACCTTCGTACGTTCAGGCGAGTCCTTCAGCTGATCGCCCTTTGCGCGGGCCTTGCCCAGCACGACCGGGTTCACGGCCTCGAGATGCGAAGGGTTCGCGGTCAGCGACAGGTGCACGACGTTCTCGTCGAATTCACGGTCCGAGGATGCGCCGAGGTGATATTTCACATCGCCCGAGCCATCCACGTCCTCGGGCTTGAAGCTGCCGCCCTGAAACTCGTGGAAGATCGCCCGGTAAGGCTTGTTCATCACATTGGCCAGAACCGACAGTCGGCCACGGTGGGGCATGCCGATGACGATTTCCTTCACGCCAAGCGCGCCGCCGCGCTTGATGATCTGTTCCATCGCCGGGATCAACGATTCACCGCCATCAAGGCCGAACCGCTTGGTTCCCATATATTTGACATGCAGGAACTTCTCGAAGCCCTCCGCCTCGACCAGCTTGTTCAGGATGGCGCGGCGTCCTTCACGGGTGAACTGGATTTCCTTGCCGTAGCCCTCGATCCGCTCTTTCAGCCAGGCGGCTTCTTCCGGGTTCGAGATATGCATGTATTGAAGCGCGAAGGTGCCGCAATAGGTCCGCTTCATGATCTCGTTGATCTGACGCATAGATGCGACTTCCAGCCCGAGAACATTGTCGATGAAGATCGGGCGGTCCATGTCGCCCGCCTTGAAGCCATAGGTTTCGGGCTGCAACTCACCATGATCTGGAACCTCACGAAGCCCCAGCGGATCCAGCTCGGCGTGAAGGTGGCCGCGGATCCGATAGGCGCGGATGAGCATCAGGGCGCGGATCGAATCCAACACCGCCTGACGCATCGCATCGGGCGTGATTTCCTTGCCCTTCTCGGTGGCCTTGGCTGCAATCTTTTCCATCGCGGCAGTCGCCTCGGCCTTGGAGGCCATCGGCCATTCTCCGGTCAGCGCGGCGATATTCTCTCCAGTCGGGGCAGGCGGCCAGTCGGCACGCTTCCAGCTTGGTCCGGCAGCTTCGGCTTGCGCATCTGCCGCGTCATCGCCAAGGGCAGCAAAGTACCGGTCCCATGCCTCATCCACTGCTGCCGGGTCCTTTGCCCATTGGCCGTAAAGCTGTTCGACATAGGTCGCGTTATGTCCCTGAAGGAAGGACGAGTCGTGAAAGTCGGCGTTTTTTGGTTGGTCGTTCATGATGTTTGCTCCAGCGGGCTCGGCCCGAAGCGGTTGGTTCCCGGCTGTGATTTCTTCAGCAGCCCGATGGCAATGAAAATTGTTGAGACGATGGCGATCAGGCACAGGAACAAAAAGATGAAAACCTGTGCCCGAGACGCGGCAATCCCGGTATCGGCGGCACGTCCGATGACGATCAGCCCGGCCAGTGGCAAAAGCGGGAAGATCAGCCACCAGCCGCTTTCGCCTACATCATGCAGGCGCCGGACGGTCACTGTCAGACCGGGCACGAACGAACTGCAGAAGAAGATGACAAATGGCAGGAACGGGTCCTGCGGCGCGGGCTGGCTATTGAACTGCATCACATAGAACAAAGCGGACAGGCAGATCAGCACGACCAGAAGGAAGGCGACGAACCACCAATATTCCGCACGCTGCGCACGGCCCGAGAAACGCCAATATTTCCCGAAGACGCTTTTCACAGCTTCGCGCATGGTCATGGAAGGCGCTGCGGCTGATTGCGCAAGCTCTTGCCGCCACGCCTTGCCGCCGATTGGCTGCGCTTTTTCGACGGGTCGCTCGGCTTCCCTGGCGTCGGGCGGAGGTTGAAGGGTCGCGCGTTCCATCACCACCTCACGCACAGTAGATATCGATCATGCGCGTGCCCGGATCATCAAGCGGCGAAACCTGCGAGACGGGGGTAACATAGTCCACGCCCCGGCTTTCAAGCCGACACAGCGCCGCTGCAGCGCGGGCATCGGCATCGGGTGGCGCAGAAGAGGGATGATAGATCAGGCGCCATCCAAAATCGCGCCGCGATACGGTCCGCACCGCATCCGGCGGCAAGCTTGTGGCGCGGGGCAGATTGGTGCTTGCCGGTACGCCGCCACGCAGCAGTTCATCCGTGGTGCGTGGCCCGCAGGACGACAACGTCAGCACAGCCGCTGCGAACAGCGCCGGGGGGGCAATCCGCCGCCCCGCAGACGCGGGGGCTGGGTCGGCTTTGGCGTGGCTGGTCTTGTCCATCTAACCTGCTGCACAATTTATCCGCATCCCCATAGTTATGATGGGGATGCGCTATGTCAAATCATCAGCTTTTGATCGCCTTCAGCACGGCTTCACCAAGCTGGGCGGGGCTGTCGGCAACGACGATACCGGCGGATTTCATCGCCTCGATCTTCGATTCCGCATCGCCCTTGCCGCCCGAAACGATGGCGCCGGCATGACCCATCCGACGACCCGGAGGAGCCGTGCGCCCGGCGATGAACCCGGCGGTGGGCTTCCATTTGCCCTTCTTCTTCTGCTCGGCAAGGAATTCGGCGGCTTCCTCTTCTGCCGAGCCGCCGATTTCGCCGATCATTATGATGGATTCGGTTTCATCATCGTCAAGGAACATGCGCAGCACATCGATATGCTCCATCCCCTTGATCGGGTCGCCGCCGATGCCGACAGCCGAGGACTGGCCGAGACCCACGTCAGAGGTCTGCTTCACGGCCTCATAGGTCAGCGTACCTGAACGCGAAACGACGCCGACCGAACCGCGGCGGAAGATGCTGCCCGGCATGATGCCGATCTTGCATTCGTCGGGGGTCATGATGCCGGGACAGTTCGGGCCGATCAGGGTCGAAGCCGAACCCTCAAGCGCGCGCTTGACCTTCATCATATCCAGCACCGGAATGCCTTCGGTGATCGCCACGATCAGCGGCACTTCGGCGTCGATGGCTTCAAGGATCGAATCCGCCGCGAAGGGCGGGGGCACATAAATCGCCGTCGCATTCGCGCCGGTCTTCGCCACAGCCTCATGGACCGAGTTGAAGACGGGCAGATCAAGGTGATCCGTCCCGCCCTTGCCGGGCGTCACGCCGCCGACGACCTGCGTGCCATAAGCAATCGCCTGTTCGGTGTGGAAGGTCCCCTGAGAGCCGGTGATGCCCTGGGTGATAACCTTGGTGTTCTTGTCTACGAGGATCGCCATCGGGATTATCCTTTCACCGCTTTAACGATTTTTTCTGCGCCGTCCTTCAGGTCGTCGGCGGCGATCACGTCCAGGCCGGATTCGTTGATGATCCGTTTGCCTTCTTCGACATTGGTGCCTTCAAGGCGCACGACCAAGGGGACCTTCAGCCCGACCTCTTTCACGGCGGCGACGATGCCTTCCGCGATGATGTCGCAGCGCATGATGCCGCCGAAGATATTCACGAGGATACCTTTGACGTTTTCGTCCGAGGTGATGATCTTGAACGCCTCGGTCACCTTGTCCTTCGTCGCGCCGCCGCCGACATCGAGGAAGTTCGCCGGTTCCGCGCCATACAGCTTGATGATGTCCATCGTCGCCATGGCAAGGCCCGCGCCGTTGACCATGCAGCCGATTTCACCATCGAGCGCGATATAGTTCAGGTCGTATTTCGACGCGGCGAGTTCCTTGGGGTCCTCTTCGGTCTCGTCGCGCAGGGCGAAGATGTCGTCATGGCGATAGAGCGCGTTGTTATCGAAGCCCATTTTGGCATCGAGCGCTTTCAGATTGCCGTCTGTGGTGACGATCAGCGGGTTGATTTCCAGCATCTCCATGTCCTTCTCGATGAAGAGACGATAGAGATCCTTGACCAGCTTCACGCATTGCTTGACCTGGCCGCCCTTCAGGCCAAGGGCGAATGCCACGCGACGGCCGTGGAAATCGGACAGGCCCGAGGCCGGATCGACGCTGAAGCTGACGATCTTTTCTGGGGTCGAAGCCGCGACTTCCTCAATATCCATGCCGCCTTCGGTCGAGGCGACGAAGCTGACGCGGCTGGTCTGACGGTCGACCAGCAGGGCGAGATAAAGCTCGGTCTCAATGTCCGAACCGTCTTCGATATAGATACGGTTGACCTGCTTGCCAGCTTCGCCAGTCTGATGCGTGACCAGCGTGCGGCCCAGCATCTGGCGGGTCATTTCTTCCGCTTCCGAGGTCGATTTGGCCAGACGCACGCCGCCCTTATCGCCCGCTTCGGCTTCCTTGAATTTGCCCTTGCCGCGGCCACCTGCATGAATCTGGGCCTTTACGACCCAAAGCGGGCCGTCCAGTTCACCGGCTGCACGCTTCGCATCTTCGGCACGGGTCACGACGCGACCGTCGCTGACCGGGACGCCATAATCGCGCAGCAGCGACTTGGCCTGATATTCGTGGATGTTCATGGCAAACCTCTGTTTGATACGGTTTGCCCGTCTGTCTGGCACATTAAGACGCGGGGATGAACCTACTTTTACGCCCACCTTCCAAGTTAGCTACAAAAAATGCATGTTGTGATCACGCAAAGAAATGCTGTGATCACATAATTTATGAAGGGTGATAGTGGGCTTGCTGGAACAACCGGCAAGTCGGGAATCGAATGGGAAATGAAACGGCTTTTCGTGCTTTCCGGGCTGAAACTTAGCGACGCCAATCGTGCATTCAGGCCCGGCGGTTGGTTGCGCCTGCCGGCCGACCAATTCAATCTGTGGCGACTCGAAGGATGGATTCAATGCGCTCCGAAACAATTCCCCGACCTGCACGATGGGGTATCGTGGCAACAATAGATGAACCGGCAAGCCTGATCGCCGCCTGGGTTGCCTATCACCTCACAATCGGCGCGAGCGAGATTCACATCTTCTTCGACCGACCGAATTCAGAAGCCCGGAGCCTGCTGGAAGGGATGAGCGGCGTTTTCCTTCATGCTTCTGGGGAGGATGGGTGGAGAGGCCTCACATCCGGCCGCCGACCGGGGCGGCATCAGGCACGTCAGGCATATAACGCGACGCGCATCCTGAATGAAACAACGCTCGATTGGCTGGTGCATTGTGACGCGGACGAGTTCCTGAGGGTATCGGACCCGCTTGGAGATGAACTGGCGAACGTTCCCGACAATATCGAATGGCTGCTGATCGAGGTGCAAGAGCGTGTCTGGACCGGCGCCGAAACTGAAGGCGATATTTTTGCTGGGGCGTTTCGGCTCCCGCTGGCTGATTTCGAATTGATAGGACCGGGACTTTATGGCGCGGCGCGGGCCATGCGCATGAATGCAGGGCTAAGCGGGCACGATGTCGGTAAGGCTTGTGTGCGGGCAGGCAGGGGGCATGTCATGAACATTCACCGACCGGCGAGGCACAGGCATTCAAAGCGCTGCGATCTGAGATTTGCAAAATGCCGGAGCGCATGCCTGACGCATTTCAACGGAATGACTCGTTTGCAATATATCATGAAGATGCTTCGGCGCGGCCTCGTATTGCTTGATGGGCTGCCCTCCCCTTCGTCTGCGGCGCGCAAACAGCAATTTGAGACTGCGCTGTCACATGCCGGCGATGCAGAGGCGTTGAATATGTTGTGGCAGGATATGCAGTATATCAGTGCGGAAGAGCTGGAAATTCTGAAGGAGTTGGAAGCTATCCGGTTCGACGATCTGAATATTGCAGAGATTGCGCAAAAAATGTTTCAGAACAGGCTGCGCCTGAACCCGGCCGATTTTGACCGCACACTGATTGCATACGAGGCCGCGGCGATTGGCGAACTAGTCGATCGGCTGGGCTTTGCGCCCGACGCGGTTATGGCAGAAGTACCCCGTTAAGCGAAGAAAATGCGAGAAACGATAGTGCAAAAATGAAAACGACGCGCCATGAGGCGCGCCGTTTCGTGTTCTTGGAAATGATCGCTCAGGCCAGCGACGAATCGATCTGCTTGCAAGCGTCGACAAGGCCTTTGACTGCATCGACCGACTTGTCGAACATCGCTTGTTCGTCCTTGTTCAGCTTGATGTCGATAACCTTTTCGATCCCGCCCGCGCCGATCACGGTCGGCACGCCGACATACAGGCCCTTCAGGCCATAGGCGCCGTCAACATAGGCTGCGCAGGGCAGAACGCGCTTCTGATCTTTCAGGTATGCTTCCGCCATTTCGATGGCAGACGTCGCTGGGGCGTAAAAAGCCGAACCGGTTTTCAGAAGGCCAACGATCTCGGCGCCGCCGTCGCGGGTGCGCTGAACGATTTCGTCCAGCTTTTCCTGGCTTGTCCAGCCCATCTTGGCGAGATCGGGAAGCGGGATGCCTGCAACGGTCGAGTAACGTGCCAGCGGCACCATGGTGTCACCGTGGCCGCCCAGAACGAAGGCTGTGACGTCGCGCATGGACACACCGAATTCCAGCGACAGGAAGTGACGGAAACGCGCCGAATCGAGCACGCCGGCCATGCCCACGACCTTCTCGGCCGGAAGGCCCGAAAACTGCTGCAGCGCCCAGACCATCGCGTCGAGCGGGTTGGTGATGCAGATAACGAAAGCGTTCGGGGCGTGCTGTTTGATGCCCTCACCAACCGATTTCATAACTTTCAGGTTGATACCGAGCAAGTCGTCGCGCGACATGCCCGGCTTGCGCGGCACACCGGCGGTGACGATGCATACATCGGCGCCCGCGATATCGGCATAGTCGTTGGTGCCCTTCAGCACGGCGTCGAATCCCTCGGCCGGGCCGGATTCAGCGATATCCAGTGCCTTGCCTTGCGGCACGCCTTCGGCGATGTCGAACAGGACGACGTCACCCAGTTCTTTCATGGCGGCGAGGTGGGCCAGTGTGCCACCGATCTGGCCGGCGCCGATAAGTGCTATTTTGGGACGAGCCATGGTTTCCTCCGGGAAATGGTCTATTGGTCGTGGCATGGGTTAGACGCTCATAAACGGGCTTTCAAGGCGCGATTCGCGGCATGGGGTGGCAAGTGGCCGAGTTAACGCAAACATCATGGGTTCTGGCGATTTTGGCGGCGATTGCGGTTGGCATGTCTAAAGGCGGCCTGACCATGATCGCCACGATGGCCGTCCCGCTTATGGCGCTGAGCATGTCGCCAGTCGTCGCGGCGGGAATCATGCTGCCGATATTCGTGGTTTCTGACATCGGCGGGCTGATCGCGTTCCGACGCAGTTTCGACCGGCGTGTGTTATGGACGCTGTTGCCAGGCGCAATCATAGGCATCGGCCTTGGCTGGGCGACAGCACACCTGATCAACGACGTGGCTGTCATGGGGCTCGTCGGCGTGATCGGTGTATCTTTCGCGTTGAATGCGCTTTTCCGGTCTTCCGGGCAAAAGCTTCGCCAACCGTCGCCCGCCGCAGGCAATTTCTGGGGTTCGGTGGCTGGCTATACCAGCTTTGTCAGCCATTCGGGCGCGCCGCCTTATCAGGTTTACGCTCAGCCTTTGGGGATGAGCAGCCAGTTGTATGCTGGCACGACGACGGTGTTCTTCGCGATCGTGAATGCCGTGAAGCTTATACCTTACGCCGCGCTCGGGCAGTTGAGCATGGCGAACCTTCGGGTCTCGCTGATGCTGGTACCGGCAGCGATATTCGGAGTGTGCCTAGGCCTGTGGCTGCTGCGTATC
Source organism: Paracoccus albus (assembly GCF_027913035.1). Lineage (NCBI taxonomy): Bacteria > Pseudomonadati > Pseudomonadota > Alphaproteobacteria > Rhodobacterales > Paracoccaceae > Paracoccus > Paracoccus albus. The sequence continues at coordinate 649,274 of NZ_CP115775.1, forward strand.
ATGCCGCAGGCCTTGTTTTACAAGCTGATCACCTGGGCGCTGCTTCTGGTATCGCTGCGTCTGATATGGAGCAGCGGTTCTGCGTTGTTCGGCTGAATGTTTCGCGTAGTTCATGGGTCCAGTTCGGACGTTCAACCAGCAGGCGCTGATTGCGGCAAGCTGAAATTGGTGCCACAACTATGCACAGATTCATCCAGCCGGAGGCCAGCCAGATGTTCATCTTAATTGTCGGGGTCGCACTGTGGTGGGCCGCGCACCTGTTCAAACGTGTTGCACCACGCCAGCGGGCGCAGCTTGGCGAGCCGGGCAGGGGAATGGTCACCGGCGCATTGATCCTGTCGGTCATTCTTATGGTGTGGGGCTATCGCAGTGCGCCAATGGGGGATGTCTGGTGGGGTCCCTCGCCCATGATGAAGGGAATCAACAATCTGCTGATCCTGCTGGCATTCTACCTGTTTGCCGCTTCGGGTATGAAAACCGGCATAACCCGCAGGATTCGGCACCCGCAACTGACAGCATTCGCGCTTTGGTCGGTGGCGCATCTGCTGGTAAACGGCGACGCGCCTTCGCTGATTTTGTTCGGCGGGCTGCTGCTCTGGGCTGTCGTTGAAATCATTGTAATCAACCGCGCAGATCCGAATTGGCAGGCGCCCGCGCATCCGGTTCCAATCCGCCAAGAAGCGATGGCGTTCATCGGCGCGATCCTTGTATTCGGAGTAGTGGGACTGATCCATGCTTGGCTGGGCTATAACCCCTTCGGGGCATGAGGAAGCAAAGATATGGCAACAGTTTTCCGGTTCCTGACAGAGGATGATACGTCCGCATTCTGTCACAAGGTCAGCGCGGCTTTGGACAAGGGATGGGTTCTGCACGGTCAGCCGGTCATGGCCTTCGATCCGATCAAGGGAATCATGCGCTGCGGGCAGGGCGTTACCAAGGAAATTGACGGTGCATATAGTCCTGATATGAAGCTTGGCGAGCAGTAGCAGTGGTCTCGATCCGTGCGGTGTCACACGGAAGATTGCTGCCTGTTCGTAACTCAGCGGGCAGCGTTTCCCGACGATCGCTTGTCTGTGATCACAGCGCCAGATACTGTGATCACAAAGTGCGGATTTATCTACATTTTTGTCATGGGGCTGGACAAGTACGGGTGACAGGCGCGAAAAAAGCCGTATGACATCTTGCGAAATCCAGCCAGCCCGCGCGCCAGCTGCTGCCGTGGGCCCGCAATAAAGACTGAAAGGGGACAACATGGCTGACGTGAACCGGGATAACCGGCCGCTTTCACCTCATTTGCAGGTCTACCGGCTGCCATTGGCCGCCATAACCTCGATTTTGAACCGCGCGGCGGGCCATGGCATGGTTGCTGGTTTGCTGCTTCTGGCATTCTGGCTGCTTGGTGCCGCCGTTGGTGGCGGTATGTGGGAAAGCGCCGATTGGCTGACGCGCAGCTGGTTCGGATTTCTCGTGCTGCTCGGTTCTTGCTGGGCGCTGTGGTACCACTTCCTGGCCGGTATCCGTCATTTCTTCTATGACGCGGGCGAAGGGCTGGAGATCGAGACCGCGCATAAGACCAGCATCGCGATCATTGCAGGTTCGGTCGTCCTGACCCTGCTGAGCCTTGTCATCTACCTTCTGTAAGGGGACACCATGCGTTACGTCACCCCCCGCAAAGCCGCCGTCGGAATGGGCGCGTCCCATACCGGGACCGAACATCACTGGTGGATGACGGTCAGTTCCGCCGCATTGGCGCTGCTGACGCCGTCCTTCCTGATGGTCATCGGCACGGCGCTGCAACTGCCTGATCGTGCTGACATCCTGCTGTATTTCACGCGTCCCTATCCGGCGATTGTCGTCGCGATCTTCATGACGCTTGGGATGATGCATTTCATCAAAGGCACGCGGATCATGATCGACGACTATTTCGATCATACCGCACGTAAGGTGGCTATCCTGTTTTCGGTCGTTTTCGGCTGGGCGGTGATCGCCATGACACTTTTCGCACTCGCGCGCGTACAACTTGCCTTCGCACAGGCCGTCTGAGGTTCCCATGGCTGAGAATAACGAAAACCAAGCGACCGAAGCGGCCGATACGAAATACCCTTACGAGGTTCATGATTACGACGTTGTCGTCGTGGGTGCCGGTGGTGCGGGCCTGCGTGCGACGCTCGGCATGGCTGAACAGGGCCTTCGCACGGCCTGCGTGACCAAGGTCTTCCCGACCCGTTCGCATACCGTCGCGGCGCAGGGTGGGATTGCCGCCAGCCTGTCCAATATGGGGCCGGATAACTGGCAGTGGCATATGTATGACACGGTCAAAGGCTCTGACTGGCTGGGCGATACCGACGCGATGGAATATCTGGCGCGCGAGGCACCCAAGGCTGTTTACGAGCTGGAACATTACGGTGTTCCCTTCAGCCGGACCGAGGAAGGCAAGATCTATCAGCGCCCCTTCGGCGGCCATACGACCGAATTCGGCGAAGGCCCGCCCGTGCAGCGCACATGTGCCGCTGCCGACCGCACCGGCCACGCCATCCTGCACACACTTTATGGCCAGTCGCTGAAGAACAATGCTGAATTCTTCATCGAATATTTCGCGCTCGACCTGATCATCACCGATGGCAAATGCACCGGCGTCGTCTGCTGGAAGCTGGACGATGGCACCATGCATGTCTTCAACGCCAAGATGGTGGTGCTGGCCACGGGCGGTTATGGCCGCGCCTATTTCAGCGCGACCTCAGCCCATACCTGCACCGGCGATGGCGGCGGCATGGTGGCCCGCGCCGGTCTGCCGCTTCAGGATATGGAATTCGTGCAGTTCCACCCGACCGGCATCTATGGCTCTGGCTGCCTGATCACCGAGGGCGCACGTGGGGAAGGCGGGTATCTGACCAACTCCGAAGGCGAGCGCTTCATGGAGCGTTATGCCCCGACCTATAAGGATCTTGCGTCCCGCGATGTGGTCAGCCGCTGCATGACCATGGAAATCCGCGAAGGCCGCGGCGTGGGTGAGGAAAAGGATCATATCTTCCTGAACCTCATGCATCTTGATCCCGATACGCTGGCCGAACGTCTGCCGGGTATTTCTGAATCGGCCAAGATCTTCGCCGGTGTCGATGTGACGCGCGAGCCGATTCCGGTTCTGCCGACCGTTCATTATAATATGGGCGGCATTCCGACGAACTATTGGGGCGAGGTGCTGAACCCGACCGAAGAATCGCCTGATCAGGTATTCCCCGGCCTTATGGCCGTGGGCGAGGCTGGCTGCGCATCTGTGCATGGCGCGAACCGCCTCGGCTCAAATTCGCTCATTGACCTTGTCGTCTTTGGCCGTGCTGCGGCGATCAAGGCGGGCGAAGTCGTCGATCCGGGCACGCCGGTCCCGGCGACGAATACGGCAGCGGTAGAGCAGATTCTCAACCGCTTCGACAGCATCCGAAACGCCAATGGCGGGACGCCGACCGCACAGTTGCGGGACCAGATGCAGCGCACCATGCAGGCTGACGCCGCCGTCTTCAGGACTGACAAGACGCTGGCAGAAGGCGTTGAGAAGATGAAGGAAATCGCAGCGAAGATTGACGACCTTCACGTCACGGATCGCGGGTTGATCTGGAACACCGACCTGATGGAAACGCTGGAGCTGACCAACCTTATGCCCAACGCGATGGCCACCATCGTTGCGGCAGAGGCGCGCAAGGAATCGCGCGGTGCTCATGCCCATGAGGATTATCCGGATCGCGACGATGAGACATGGCGCAAGCACAGTCTTGCGTGGGTTGATGGCAACAATGTGACATTGGAGTATCGCCCCGTCCATCTTGATCCGCTGACGAAAGAAACAGAAGGTGGTATCGATCTGAAGAAGATTGCACCGAAAAAGAGGGTTTATTGATGCGTCTGATACTTTCCCTTGGCGCGGCGTCGCTGATCCTGGCCGGTTGTGTGGCCCGCGTTCCGCCAAGCCAGCCGTCCTCGCCGATCCCGACACCTGCACCTGCACCGGCGCCCAGCCAGCCGTCCACCACGCTGGACAGCTCGACCCGCGCAGTTGCACGCGATGTAGTTAACCGTGAGATGGCAAAGCGCCTGCCGGGTCGCAACGTTGCGCCATATACCGATTGCGTGATCAACAACGCCTCGATGGCGGAGCTGTCAGATATCGCATCGCGCGGCGTGAATGACAGCGGCTCTGCCGCGTCTTCTGTCGCCACGATCGTGCAACGTCCGGCAGCATCGCAATGCGTTGCCAAGGTGGCGGCGACCGCCTGATGCACTATGTGGCGATCCTGACGGCAGTTTTCGCACCGGCATTGCTTGCCGGTTGCGGACCGCTGCCGCTTCAGGATGCCGAGCAGGTCTGTCTTGAAGATGCCCGCGCCGCGACCGGTCCCCGTGGATCGGTTGGCGTGGGTGTCGGCACCGGCAGTGGTGGCCCGCGCACTTTCAGCCGCTTCGAGGTGTCGGTTTCGTCCGATTACATCATGGGGCGCGATCCGGCTCAGGTCTATGCATCCTGCGTGCAGCGCCGCGCCGGACAGCCCCCTTCGCGACCGCTTTACGACCAGCCCGGCTGGTCGGGCAGGGGCTGATGCTGGCCACCCGCCAAATAACAAAGGCAGGGCGTCACTCGCCCCTGCGCCACCGCGGTGTGGCACCTGACTGCAAGCTACGGCCCATATGCGGCCATCAATTCGACGCCTTCCAGGTCCGCAGGGCCCAGAAGAAAGGAGCCTGAAAATGGTCGAGTTTTCCCTTCCCAAGAACAGCAAGATCAGGGTCGGCAAGACCTGGCCGAAGCCGGAAGGCGCGACCAATCTGCGCAAGTTCAAGATCTATCGCTGGGATCCGGACACGGGTGAGAACCCGCGGTTGGATACCTATTTCGTTGATCTGGACAAATGCGGACCGATGGTTCTTGACGCGCTCATCAAGATCAAATCAGAGATCGACCCTACCTTGTCCTTCCGCCGTTCCTGCCGCGAGGGGATCTGCGGCTCCTGCGCCATGAACATCGACGGTGGCAACCATCTGGCCTGTATCTATGGTATTGACGAAGTGAAGGGCGACGTGAGCATTTATCCGCTGCCGCATATGCATGTCGTCAAAGATCTGATCCCGGACCTGACGCATTTCTATGCACAACATGCCTCGATCAATCCTTACCTGATCACCAAGTCGCCGGAACCCGGTAAAGAGTGGAAACAGTCCATCGACGACCGCAAGAAGCTGGACGGTCTGTATGAGTGCATCATGTGCGCGTCATGCTCGACCTCTTGCCCAAGCTATTGGTGGAATGGCGACAAATATCTTGGCCCGGCAACGCTGCTTGCGGCCTATCGCTGGATCATCGACAGCCGCGATGAGGCGACGCCGGAACGTCTGGATCAACTGGAAGATCCGTTCAAGCTGTATCGTTGCCACACGATTATGAATTGCACCAATACCTGTCCGAAAGGGCTGAATCCGGCGAAGGCCATCGCTGAGATCAAGCACATGCTCGTCGACCGGATCGTCTGAGCAGTCAGTACGACTTTCTCAGACGCCGCGTTGCAGCTTGATAACGCTGCGGTGCGGCGTTATCTTTGGTGTGGGAGGAACCACGAGACCCGAGGTTCACCATGACCAACCCAAAGCAGAGCGATACAGCAAAGCCTGACGCCAAATCGGCAGCAGCCGTTTTGGAGCAGATGTTTGCTTACTTCAGCTATGAAGGTCTGCCCAAGGCAAAAGGCGCCTGAGCTTTCCGCTGCGCGGGTCACAATCCGCGCAGCGATCCTTTGGCTGACCGGGCGCTGTGAAACTGGCCCTATTCCTGCAAGCCGTCCTCGGCCAATGCACTGAGAAGAAACTTCTCAAACGCATCAAGGTCGACGGGGTCGAACTGGCCAAAACCCTGCATCCAGATCGTGGCCTGACGCAGGCCATCAGGATCAAGCCGGCACCATGTGATGCGGCCGCGCCGTTCCTGCTGGATCAGCCCTGCGGCTGCCAGAACGACAAGATGTTTCGACACGGCTGCCAGACTGACGTCGAAAGGCGCGGCGACGTCACTGACCGCCATGTCATCTTCCAGCAACATGCCGAGAATGCGCCTGCGGGTCGGGTCCGCAAGGGCCGAGAATATCTGGTCCAGGCGTTTTTCGGGTTCGGACATAGTGTGAATTATGGCTCAATACTCAACTTGGCGGTTGAATTATGTTGCAGGCGCGTGGGCGTTGCAACCGCCTAGTAGGGTCGCGATGAAATAAAATATGCAATGATAACAATATACTAATCCGATACCCGATCTGCTTGACTCGGGGCGTCCTGAACCCTATCACCGCCCCCGAGATAACAGGGGTGTGAATCTTGCCTGATCGTGACGACGGCACGCCGGATCCTGAAAGGTTAAGGCGGCTGGAAGAACGGCTGGCGCAAGTGAAGCTTCCCAAAGCGCCCACCAAAGCGGCGATCAATATGCGTCATGCTGATACGGCCTGGCGAATGGTGATCGAACTGGTGTCGGGACTCGGGATCGGGTTCGCCATCGGTTACGGACTGGACAGTTTGTTCGGCACGATGCCGATCTTTCTGATCCTGTTCCTGCTGATCGGGCTGGCGGCTGGCATCAAGGTGATGTTGCGCACCGCTGAAGAATTGCAGCGCAAGGCTGCGCAGAACGGGCAGGGTGATCTGCCGCAAACGAGGGATGATACACGTGGCGACGGAAGCTGATACCGGCCTTGCTTTCCACCCGATGGACCAGTTCATGGTCAAGCCGCTGTTCGGCGACGGTGCGGTTCACTGGTACACCCCGACCAACGCAACCCTGTGGTTTGCGCTGACTCTGGTCGCGATCATCGCACTTCTGGTTTTCGGCACTCGTGGCCGTGCCGTCGTGCCTAACCGCGTACAGTCCATCGCAGAGATGACCTATGGCATGGTCTATAAAATGCTGGAGGACATCTGCGGCAAAGAGGGGCTGAAGTATTTCCCCTATGTCATGACGCTGTTCTGCTTCATCATCTTTGCGAACTATCTCGCGCTGATCCCGAAAAGCTTTTCGACCACGTCGCATATCGCGGTGACGGCGGTGCTGGCGATTTTTGTCTTTGTCGGCGTAACCGTACTGGGTTTCGTCAAGAACGGGATGCATTTTCTGGAATTGTTCTGGGTCAAGTCGGCCCCGCTGGCGCTGCGCCCGGTTCTGGCCATCATAGAGGTGATTTCTTACTTCGTGCGCCCGGTCAGCCACTCTATCCGACTTGCGGGTAACGTCATGGCCGGTCACGCCGTGATCAAGGTTTTCGCCGCTTTCGCTGCCGTGCTTTGGATCGCACCTATCGCGATTGCCGGTATCGTCGGCGTCTATGCCTTGGAAGTGCTGGTCTGCATCATCCAGGCATATGTGTTCACCATCCTGACCTGCGTCTATCTGAAGGACGCGCTGCATCCGTCGCACTGACGGGCAAGGTTCAGGTCATCAATCCTTCCATTCCATAAAGCCTCAAGGAGCAAGAAACATGGAACAAATGGGTCAGTATCTCGGCGCGGGTCTCGCATGCATCGGTATGGCGGGCGCCGCCATCGGTGTGGGCAATGTTGCCGGCAACTACCTGTCGGGCGCGCTGCGTAACCCGTCGGCTGCCGCTTCGCAGACCGCCACGCTGTTCATCGGCATGGCCTTCGCTGAAGCACTGGGCATCTTCTCGTTCCTGGTTGCGCTGCTGCTGCTGTTCGCAGTCTGATCTTCTGCCATCCTTGCGGTTGGGTGGGGGCACAGCTTCCCCCACCTGATTGTAACTTGAACGGCCAGAGGTAGGACATGTTCAGCCTGTTGCAACAAGCGGCCACGACGGCTGCTGATACCGGAACCCACGCGGATGCCGCGAATGAAGAAGCTGCGGCCGCTGCTGCCACTGCTTCGGCAGAGCACGGCACGGAAGCAGCCGGTCATGGCGCGGAAGCGGCTGGCCATGCGACCGAGGTTGCGGAACATGCCGTCGGCATGCCGCAGCTCAATACAGAGTATTTCGGCAACCTGATCTTCTGGTTGCTGGTCACGCTCGCGCTGCTTTACTGGGTTCTTTCGAAAGTGGCGCTTCCCCGTATCGCGGGTGTCATCTCGGACCGTCAGGGCGTCATTACCGGCGATCTGATGCAGGCCGAGGAATACAAGAAAAAAGCCAAGGACGCTGAGGCCGCCTATAACGAGGCGCTTGCCAATGCCCGCTCCGAGGCGAACAAGATCGTTGCCGCGCAGAAAGCCGATATTCAGAAGGATCTGGATAGCGCCATCGCCAAGGCGGATGCTGAAATCGCCGCGCGCACGGCTGAATCGGAGAAGCGCATCGGCGCGATCCGTGAAAGTGCAACGGCAGATGCGCGTACAGTCGCCCGTGATGTCACGGCAGAGCTTGTGCGTGCATTTGGCGGCAATGCGGACGAAAGCGCGATCAACGCGGCTGTCGATGCACGTCTGAAAGGGGCAGTCTGATGAAGAAACTCTCCATCCTGCTGTCGCTTTCCGCGACCCCGGCACTGGCTGCAAGCGGACCGTTTTTCAGCCTTCGCAATACGGACTTCATCGTTACGATTGCGTTTCTGGTCTTCGTGGGCATCCTTGTTTACTTCAAGGTTCCCCAGATCATTGGCGGCCTTCTGGACAAGCGGGCCGAGGGTATTCGGGCCGATCTGGAAGAGGCAAAGCGCCTGCGTGAAGAAGCGCAGGAGATCTATGCCACATACGAACGTCGCCAGCGTGAAGTGCAAAGTCAGGCTGACGATATCGTCGCGAATGCGAAGCGCGAGGCATTGGCGCAGGCCGAGAAGGCGAAGGTCGATCTTGACCATTCGATCGAGCGTCGACTGAAAGCGGCTGAGGATCAGATTTCCTCTGCCGAAAGCGATGCCATCCGCGCGGTGCGTAACAGCGCGGTTCAGACAGCCGTTGCCGCTGCCAGCGAAGTTCTGCGCCAGCAGGGCGTGGCGGCGGACCGCAGTGCAGAAATCGATCAGGCCATCGAAGAAGTGGCGCAACGTCTGCACTGACCCCACCCATAGGGACAGGGAGTTGAAGGCCCGGCGCTTGTATGACGCCGGGCCTTTCTTACTGTGTTTCCGTTTCGTTATCGGCGCAGGCACGCGAACCCGTTGATACCATCGCACGAAAGAGAAAAGGCCGGGCAAAGCGCCCGGCCTCAGCTTCTTCTATGCTGTCATTATCAGCGCGTCGGGCGGATCAGGATTTCTACGCGGCGGTTCTGCGCCTTGCCGGACTCGGTATTGTTCGAGGCGACCGGCTGGCTTTCACCGCGACCAATCATTGCGAGACGGGCGGAGGATACGCCAGCAGCAGTCAGGATACCGCCAACCGATTGGGCGCGGCGCTGCGACAGGTCGAGGTTATACGCCTCGGACGCGGTGGAGTCGGTGTGGCCGTAGATTTCAACACGGCTGTTCGGATAGCGCTGCAAGCTTTGCGCCAGACCATACAGGTCGTTCTGCGCCTGGCCAGAGACCGCCGCGCTGTCCGATGCGAACAGCAGACCCGAGGGCAGGATAACCTGCAGGTAGTCGCCGCGATTGATGATCTGCACGCCCGGCGTGGTCATGACCTGACGAAGGTCCTGCTCCTGACGCTCAAGGATATTGCCCGCCACAGCGCCCGCCGCCGCTCCAAGGATGGCACCGCGCGCCGCATCACGACCCTGATTATTGTTATCGTCGTCGCGCTGCGCGCCATAAAGCGCACCTGCGGCGGCGCCGATCAGTGCGCCTTGCTGCGTGCGCGACATATTGCTGCCGGGCATGGTGCCGTCTGGATTGGTACATGCGCCCAGACCGATAATGCCTGCCGCACCGATAAGAAGGGAAACCCGCATGTTCATATGCTCGCCTTTCGTCATTTGCCTATTGTGCCGCAAAGGCACGTCTTGTTTTCAAAACGTCGCGATACTTGCACAGGTTCCCGGCAAATCCTAGCCGAAGCGCAGTTACCCGGCTGAAATCAGGTCACATTCTCACGATAAATCTGACGCGATACCTCTCATTCCGTCGATCCGCGCTTGAACTGCGACGCACCTGCGGGCAAAGACAGGCCAAATGGCCCGCTTGCCCAAACCCCTGCCTTATGCCCAGCAGGTCGCGATATTTTCGCGGCTGCGCGATGCTGAACCTTCACCTGTGACGGAGCTGCAACATGGCAATGCCTTCCAGTTGCTGGTGGCGGTCGCTTTGTCGGCGCAGGCAACCGATGCGGGCGTGAACAGGGCGACGAAATCGCTGTTCGAACAGGTTCAGACCCCGCAGCAGATGCTGGAACTGGGTGAGGAGGGGCTGACAGAGCATGTCAAAACCATCGGCCTTTTCCGGCAGAAGGCGAAGAACGTGATGAAGCTGTCACGCATTCTGACCGAGGACTATGATGGCGAGGTGCCTGACAGCCGGGCGGCACTGATGTCCCTTCCGGGGGTAGGACGCAAGACCGCAAATGTCGTTTTGAATTGCATCTTCCACTTTCCTGCGCAGGCCGTGGACACGCATATCTTTCGCGTCGGCAACCGGACGCATATTGCACCCGGTCGCGACGTCGAAGAGGTGGAGCGTGCGATTGAAGACAATGTCCCCGCCCAGTTCCAGCAGAACGCCCATCACTGGCTGATCCTGCATGGCCGATATGTCTGCCAGGCGCGTCGCCCGCGATGCACGATCTGTCCCATAGAAGATCTCTGCCCGTATGAGGAGAAAACCGTATGAGCGCATTTGATGTCATCGGCATCGGCAACGCCATTATCGACGTAATCGCCCCGATCGAGGATGATGACCTTCAGTCGTTGCAGGTCGAAAAGGGCATCATGCAACTCGTCGAGCGTGAGCGGTCGGAATATCTGCTGGCTCAGCAGGCGCAGCGCGGCAAAGCGCGGTTGGTGCCGGGCGGCTCGGTCGCTAACACGCTGGCTGGGATCGGCCGAATGGGGCTGAAAACAGCGTTCATCGGTCGGGTCGCGGATGATGAGTTGGGACAGGCCTATGCGCGCGATACCCAGGCGGAGGGCACGCAATTTGTGAATGCCCCGGTGCAGGGCGGCAATCTGCCGACCTCGCGATCAATCATTTTTGTTACGCCTGACGGCGAGCGTTCGATGAATACCTATCTTGGGATCTCGGCCAATCTTGGTCCCGATGATGTTGAAGAACAGGTTTTCGAAGGGAATCGCTGGCTTTTCCTGGAGGGTTATCTGTTCGACAAGCCCGCCGGGAAATCGGCATTTCTTGCGGCCGCAGATGCGTGCCACAAATCTGGCGGGCAGGCTGGGATTGCGCTGTCAGATCCGTTCTGCGTTGACCGCCATCGTGACGATTTCCGCAGCCTCGTTTCGCAATCGCTCGATTACGTCATCGGTAATGTTCACGAATGGGAATCGCTTTATCAGACGAATATCGACGAAGCGCTTCGGCTGGCGACAGCGGATTGCGACACGGTGATCTGCACCCGTTCGGGCGATCCTGCTTTGCTGTTCCGCCGTGGCAAGCGGGTGGAAGTCCCTGTTCACCGTGTGACCCCGGTCGACGCCACAGGCGCCGGCGATCAGTTCGCTGCCGGTCTGATCTTCGGTCTTGCATCGGGCTGCGATCTGGAAACGGCCGGACGCATGGGTGTCATGGCCGCGTCAGAGGTGATCAGCCATGTGGGCGCCCGGCCAGAGCGTGACCTGCTGGCTGATTTTCAGGCGGCCGGTCTGATCTGACGCTCAGCTGCTTTCCGGTGGCTGAGAGGTCGGCTTTGCGCTGCGCCCGAAATCGGGTGCGGCGGTGTCCTGACCGGCCTCGATAATGCCCCTGCGGATCGCGCGGGTCCGGGTGAAATAGTCGTGCAACTGGTCGCCGTCTTCCATCCGTATCGCGCGTTGCAGCATGAACAGTTCTTCGGTGAACCGGCCGAGGACGTCCAGCACAGCCTCTTTATTGGTCAGGAAAACATCGCGCCACATCGTCGGGTCTGAAGCCGCGATACGCGTGAAATCGCGGAAGCCGGCGGCTGAATACTTGATGACCTCGGACTCCGTGACCCGTTTCAGGTGATCCGCCACGCCGACCATTGTATAGGCGATAAGGTGCGGGGTGTGGCTGGTAACGGCAAGCACCAGATCATGGTGCGCGGGTTCCATATCCTCGACATTCGCGCCGAGCGCACGGATAAAGCGGCGCAGACGCGAAACCTCGTTCGGGTCGCTTTCCGGCAGCGGTGTCAGAAGCCACCAGCGATTATGGAACAACTCGGCGAAACCGGAATAGGGGCCGGAATGTTCCGTACCGGCCAGCGGGTGGCCGGGTATGAAGTGGACACCGGCAGACAGGTTAGGGACGACCTGATCTATCACCTCTTGCTTGACCGACCCCACATCCGTGATGACGGCCCCCGGTTTTAGGTGCGGTTTGATATCGGCCATCACCTTGCCCATTGCACCGACAGGCACGCACAGAATGACCAGATCGGCGTCCCTTACCGCAGCGGCAGGGTTATCGACGATCTCATCGCAAAGGCGCAAGTCACGTGCGGCCGCGCGCGTCTTGACGCTGCGCGAAGTCCCGGTGATCCGCGCGGCCGCGCCCGCTTCACGCGCCGCCAGAGAGATGGAGCCCGCAATCAGGCCCAGACCGATCAGCGCGACCTTGTTATAGATGACACTCATCCATCAACCCCTTTCAGCCATAAAGCGGCCAATGACATGGGCAACGCGCCTGCATGAAGGCTCATCCCCGATTGTGATACGCAGACAGTTCGGCAGTCCGTAGCCCGCAACACGCCGCACGATGATGCCGTCCTGTTTCAGCGCATTGTCGCAGCCATTCGCGGTTTCCTCATCCCTGAAGCGGGCGAGGACGAAATTCGTGTGGCTCTCATCGCAGCCGATGCCAAGATCGTTCAGCGCGGATTGCAGCCAGATGCGCCAACGGTTGTTTTCATTCTTGCAGCGTTTGACATGGTCCTGATCGCGCATCGCTGCCTCTGCCGCTGCCAGTTGCACAACTGACAGGTTAAAGGGTTGGCGCACGCGATTCATCACGTCAATCAAAGGTCGTTGCGCATAGCCCCATCCAATTCGCAGCCCGCCGAGCCCATAGATTTTTGAGAAAGTGCGCGTAGCAAGAACGTTGGGAAAGGCATCGGCAAGCTGGAAATCGAGACGAAATTCTTCGCCTGCAAATTCGGTATAGGCGCCGTCATGGACCAACAGAACATCGGGGCGAAGCGCCGATGCGAGGGATTGGACCTCTGCTTCCGATAACATCGTGCTTGTCGGGTTGCCCGGATTGGTCAGGAAAACGATGCGCGTATCTGCTGTGACGGCATCCAGTATCGCTTGTATGTTCACACGTCTGTCAGTTTCGGGCACGACAACAGGTTTTGCACCGGCAGCACGGGCGAGTATCGGATACATGGAAAAACCATGCTCTGTCATGATCACTTCATCGCCGGGGCCCGCGAAGCACTGGGTCGCAAATTGCAGGACTTCGTCCGAACCTGCACCGCAGATGATACGATCAGCGTCAAGTGTATGGGTTTCAGCAATCGCACTGCGCAGACCGGCATGGTCGGTGTTCGGATAGCGGTGCAACTGGTGTGTCGCACGTATGGCGGCCTCTTTGGCCTTGTCCGAAGGACCGTAAGGGTTCTCGTTCGACGAAAGCTTGACCACGTTGTCGCGCCCTTCGACATGTGCGGCACCGCCGACATAAAGCGAGATATCCATGATGCCGGGTTGCGGCGTGATGCTTGGCTGGTCGGACATGGCGGCCTCCATTGGACCTGCGTTACTTATCCGGGGCGCAAGCAGTTGGAAAGCGGGACAAGTCGGGTTTTCTGCATTGGTGCGCTTGTCGCCCGCACATTGCCGGGGGCGGATCGCGATCAGCCGGATATTCAGCGTTGCGCCACCCGCAACGACCGCCCTAGTCTGCATACATATCAGAGGAGAGAGAGAATGACCGATGAGCTGGGTTTTGACACGCGCGCCATTCATGCAGGAACGCCGCCGGATCCGGCGACGGGGGCAAGGCAGGTTCCGATTTATCAGACCACGGCCTATGTGTTCCGCGATGCCGATCACGCGGCCAAGCTGTTCGCGCTGCAAGAGGTCGGCTATATCTACTCTCGCCTGACCAATCCGACGATTGCGGCATTGCAGGCACGGATTGCCGATCTGGAAGGCGGCGCCGGGGCGGTTTGCTGTTCTTCCGGTCACGCGGCGCAGATACTGGCACTTTTCCCGCTTATGGGGCCGGGCAAGAACATCGTGGCATCGACCCGGCTTTATGGCGGCACGGTCACGCAATTTAGCCAGACCATCAAGCGTTTTGGCTGGTCAGCGAAATTCGTCGATCTGGACGATGTTGAGGCGGTGCGCGCGGCGATTGACGACGATACACGCGCGATATTCTGCGAATCGATCTCTAACCCGGCCGGTTATGTGACCGATATTCCGGCGATTGCAAAAGTCGCTGACGAGGCTGGGTTGCCACTGATCGTCGATAATACGCTGGCCACGCCCTATCTGTGCAAACCGATCGAAATGGGCGCGACGCTGGTGGTGCACAGCCTGACCAAGTACATGACCGGCAATGGCACGGTCACCGGCGGTGTCGTGGTCGACAGCGGTAAATTCGACTGGTCGGCATCGGGCAAGTTCCCGTCGCTGTCAGAGCCGGAGCCAGCTTATCACGGCCTTAATTTCCACGGGGCTCTGGGGCCGATGGCATTTACCTTCCACGGCATCGCAATCGGTTTGCGCGACCTTGGAATGACCATGAACCCGCAAGGCGCGCATTACACGCTGATGGGGATCGAGACTTTGGCGCTGCGGATGCCGCGCCATGTCGAGAATGCCCAGAAGGTCGCGGAATGGCTGGAGAATGATGCGCGTGTTTCCTCTGTCACATATGCGGGGCTGGCTTCGTCGCCGTGGAACGCAACGGCCAATAAACACTATCCGAAAGGTGCAGGGGCGCTGTTCACCTTTGCGCTGAAGGGTGGCTATGACGCGGCGGTGAAGCTGGTCGACAACCTCAAGCTGTTCAGCCATGTGGCAAATCTTGGCGATGCGCGGTCGCTGGTGATCCACTCGGCCTCGACCACGCACAGCCAGTTGACCGATGAACAGAAGGTGGCGGCGGGTGCCGGACCCGATGTTGTCCGGCTGTCAATCGGGATCGAGGATGCAGACGATCTGATCGCCGATCTGGATCAGGCGCTGACCGCCGCATCAGCCTGACCGAGTGGCCCGGCCGTTTATCCGGCCGGGCTTGTTTCTTCAGTTGGACGGAGCTGCTTCGATATCCTCTGCAGCATCAGCCTCTTCGCCGCTATCCGCGGAAGGCGCGACGTTCAAGGTGGTTTCTGAATCAGGCGTTGCCTCATCTTCGGCACCCTGATCTGCGCTGCCTTCGGGTGCCGTCTCCGACTGCACCTGTCTATCGGCCTCCGAAGCATCGGGCAGGTCCGGGGCTGTTGCCGCGTCACCCGCAGGATCGGTGGCCTCCGTCGGCATCGGCTTCGGCTCCATCGGCTTATCACCCTTGCCCGGCATATCGCAGCCCGCGCCGGGAAGCGCAAAACTGACATCCACATCTGCGGTAAAGGCGACTTCGCCACCCTCGACCGGAATGCTTTTTGCATCTGCCTCGGCACCCATAGCACGCATCATGACCGGGCCGGGCGGCACGGCGTCATTCTTCGGCTCTCCAATGCG
This sequence comes from Paracoccus albus, assembly GCF_027913035.1. Classification (NCBI taxonomy): domain Bacteria; kingdom Pseudomonadati; phylum Pseudomonadota; class Alphaproteobacteria; order Rhodobacterales; family Paracoccaceae; genus Paracoccus; species Paracoccus albus. The sequence goes on from NZ_CP115775.1 coordinate 665,005, forward strand.
AATGATGGGGCCAAGCTCTACCCCAGCGGCTTCTGCCATGACCGATGCGCGGTGGGTCGCGTCTTCAACCGCCATCTGCAGCGCTTCGTCTTCAGTCGCCTGCGAGTCTTCGCGGATAAAGCGGATGCCCTGCATTTCGTTCGCGCCAGCGGTCACGATGCTGTCCAGAACTTCCCCGGCGCGGTTGATCTCTGTCACCCGCACCGTCAGCAGGTTCTGTGCCATATAGCCGTCAATCGACGGGGCATCGCCGTTTTCGGGATAGTTCATCAAGGGGTTCAGTGACAGGCCAGAGGTCTGGATGTCGTCCTGATTGACGCCCGCTTCGCCAAGCGTATCCAGAACCGCCTGCTGACGTTCCGAGTTTGAGCGCATTGCTTCGGCGGCGGTCTCTGCCTGGGTCGTGACGCCAAGCGATATCATCACCTGATCGGGTGCAACGCGCGATTCTCCGTGACCCGAAACGCTGAGGATACCGGGCTTGGCACAAGCGCCGTGAGATGGCGGCGCCGCAAATGCCGGCGCACCAAGCAGCAGAATACTTGCGGTTCCAGCAAGTGCTGCGGTGATCGGTCTGGTCGAAAAGGCTGACATATCAACTCCTCATTGTTCTGTATTCGGGCGATAACGCGGGAAAATGCTGTTTTGTTCGATCACATCCGCGCGTGTTCTTCCCATAGGCGTCTGTTCGGGTTATTCAGGTAAAAAAACAACGCCGGCCGACAAAGGCAGAGCATATGAACGAGCAGAGTGCAAAAGGGGCTTTCGCCTCAGGTGATGACTTCGCATTGGGCTTTCAGCCCGATGGCGTCCAGTTGTTACACCGCGACCATAATGATTGGGAAGAACTGGGCAAAGCGCCATTCAACGGTGATCTTCGCGATGGTCTTGTTGGTTTCGTGAAGCAATTGCGGGTCGCAAATGCGCCCGGTGTGGCTTTGGTCATCCCCGAAGACCAGATCCTGTATACTGATCTGGTTCTGCCAGAGGCTACCGATACGCAGGCGGCGCTTAAGGCCGGGCTGGACGGGCTGACGCCCTATCCGGTCGATGAGCTGGCATATGACTTTTCCCCCGCAGACGCGAAGCCCGGTGCCAAGGTGAAGGTCGCCGCCGTCGCGCGTCAGACCCTGCAAGAGGCCGAGGATTTCGCTGTTCGTCACGGCTTTGCGCCCAGCCGGTTTGTTGCGGCCCCGGCATCCGGGCAGTTCCCGCACGCGCCTGATTTCGGTTCAACGGAGCTGGCCGCAGAGTGGAGCCTGGCAAGCGCGGAGGTTGCGGAACTTTCTGCGGCTGAGCCTCGGCATGCATCGGAAATGGCAGGGGCTGAACAAGTGGCGTCTGCACATACTGCTGCGCCTTCTGCGGTGGGCGAGGTGGATACGGCAGCCTCAACCAAGGTCGAGATCGTCGCAGACCCGATTGCGCTGCCAGAGGCCGCCCCCCAAGACAATGGCGGCCCTGCGATTTCCCGCATCACATCTCATTTCGTCGTGGCAGGTGCCGCCTCAGCTGGTGCTGGTCCAGCTTTGGCGACAAAAACGACCGCTGCTTCGGTCAACGATGGAACGATTATGTTGCCCGGTGAAGCGCCCTTCGTGGAGGCCGATAAAGCCGCCGTAGTCGAAGAAACGAAGGAAGATTCCGAGGCAGCGGAGCCGGAAATTTCCGCCGCGCATGAACCGCGTCCCGCCAAACCGCTGCCAGAGCGGGCGCGGATCTTCCATGAAAGGGCAAGCGCCGCGCGGAAGGCCCGGCCCGTGTCCGATGTGCCGTCGCGCGCTGCGGCGAACGGCGGAAAGCGCAGCGGTCTGGGCGGGGCATTGCCCTTGGTCGGGTTGCTGGTCCTGGGTTTGGGCATCTCCGCCGTAATGATCGGCGGCGACCCCGAGCCCGCACCGACCGCGACCGAGCGGCAGGCAGAGGTGCAGTCGCCCGACACGAAGGTTATCGCGGCAGAGACAGAAACCGTTCCCGCAGTCGAAACACAGACGCCCGATAATGTGGCGGCCGCTGAGACGCAGGCGGTACAGGCTGATGATGTGACGAATGATACTGCGGTCGTCGCCGAGCAAGCTGCCACCACCAACGAAACTTCAACGCCCGTAAGCGATCAGACTGGCCCCGACCCCGTGCAGGTACAGGCGGAATTTGGCACAGCTGTACCCACTCAACAGACGGCGCAGACGGTGCCATTCCCTGACGATATTGCGCCGCTGGCGGATGCGCCTTTGGTTGCTGCGCAGGAGGCGGCGATCGAGGCGGCGGTGACTGCTGCCTATGCGACGGCTCAAATGCCTGAACAGGCAGCGGAGCCCGCGCAGGAACTGCCGACAGAAACACAAGAGGCTGCTACTCCCGCAACAACAGCGCCCACTCGCGCTGCCAGCGATGACAGCTCTGGTACGGCTACTGCACAAGACACGCCATCGGTGACGCGATCCGCGCGTCCGATGTCACGCCCGGCCAATATTTCGCAGCGTTCCGCACCCCCTTCCGCACCGACCGCTGGCCGTAGCTCGAACCAAACGGCATCCGTGGCGGCGGCTCCACAACAGAACAATCGGCCGGCTTCACGTCCGGCGGCATCAAGTGGCAATAACACGACATCCTCTGCACCCAATCCCGGGGCGCCGGACAGCGCGACGCTGGTTTCTTCGGCCCGCCCGAAAAGTGCTCCGTCGCGCAGCGAGCCGGCCAGCCAGACGCCCGATGCAAGGCCCTCTGTCCCGCGCAGCCCCCAACCTTATGAGCAGCGCGATCGTCCCGAACCAACCGGCACGAGGCCACCGCCGAAGCCGGTAACACAGTCGTCTGTCGATGGCGCCGTGCAGCATATGCTGCCGGCGCCTCGTCATTTTGCGATGTTCTCTGTTCGCGATCATGATGCGATGCTCTCGCATATGGACAGGCCGTGGATCCGGATTGCAAAGGTTGCAGCACCATCGCCCGTCCGGACGGCGCAGACCCGCCCGGTTCGCCGCCCGACGCGGACCGATGCATCCACTTCCGCTGTCGACGCGGCAGTGTCAGAAGCAATTGGTGCTGAGCGCCCGGCGGCACGTTCGTCGACAACTGCCCAGGAAAACGCCGCACCCGCTGCATCGGCGGCAGCCGCACCCGCCGCCGGTTCGGCCAGGATCAGCAGCTCTGCCCGTCCAAGGCAGAGACCCGGAACCTTGACTGGTGCAGCCAGTGCAAGCACCGCCGGCATTTCCCAGGCCACCGATAGCGCGGTCGAGCAGGCCATCGCGTCAGCCGTCGACAGTTCTTCGGCAGTTCCGGGGCGCGTTGCGTTGCTTCCGCTGACCAGTTCGGTCCGACCGTCATGGCGCGGCAACAGAAGCGGCGGCGGCAACTCTTCCGCCACGGACGACGCTGTTTCTTCCGCGATGGCCAATAGTGGCGGCACCGAGGGCACGCTGGCACCAGAGCCGGAGCAGGATGCCGGAGAAAGCAAGGCGGAAGCAGAGGCCGCGGCACTTGCGGAACGGCGCAGGCTGGATGAAGAACTTCAGCGCCAGGCAGAGCAACGCGTCCGCGAACGTGCCGCGTCAGATGCGCGGGCTGCAGCGCAGGCAAAGGCTGCAGCAGAAGCGCGGGCGCGGGCGCAGGCAGAAGCAGAAGCCGCCGCCGCCGCCAGACGCAATCAGCAATACCGCCCGCCAGAGGTGGATAACGAGCCAGAGGTCGCATCGGCGCAAAATGCGCCTGCCAACGGCAGGGTGACAAGCTCCGCCACGACCAAGGGCATCGACCTGAACGCGACGCAGCTGATTGGGACTGTTGGTGCCGGAAAAGCCAGCCGTGGTCTGATACGGCTGCGTAATGGCCGGATCGTCACTGTGCGCCTTGGCGACAAGATCAATGGCGGTCAGATTTCCTCTATCGGAAATGGCGGGTTGAAATATGTGAAAGCAGGGCGCGAATATAGCTTGCCGATACTCAACGGTCGCTGATTCCAAATGTCCGATTTTCTGCTGCTTGCCACCGTCTATTTGTTGACGATGTTAATTGCCGTGCCGGTCTCGACCCGGCTTGGTCTGGGATCGGTGCTTGGCTACCTGATTTCGGGAATTATAATCGGGCCCGTGCTTGGTCTTGCTGGTCATGGCGAGATGCACGATCTGCAGCATTTTGCGGAATTTGGTGTGGTGATGATGCTGTTCATCATCGGGCTGGAGCTGGAGCCGCGCAGTCTTTGGGGGATGCGCCGCAGGCTGGTGGGGCTGGGCGGATTGCAGATTGCCGGTACGATGGCGCTGATTTTTGCCGCGTCTATGGCACTGAATCAGACTTGGCAGGTGGCGCTTGCGCTTGGCATGATCCTTGCGCTGAGCTCTACCGCGATCGTCCTTCAGACCCTGTCCGAAAAGAACCTGATGCAGACGCGGGGCGGGCGCGATACCTTTGCGGTGCTGCTGACCCAGGATATCGCGGTCATCCCGATGCTGGCGCTGATGCCCCTGTTGGCCAGCAATCCCGGCGGCGCAACCAGTGAAGAATCAGTCGGCGGAGCGTTCATGGCACAGCTTCCCGGATGGGGTGCCGCACTGGTGACACTCGCTGCGATCGCATTCGTCATATTGGCTGGCAACTACGCTGTCCGTCCCCTGTTCCGCTTCGTTCATTCCGCGCGCCTGCGCGAGATGGATACCGTCATGGCGTTGTTCATCGTTGTCGGCATCGCATCCTTGATGAGCTTTGTCGGATTGTCACCGGCACTCGGCACGTTTCTGGCGGGCGTTATGCTCGCAAGCTCAGAGTTCAAGCATGAGCTGGAATCGCAGATAGAGCCTTTCAAGGGCCTGCTGCTGGGCCTGTTTTTTATCACCGTCGGCGCAGGGATGGACTTTCAACTTCTTGCCGAAATGCCGGTGATCGTGATCGGCGTGACGGTCGTGCTGATCGCAATCAAGGCAGGGGTGCTTCATCTGATTGCCCGGATCGTGAAGATGCATCCACGGGATCGCTCGCTGTTTACTCTGTCGCTGGCACAGGCGGGCGAGTTCGGCTTTGTGCTGACCTCCTACGCCGTGGCGCTGAACGTGTTGCCTGACCGCGTTGCGCAAGGGTTTCTGCTTGTCATCGCGCTGTCCATGCTGATGACGCCGCTGCTGTTCATCGCGAACGATCAGATTAGTCGTCGACTGGTCGATCCGATGGGCGAGAACCATCGCCCGGACGAAATCGACGATCAGCAGCCGATCATCATCGCGGGGGTGGGCCGGTTCGGGCAGGTGGTGAACCGGCTGGTGACGTTTTCCGGCCTGAAGACGACGGTGCTGGATCACGATCTGAAGCTGATCCAGCTGATGCGCAGGTTTGGTTTCAAAGGCTATTTCGGCGATCCGACGCGACCGGAAATACTTGCGGCGGCAGGTTTGGACAAGGCACAGATCCTTGTGGCCGCATTGGATAACCCCGAAAGCAACCTGAAGCTTGTAGAATATGCGCGCGAAAAGCGGTCGGACATCACGATCATCGCGCGGGCGCGTGACCGAATTACGGTTTACCAGCTTTACAAGGCGGGTGCCGATCATATCGTGCGCGAGATGTATGATTCCAGCCTGCGCGTCGGGCGCTATGTCCTCGAGAATGCCGGTTTCTCGGAATATGAGGCGCATGAGGCCGAGGCGATCTTCTACAAAATCGACCGTGCAAGCCTGCGCGATCTGGCAAAGCTATGGGATCCTGAAAAGCCGACCGAGGCCAATGAACCCTATATTGAACGCACACGCCGGGTGAATCAGGATCTGGAAGCCGCCCTGATGGAGCGGTTTTCGCATGGCCCCGCCGCAGGACCGATCAAGGCCGATGACGATCCGGAGCCCGAACATGGGCTGAAAGACTAAGGGCAGGGCAGGAGGCGGCTTTTTAGCCGGCCACCCGCGCAGTAAAAAGGCCGCCCTGAGGGCGGCCTTCTGATGGTCTTAGTTCACGCTCAGGCAGCGCGAGCCAGAAGCACGTCATCGACCTTTTTCTGTGCGCCAGCGGCGTCGATCCCGCCAACAGCCGCAACCTCACGGGTGAGGCGGTCAAGAGCTGCTTCGTACAGCTGACGCTCGGAATAGGACTGCTCACGCTGGTCGTCGTTGCGATGCAGATCGCGCACGACTTCGGCAATGGCCAGCAGGTCGCCGGAGTTGATTTTCTGTTCGTATTCCTGCGCACGACGCGACCACATTGCGCGCTTCACGCGGGCCTTGCCTTTCAGCGTGGTCAGCGCCTGCTCGACCAGATCAGGACTTGCAAGGCTGCGCATACCGATTTCGCTTGCGCGGGCCGTGGGAACGCGCAGGGTCATCTTGTCTTTTTCAAACGAAATCACGAACATTTCCAGCGACATGCCGGCGACTTCCTGCTCTTCGATCGAAACGATCTTGCCCACGCCATGCGCAGGATATACGACGAAGTCATCGGGGCGGAACTCGGATTTCTTAGCTTTCGACATTCATTATTCCTTCCAGCTGGCGCGAAGCTGATCCATGCGTCAGTCGCGCAAAAGGCCTCACGGCAGGGGCTCCCCCTTTCCGTCAGACCGAATTTTCAGAACATTGATCCATCGGGCAGACGATGGATGGCCTTCCTTTCCATGCCGGGACAGGGCGTTCACCCGGCTGTTTATGACAATAATATATCACAAAAATCGGGCTGAAAAAAGCCGCGTATCTGCGATGCGGATTTGTTTCGAAAAGAAAGAAAAAACAATTATTATTCAGCCCATAACATCGCATTCTTGATGTATTAGGGACTGGTGTCACCTGAAAGAATCAGTCGCCTTCGCCGGGGTTCGGGCTGAAGTATTTTTGCAGCTTGCCGGCGACGCCGTCCATCTCCTGATAGCCGTCCATCGGTTCCTTTTTACGTGTGATAACCGGCCACGCTTCCGAGTATTTCCGATTGAACTCCACCCAAGGTTCCATGTCGGGTTCGGTATCCGGACGGATCGCGTCGGCGGGGCATTCGGGTTCGCAGACGCCGCAGTCGATGCATTCGTCCGGGTGGATCACAAGCGTGTTCTCACCCTCATAGAAACAGTCAACGGGACATACCTCGACGCAGTCGGTGTATTTGCACATGATGCAGTTGTCGGTAACGACGTAGGTCATTCGGCGTATCCCTTGTGGTATTCAGCCTTCACCTAGACCGCTGTTCCCTGCCTTTCAAGGCCGTATCGAAAGGCAAAGCGCCGCGAATTGCAGACTCTGACGCCTGTGACAGCGTCTTGCGGGTTTCGCCTTTTATAGGGATCGGCGGATGTAGAATGACATGGACACGGCCCTGCCGGCGTACCGACAGCACAGCAAGGATATGGGGGCCAAGCGCCATGTCGCCCCACCAGCCATAGAAACGAAGGTCCTCGCCCTTTGGTGCGTGGTACACAGCGGTAATCGGCTGAATCGCGAAACTGCCGGGAATATCCGGGTCCAGAAAGCCCTGAAACAATGCAGGCTTGAAGGGCAGCACGCGCAGACCATCGCTGGACGTGCCTTCTGGGAAAAACAGCAGGCGGTGGCCAGCTTTGGTGCGCGCCGCGAACTCTTCTGCCTGAACGCGGGCGAGCTTTGGGTCGCGGGTCACGAAATGGGTGTCGGTCACGCGGGTGAGGATATTGATACCGGGCCATGTCGAAACTTCGGACTTCGCGACAAAGAAGACTGGCATCGCGGCGTTCAGGCTGAAGATATCAAGCCAGGAGGAGTGGTTCGCGACAACAGCGCCGGGGCCGCGCATCGGCTCTCCGCTGCTGGTCCAGGACAAACCAATGCACCACAAGACGCATCTGCACACGCCCTGAACAAAGGGTCCGGTGACGGGCCTGCGCGGGCCGCTGAACAAGCGCTCCATCAGGCGCAACGGAATCAGGATGATCACACCGATTACCAGGACGGCGATGCCCGGAATGCCGCGGCGCAGGATGCGAAGCCATCCAGACAGGCCCGGTCGCCCATATTCAGGCGGTGGCAGGTCCGCCCAGCCGGTGTGGATCACGCCTTGTTCTGCCATCGTGATGTATAATAATCGCGGTGCTTCTGCGACATTGCGGCGGTATCCATCAGCAGCAGCACATCTGTCGTGTTGAACTCACGGTCAAGAAACGCGCCTTCCCCGACCGTTCCGCCAAGGCGCAGATATGCCTTGATAAGTGCGGGCATCGCGACCATCGCGGCCCGCCTGTCAAGATCAGACGGCTCGATCAGGTTCATGGGCTGAAAGCCGTCCTTTTGCGCCACCGGACGCAGCGCTTCGGGCGCCAGGTGGTGGCGATGCAGCCAGCTTAGCGGTTGTGCCAGGGCGTCGGTATCGAGGCCGTGAAAAGAGGCGACGCCAAACAGAATGTCGATGTCGAGTTCCAGGACATATTCTGCCAGTGCATTCCACATCAGAAACATAACTGCACCGCCGCGATATTCGGGCAAGACGCAGGAACGGCCCAATTCCAGCAGCTTGCGCCCGGAATTCTTCAACTTTGTCAGGTCATATTCGCTGTCGCAGTAAAAGCGGCCCAGTCCGGCCGCCCGGCTGCCTGGAAGCAGGCGATAGACGCCGACCACATGATCGAGCGCGGCTGGGTCGCGGCGCTTGTCGACAAGAACCAGATGGTCCACGACCGCGTCGAATTCATCCCGCTCCAACCGCTCGTCATGATCAACCAGCGGACCGTCACCGCCAAGTTCTTCGATAAAGACCTGATAGCGAAGGCGTTGCGCGGCCAGCAGATCAACCTCTTCCGTCGCGATACGGATGTCGAAGAAGTTGCTGTCGGGGTTCATCGTCTGCCTGTCGTCAAGGTCGGTACAGGTCTAGGCAAGCGGAAACCCCATTGCAACCATTCGCTTGCCGGATCAGGTGCAGAAAATATCTTGATTCAACTTTAAGTTGAGTTAGAAAAAGATTATGCCCCGTTTAATCGGTATCACTTTCGACCAGTTCCAGTTCGACCCGGCTTCCGTCGATCACGCGCTTTCCTGCCTCGGAAAAATTAACCGTGATCCGGTCACCGATGCGCGACTGAACCTGTCCCACGCCCCAGTCGGGCGCCTGAGGGTGGCGCACCATCATGCCCGGCTCTAGAATTTCGTTCATTATGAAAGCTCCTTGAGTATGGAATACGCCCCCGACGACATCGCCACAATCCCGGAGCATCAAACGGATTCTACGATCCGTCTGGTTTCGCTGGTTGGCTCGCGGCTGTGTCATGACCTTGTTTCTCCGCTTGGCGCTATCGGTAACGGCATAGAGCTGTTGCAGATGGTGAAAGAGCAGGCGGGGGAAAGCGAAGCCCCGGAAATGCAATTGATAGAGCAGGCACTGCAGGCGGCGCGCGCTCGGATCGACGGGTTCAGGGTTGCCTTCGGTTCTGCTGCTTCGGGGCAGAAAATATCCGCCAGTGATTTCGCGGCTCTTGTGCGAAATCTCTGCGTCTCAACCGAACTGCAAATCACCCTGCATAACGACCTGGCGCAGCCGCGTTCCGATGTGAAAATGGTCCTGTTGGCGCTGATGTGTCTGGAAAGTGCCCTGCCTTGGGGAGCGCGCATCCGAATCAGCCAGCAAGGCGGACGCTGGTATCTGGCCGCCGTGGCGGAGAGGACGAAGCGGGATCTGGCACTGTGGTCATGCCTGAACGCGCAGAACGGATCAAAGCCGAATGTTGTAGCGGCAGAGGTTCAGTTTCCGCTGCTCAGGCTGATGGCGGATGAACTTGCCCGACCGCTGTCATGGGAAGCGACGGAAACCGGGGCTCAAATACGCTTTTGACATTCTGTGTCGCGATGCTCGGAAAAAAATGGTCCGAGCATCGCGATTAATGGCGCTAATCGCGCGTCGTGCCGTCGCCAGTCACCAGATATTTGAAGCTGGTCAACTGATCCGCGCCGACGGGTCCGCGCGCATGCATTTTGCCGGTGGCGATGCCGATTTCCGCGCCCATGCCGAACTCTCCACCATCGGCGAACTGGGTTGAGGCGTTGCGCATCAGGATGGCGCTGTCCAGACGTTGGAAGAAGCGTTCGGCTGTCGCGTCATTCTCCGTCAGAATCGACTCGGTGTGGCCCGATCCGTTTTCGCGGATATGCGAAATTGCGCCATCGACCCCTTCCACCAGACGCACCGCGATGATGCTGTCCAGAAACTCTTTGCCGAAATCATCGGGCGAAGCCGGCTTCGTTCCAGCGATCTGCGACAGTTCCCCGTCAGCGCGAACCTCGACACCAGCGTCCAGAAGGTCGCGGATCAGAACGTCACCGTGCTTGTCGAAAAAGCCCCGATCAATCAGCAGACATTCCGCAGCGCCGCAAACACCTGTGCGGCGGGTCTTTGCGTTCAGCACGACGCGGCGCGCCTTGGCCAGATCGGCGTCCTTATCTGCGTAGATATGGCAGATGCCTTCGAGATGGGCGAAAACCGGAACCCGCGCTTCTCGCTGAACAAGTCCGACCAGACCCTTGCCACCGCGCGGGATAATGACATCAATCCATTCCTGCGCCCGCAGCATGGCGGCCACCACCTCGCGGTCGCGCGTCGTGACCATCTGGATCGCAGCCTCGGGCAGTTTGGCGGCACGCAGGCCCTCGACCATACAGGCGTGCAGCGCGGCAGAGCTGTTGATGGAATCGCTGCCACCACGAAGGATCACAGCATTTCCCGATTTCAGTGCAAGCGCGCCTGCATCGGCGGTAACATTCGGACGGCTTTCATAGATGACGCCCAGCACACCAAGCGGGGTAGAGACACGCTGAATATGCAGGCCGGTCGGACGATCCCATTCTGACAGGACACGCCCGACCGGGTCGGGCTGTTCCGCGATGGCGCGCAGGCTGTCGACAATGCCGCGCAACCCATCCGGCGTCAGTGTCAGCCGGTCAATCATCGCCTCTGACAGGCCCTTTTCACGCGCAAAGTCCAGATCCCTGGCGTTGGCCTGCAGAATCTCGGCTTCGCGTGTGCAAACGGCGTCTGCCGCAGCGATCAACGCGGCATGTTTGCGTTCTGCATTGGCAAAGGCCAGTTCGGCTGCTGCGTCCCGCGCGTCGCGGCCCATTCGGGCGACAAGCGCATCTGCGGATTCAATCGCGCCGTCCATGTTTGCTCCTTCCCCGTTTGTCCGGGTTAAATGGTCCTACTGTCGCGCATCGGCAAGTGCTGCGACGCCTGGCAGGTCCTTGCCTTCCATCCATTCCAGAAATGCACCACCTGCTGTCGAGATGAAGGTGAAATCTTCGGCAATGCCTGCCTTGTTCAGCGCAGCAACCGTGTCACCGCCGCCCGCGACAGAAATCAGCCTGTCTTCACGCGTCAGCTTCGCCGCCTCTTGCGCCGCGGCATTTGTTGCCGCGTCGAATGGTGCAATCTCGAACGCGCCGAGGGGGCCATTCCAGATCAGCGTCTTCGAGGATTCAAACACCCCACGGATCGCTTCAACCGTCTGTGGTCCTGCGTCAAGGATCATGGCATCGGCAGGGCATGCGTCGACCGCCACGGTTTCGGATGCAGCACCTTCCTTGAATTCGCGCGCCACTACGACATCGACGGGAAGGTGGATCGCGCAGCCGGTCTTCTCAGCCTTTTGCAGTATCTCACGCGCGGTATCAGCCATGTCACGCTCGGCAAGTGATTTGCCGACCTCGATCCCCTTGGCGACGAGGAATGTGTTGGCCATACCGCCGCCGATCACCAGATGATCGACCTTCTCGATCAGGTTCGACAGCAGGTCCAGCTTGGTCGAAACCTTTGCACCGCCGACAACGGCGACAACCGGGCGCTGCGGTTCGCCAAGCGCGGCGTTCAGGGCATCAAGCTCTGCCTCCATCAGCTTGCCAGCGGCGGAAGGCAGCAGTCGGGCAAGCCCCTCGGTCGAGGCATGGGCGCGATGTGCGGCTGAAAAAGCATCGTTCACATAGACCTCCCCCAATGCGGCGAGAGATGCGGCGAAGGTTGGATCATTCGATTCCTCGCCCGGATAGAAACGGGTGTTTTCCAGCAGAACAACATCACCTTTCTGCATCGCCGCGACGGCGCGCTTGGCCGGGCCGCCAATTGCCTCTTCCGAAAAGGTGACACTCTGGCCAAGTGCTGCTTCCAGTGCCGGAACCACCTGCTTCAGCGACATCGTATCGACACGCTGCCCCTTCGGGCGGTCGAAATGCGCCAGCAGGACCGGCTTGCCGCCGGCCTCCTGAATCGCCTTGACCGTCGGGACGATTTTCTCGATTCGGGTCGTGTCGGTGACCTGACCGTTATCCATCGGCACATTCAGATCGACGCGGGTCAGCACAACCTTATCTTCCATATCCAGATCTTCGATGCGGTGGAATTCCATGTCAGCCTCCGAAGCTTGTTTGACCGGGGTTTTCGGACATACTCACAGGATCGTCAATCTATGTGACGGTGCCGCCGTGACGGGATCGTGCGTTGCAGGGCGCATAACTACAGTTTAGCTGTATGTGCGACTGACAACAGAGGAGGCCCGGAATGGCCGAGATCAAGGATCCCGAAAACACGATCATTATCGAGCTGAAGGATGGCCCCGTCACGATCGAGCTGCTGCCCGACGTTGCCCCTAAACATACCGAGCGTATGAAGGAACTCGCCCGCGCCGGAAAATACGACAACGTCGCCTTTCACCGGGTGATTGATGGTTTCATGGCCCAAACCGGCGATGTCGAGCACGGCAATATGGAAAACGACTATAATCCGCGTCGTTGCGGCACCGGCGGGTCGGAGCTGCCTGATGTGAAGGCAGAGTTTTCGAAGCTGCCGCATGATCGCGGAACGCTTGGCGCGGCGCGGTCGCAAAATCCTGACAGCGCGAACAGCCAGTTCTTTATCAACTTCAAGGACAATCATTTCCTGAACGGTCAGTACACGGTCTACGGCCGCGTGATCGAAGGCATGGAGCATGTCGACAAAATCGCCAAGGGTGAGCCGCCAGCGAATCCCGACCGCATGATCTCGGTCAAGGTGGCCGCCGATGCGTAATTTGATTCTGGTGCCGGTATTAGCCCTTGCTGCCACGGCCGCCACGGCAGAGGGTCTGCCAGGTGTCACCGATGGTCCAGGGCCCAACCTTGTGATCGAGGTCGCGGATTCGGCAGGTGAAGCAAAGGGAACGATCGTTCTGGACCTTTACGCTGACAAAGCGCCGAACCATGTCGCCCGTCTGACCGAACTTGCGACCTCGGGCGCTTATGATGGCGTCGTCTTTCACCGCGTGATTGATGGTTTCATGGCCCAGACCGGCGATGTTCAGCACGGAAAGCAGGGCGGTGATACCGCGATGGCCGGCATGGGCGGCTCTGACCTGCCCGATCTCGCGGCAGAGTTCAGCGATGTTTCGTTCCAGCAAGGCACTGTTGGCATGGCCCGTTCGCAGGACCCTAACAGCGCGAACAGCCAGTTCTTCATCGACCTTGCGCCTGCGACCTTCCTTGACGGGCAGTATACGGTCGTCGGGCAGTTGGTCGATGGCTGGGACGTGCTGAACGCGATCAAGAAGGGCGATGCCGCCGCAAATGGTTCGGTTGAAAACCCTGACTATATGGCGCGCGTGACGGTTGCCGAATAAAACCACGAACGACAAAGCCCCGCCAAAGCGCGGGGCTTTGCTTATCGGTGGTTGGTACAGATTGCCGTCTGCCTGAGGATACCCCGATGACGACCCTTTATATCGACGCCGATGCCTGCCCTGTGAAGGCAGAGGCGGAACGCGTCGCCACCCGCCTGCGCGTCCCGATGATTCTGGTGTGCAATGGCGGTATCAGACCATCGCAAAACCCGCTGGTATCACTGGTGGTCGTCAGTGAAGGCCCTGACGAGGCGGACAAATGGATCGCCGATCAATGTGGCCCCGGCGATGTGGTAGTGACGGCGGATATCCCTCTGGCCGATCGCTGCCTGAAAGCGGGCGCGCAGGTGGTCGAGCCCAATGGCGAGGTGCTGAGCCTTGCCAATATCGGCCCCAGACTGGCAACGCGCGACCTGACGCAGGATATCCGCTCTGCCAACCCGTTCCAGCAGGGCAGCGGCAAGGGCTTCGGCAAGGCCGACCGGGCGCGGTTTCTGCAGTCGCTTGACCGCGTGATGGCGGCGGCGCTGCGGGTGGGGAAAGGGTAGCCTCCCTTAGGCGCGGGGAATGGCTGGGCCAGTGACCGAACAGCTTTGAGTAAAAATGTCCGCTTTGAGCCCTCTTTGACCGATGCTGCGCGCTGAACCGATGTCTGGTTCGAGGTATGGTGCGAGGGCACGGTCTACGTGTCGTCTCCGGAGTTGTTCAGGATGACAGGATGTCCGCAGCTCTGTGATCCGCGTCCACGCCATCGATCAAGAATACTTCGCCTTCAGCGTTTTTAGTCCGCAGCGCCTTAATGTGTTGATAGGCCGAGGATGTGTACCACGCCTGGGCCTTCGCATTGTCCGGAAAGACGATCACGATCAGGTCGCCGACGAACGTTCCTTCGAGCATGTGCTTCTTCCCGCCGTGAATGATGAAGTGTCCCTCGAACGGCGCCAGCGTGGCATCAATGGCTTCGAGATAGGCGACGATCTCTGCGCCCATCTCGACGTTGCGCAGACGGCCGATGGCATAGCAAGTCATTGGAATCTCCTGTCCAGAAGTCATGCGACGGCAGCAGCATGTGGCCGCGCGGCCCATTCGAGGCCCGCGAGCAGCGCAACGACTGCTGCCTGCATCAGAAGGAAGAGCCATCCCAGACCATTCGGCGTGATCAGCTCGGTTATTGGCAGGATCACACTGCCCAGAACCCAGAGCACGTTGCCTGCAACAATCATCTGCACGGCCCAGGCAGGGACAGTCGTGGCTCGGGCGCATACTGCCATGAAGACCGCAATCGGCAGCAGAAGCAGGCCCGCAACGAATAAGAGCAATCCGGGGATCGCCGTCAGTCCTGCGATCGGCCCGGATGCGACGACCAACAGCATGCCCATTGCCGCGCAGGTCGCGGCATCGAGGGCTAGAATGGTCTGCAAGGAAAATCGGCGTCCGAGTTTGGTCATGGTTCCCTCCATCTACTGGTGGCCACGCTTCGTGGGTGGCGAAATGATGGAGTGATCATCGTGCAGCCATGATCTCGCGTCGATTACCTCAGAGGTAATGGTCGTGCTGGCCGCTGTCGGTTACGATACCGGGATGAAAGCGCATCCGGACAGTATCGGGGTCCTGTTAAGGCAGTGGCGTCAGCGCCGCCGCCTCAGCCAGCTTGCGCTCGCGCTCGACGCGGGCGTCTCCCAACGGCATCTCAGCTTCCTGGAATCCGGGCGGTCGCGGCCAAGTCGCGACATGGTTCTTGAACTGAGCCGCCAGCTCGACGTGCCGTTGCGGGATCGCAACGTCATGCTTCATTCCGCCGGCTACGCTCCGTTCTTCCCACAGCGACCGTTGGATGTGCCTGAGCTTTCCGTGGCGAGGGAAATCATCGACCGAATCCTGCGCGGCCACCTTCCCCATCCGGCACTGGCGGTGGATCGTCACTGGACATTACTGTCTGCAAATACAGCCGTGTCCCACCTGCTGGCTGGCGTTGCGCCTCACCTTCTGAACGGGGACGTGAATGTTCTGCGCTTGAGCCTCCACCCGGAAGGACTGGCGTCACGCATCCTCAATCTGGCCGAGTGGCGCCATCACGTCCTGACCCGCCTCGGCCATGAAATCGAGCACTCCGCCGATCCGGTGCTCGCGGGACTAAGGGACGAGCTAGAGGCGCTCCCGCTTCCAGGGACGGGGCGGCCGGATCATGCGGTACTCGGACAAACTCAGGCGATCGCGGTGCCTCTCCGGCTCAAAAGCGACGCCGGGCCACTGACCTTCCTGACCACGACAACCGTCTTCGGAACGGCGGTCGACGTCACATTGTCTGAGGTCGCGATCGAAGCGTTCTTCCCGGCGGACAAGGAAACGGCGGATATTATGGCGGCGCTCGACGACGGAACATGAATGCCGACATTCGAGCGGACGAACCGAAAGCGCGCTTCGTCCCGCATAGCTGCCAGTCGAACTCCGCCCGTTTCGGCGAACGAAAAGGCCGGGAATTATCCCGGCCGTCCATTCATCCGATCTGCACCATCCGGTGCTTCTTTTTCCCGACGGATACTTTCAGCCCGTCCCCGATGATCCCCGCATCGACCTGCACCTGCGGATCGCTGACCGGATCGTTATTCAGCCGCAAGCCGCCTTCGGCGATCAGGCGCTTGGCCTCTTTGCCTGATCCGGTGATGCCGGTCTGTGACAGAAGCTGGATGATCGAGACGGGCAGGGCGTCAGCGGCAATTGTCACGATTTCCAGATCGCCACCCGCGCCGCCTTGTTCAAAGACCTCACGCGCTGTCGCCTCGGCAGAGGCAGCAGCTTCCGCGCCGTGCAGCAGCGTCGTGACTTCGTTAGCCAGACGGATCTTGCCCTCGTTGATCTCGGACCCCTGCAAAGCGCCAAGCCGGTCGCATTCATCGACTGGCAGTTCGGTATAAAGCTTCAGGAAGCGCCCGACATCGGCATCGGTGGTGTTGCGCCAGAACTGCCAGAATTCATAAGCGCTCAGCATATCGCCATTCAGCCAGATCGCACCGCCCTGCGATTTGCCCATCTTGCGCCCGTCGCTGGTCGTCAGCAGCGGCGTGGTCAGGCCCCAGACCTCGCGGTCCAGAATGCGCCGGGTCAGGTCGACGCCGTTGACGATATTGCCCCATTGATCGGAACCGCCCATCTGAAGGCGGCAGTCGTAACGCCGGTATTGCTCCAGGAAGTCATAGGCCTGCAGGATCATGTAGTTGAATTCGAGGAAGCTCAGCGATTGTTCGCGATCCAGCCGGGATTTGACTGACTCAAAGGATAGCATCCGGTTGATGCTGAAATGCCGCCCGATATCGCGCAGGAAATCCAGATAGTTCAGCCCGTCCAGCCATTCGGCATTGTTTAGCATCATCGCCTTGCCGTCGCCATAGTCGAGGTAGCGGGCAAAGACTTTCTGGATATTGTCGATATTCGACTGGATCTGGTCCGGGCCCAGCAAGGGGCGTTCATCACTGCGGAAGGAGGGGTCGCCCACCTTGGTTGTGCCGCCGCCCATCAAGGTGATCGGCCTGTTGCCGGTTTTCTGGAACCAGCGAAGCAGCATGATATTCAGCAGGTGGCCGACATGCAGCGAGGCCGCCGTGGCATCGTAGCCGATATATGCCGTCACCGGCCCGTCGATCAAAGCGTCGTCAAGCGCGGTCAGATCAGTGCAATCGGCCAGAAAGCCGCGTTCCATGATGATGCGCAGAAAGTCTGATTTGGGGGTCGGTGCCATATTGGTTTCCTTTCGATAGGCTGGATATATCGGGCGGGCCAGAGAAGGAAAAGACGTGTCGCGTATGTGCCCATGTGCGGATGGCGGGGTGTGGCGCTCTGCGGCGTACAGGGCGTCACGGCAGGGGCGCAGGTCCGACATAACCACCACAGCGAAGGCGCGTGTGACGCGAAACCGGTATTTTTTCGAAATCGCACCTTGACGCGTCCGATGGGGCCGCGTAAATCCCCGCTACCCCGGCGGGCGATCATGCCGGGGTTGGTGAGCATGCGGTTGTAGCTCAGTTGGTTAGAGTACCGGCCTGTCACGCCGGGGGTCGCGGGTTCGAGCCCCGTCAACCGCGCCACCACCATCGCCCGAAAATGATGCGCGGTTGTAGCTCAGTTGGTTAGAGTACCGGCCTGTCACGCCGGGGGTCGCGGGTTCGAGCCCCGTCAACCGCGCCATTTTGCACTTTTTGCTAAATAATTGAATCTAAATTCTTGAAATGTAATAATAAATTAGTTGTTCGACGCTCCTGATTTCGAAAGTAGGGCAAAGGCTCTGCCAAAACAGTGTTATGAATGTTTTTTCAGAGTAAGATCAGAATTGTTTCAAATTTTCTAATAATTTGAGAAGAACCGCATCGCGTTTTCGAACGACTCCTCAAAGCTATGCCGAAGCTTGCCACTATTGGCGAGATGTTCTTCTGCCAAGACCTTCTTGCGTTCCAGCCTGCTTATCTTCCCAATGTCCATAAACATCCCTGTCACCGATATTCGCCGGGCGGTTGTTGATTATCAAGCGTCGTCAATGAAGGGCTTGGCGCGGCTCCGGGCTCGTTCGCGGGGCAAGTCGAGTGCGCGGCCGGAGCGGAGGCAGGCTGAGAGCTCTCGCCTCAGTACCCCGTGTTATTGAATTTATAGCACCCGGCAGTTGGCTTCATGGCTGATGCGCATGATCGGATATTCGGGGAAGACCGCCTTCCGGGATCGTTAGATCTGCGCCGGACTCCAGCAGATGACCAGCGTCGGCTTTGCCGGAGAACGGCCCGCCGTCCTTTCCATGCCACGATGGGTTCTCCGAAGGCGATACCGTCCGTTATGGCAACGAGGCCGCACGGCCAATCCTGAGCGCAGTCGCGCAGGACGTGTTGGCTGCGAGCTTGCTGATTTTTGGACGCTTGTTTGTCGAGGCGGTGCTGTGGATCGTGCGCACCGGCGCGCCTTGGCGTGATCTGCCAGATGTGTTCGGAGCGTGGAATGCGGCGTTTCGCCGGTTCAGTCGCTGGAACTGCAAGTGGGTCTGGTGGCGGATATTCGAGGCGATGTCCGATGACCCGGATTTCGAGTATCTGATCGTTGACAGCACCATCATTCGCGCTCATCAGCACGCCGCCGGGGAAAAAAGGGGCTGAAGGTCAGGCCATTGGCCGCTCTCGCGGAGGCTTGAGCACAAAATTGCACATGGCCGTGCGCGGCTTGGATGCCCGTTCCGCTTCGCACTGACCGCCGGACAGAAAGGCGACGCGACGCAGGCCGAAGGCCTCATCGCCGACCTGCCCGCCGACATCGTCATGGCTGATACGGCATATGACAGCGACGCCATACGCCAGATCATCGCGGACAAGGGGGCCATCGCAGTGATCCCCAACAACCCGTCCCGAGCACTGAAATATTCGCTCGCCCGTGATCTCTACGCCCAACGGCATCTCGTGGAGTGCGGCTTGTCCAGGCTCAAACAGTTTCGAAGGGCCGCAACCCGATACGAGAAAACGGCCAGAAACGACCTTGCTGTCATCACGATCGCTGCAATCATCCTATGGAACAGGTAACGGCCCGCCACAGCGTTCAGGCGCTCATCGCCCTCGTATCGCCATTGCCCGCGCCATTCTTACGATGGTGTTCAACCGGATATTTGTTTTCCGAGGCGCCTTATCAACAAGACGACACAGCCTATCCCGCAGCGGCTGTCTGAGGCAGGAGCCAGACACCTTCCGCAGGGGTTTGGCTTACCGCCAGCCGGCAGCCATATGCTTCGCTCAGCAATTCGTCCGTCAGAACATCTCGTGGCGTTCCATGCCCAATCACCCGGCCTTTCTGTAAAAGCACCACATGATCGGCAAACATCGCGGTCAGGTTCAGGTCATGCATCACGGCGACGACGCCGCCCCCACGTCTGGCATAATCTGCCGCAAGATTCATGATCGACAGCTGATGCGCGATATCCAGGCTGCTGACAGGTTCATCCAGCAAAAGCCAGCTTGGGCCATTTTCCGTTTCAGGCCGCCAGACCTGTGCCAAGGCGCGTGCAAGCTGAATCCTCTGCTGCTCGCCCCCCGACATCTCCTGATACAGGCGACCTGCATGTCCGGGCAGATCGACCGCCGATAGCGCGGCACGGATGAGCGCGGTTCGCTCGGCCTCTCCTTGCGCGGATTGTGTCAGGCCGATCCGGACGATCTCTGTCGCGGTGAAGGGGAATGACAGTGCGGAATGCTGTGGCAGGACAGCGCGCATTGCCGCCAGTTCAGATGGCTCCATCCCCGCGATGTCGCCCCCGTTCAGTGCTACGCTGCCACCATCCGCGCCAATCTCTCCGGTCAGGGCGCGTAGCAGCGTCGTTTTGCCCGATCCGTTCGGCCCGATGATGGCGGTTAACTGTCCGGCGCGTGCGGTCATGTCGACTGAATGAAGGACATCCCGACGGCCAAGACGAACCCGCAGACTGCGCGCGATCAGGCTCATCCGTCCAGCATCCTGCGATTCGACAGCAGGACCCACATGAAAAATGGCCCGCCGATCATGGCTGTGATGATCCCGATGGGAAGCTCGGCAGGGGCGACCACGCTGCGGCTGATCATATCGGCAATCAGCAGCGTTACGGCACCCAGCAGGGCCGCGTTTACCAGCAGCCAGCGGTGATCCGGCCCGGAGATCAGCCGAAGCAGATGAGGCACGATGATCCCGACAAAGCCAATCCCGCCAGAAATTGCGACGGCCGCACCCGTCGCAGCAGCGGTGATCAGGATGGATGCCGTTTTCATGCGTTGGACGCGAATGCCGACATGCGCGGCCGCGGACTCCCCCAGAGCAAGGCCGTTCAATCCGGTGGCGAGCCTTGGCGCAAGGAGCAGCGCGATTGCAATCACGGGTCCAGCGGCGGCCAGCTTTGTCCAACTTGAACCAGCGAGCGAGCCCAGCCCCCAGAATGTCAGGTCGCGCAGCTGCTGATCATTGGCGCGATAGATAATCAGCCCGCCGATGGCCGATATCATCGCTGCAAGGGCGATCCCCGCCAGCAGCATCGTGGCGACAGAGGTTCGCCCTTGCCTCGTCGCGATGCCATAAAGGGTGAACATCGCAAGCCAGCTTCCAGCGAAGGCGGCAATCGGAACCAGATACCACCCACCGATCGCCCAAGGCAGCATCCCGCCCAGCACGATGGCAGAGATTGCACCCAATGACGCCCCGGCGCTGACGCCAAGCAAGCCCGGATCGGCCAGCGGATTGCGAAACAGCCCCTGCATGATCGCCCCCGAAACGGCAAGTGCGGCGCCCACCAGAATGCCGGTCAGCAGGCGGGGCAAGCGGATGTTCAGCAGAATGACCCTGTCAGTCGTTTCCACCTGCTGGCCCGTAAGCCAGTCCGCCACGATAGCCGGGGCCGAGATGCCCGATGCGCCGTGACCCAACGAAAGCAACGATACGGTTAACAGCAGCAGCGCCAGCCAGATGCAAAGCACCCGTCCAAGATGGCGGCGATCACCTTCCAGCCGTGCGGAGTTTATGTCGATGGACGCCATCAGCCGTCTTCATAGATTGCGTTATGCAGTTCCAGTGCGGCCCGACCGGTGCGCGGTCCGAAGCCAAGCAGATACAACCCGTCCATACGAATGACGGACTTTGTCTTGGCCGCCGGTGTGGTCGAAATTGCGGGCATGGCGAAAAGCTGATCGTCAGGCGCGTCGTGGTCGCTGGTTGTCTCTCCACGATTCATCATCAGGATCACATCCGGCGCCGCGGCCGTTATCGCCTCATCCGTTAGGGGTTTATAACCTTCCAGGCCCTGAACCGCGTTGTCAGCGCCTGCCAGCCGGATGATGGCGTCTGCTTCCGTGCCCTGGCCAGCGGCCATGACCCTTCCACCCTGAAGCGACAGGATGAACAGGACACGTTTCCGCTGTTCTTCATCGGTCGCCTGCGCGAGCTTATCCATATCGGCCTCCAGCTTTGCAACCGGACCATCGGCGGCTTCCGGCACGCCAAGGGCATCGGCGACAGACTGAATTTTCTCTGCCAGTCGTTCGGCGTCCGCGCCGGCTCCGATTGTCTCGAACGGGATACCTGCTTGCTTCAACACATCAATGGCTTCGGGGGGGCCAGCACCTTCTTGCGAAAGGATCAGATCAGGCTTGACCGACAACACCCCCTCGGGCGAGAGCGCCCGCATATAGCCAACATCGGGCAATTCCTGAGCCTCGGCAGGGTAGCTGGATGTCGTGTCGCGCGCGACCAACCGGTCTTCCTGACCAAGTGCATAGACGATTTCCGTGATGGAGCCGCCGATTGCCAGAACCCGTTTTGCGTCGGGATGTGGTTCGGTGGCAACGGAAGGGGTCGAAATAAGCGCAGCGGATACGACTGTGGAAGCGAGCGCGAGGTTTCTGTATCCGAGCCGCCTCATTGCGACACCTCATGGGAGGGAAGGCCGGCGACGAGTTTCGCCCAGCCTTCAGGATCACCGCCTTTTTCCGGACGCATTCCGAAACACTGAAAGATCAGCTCGCCGTGTTCGTCAAAGGCCTCGACCGAGATGGCAGGGCCGCGCTTGGTCGGCTTGTCGACCAGCCAGACCTCTGCGACGTGGTCGCCGCGCAGATGCAGGTTAAACCGCTCATCCAGCACATTCAGCCACGGACCCATCGGCTTCACGTTGTGGAATGTGCCGGAATGGATCTCGATACAGCCGGCATTGCCGACGAAGAACATGACGCCTTGCCCGCTTTCCTGAACGCGGTCCAGAAGCAGGGGCACAGCTTCTGGCGTCAATCGTCTTGCAAGCGGCGCACCTGCGACCCGATAGGCGCCCAGCCTGTTCATCTTCAGCCGCCGGACGAGGGTATTGAACTGGTGGGTGTCGGTCATCTTGACCCACTCTTCACGCAACGTGTCCGCCCGATCTTCTGCGATTTTCGCGCCTTCCGGTTCGGTGCGTTGCGTAAATTCACTCTGTGATTCCTGATCGGGCAGGGCCAGATCCGTGCGCAAACGATCCCATGCCGCAAGATCAGAGGTTTCGCGCAGGTGCGCCTTGTGGATCGCGCCACCTGCAGCATCGAACACCTGAACAGAGCGGCGCGTCCCGTCCTTGCCTTCGCTTTCGGCGGCGTAGGCATGGACCCAGTGGCGCGGAAACATCCGCATGTCGATTTCGTGGTCCAGCGTCATCGCGGCATGATCGCCATCGTGGAAGTCGTTATAGGTGCCGATCTTTTCGATCACGCAAGAGCGGTTGCGCGTCAAAGCCATAACTTCACCCAAGGCCGTGATTGCCGGGATCAGACGGCCAAGCGTCGGGTCGATACGCACCACACCGTGGCCCAGATCGGCCTCGACCAATGCTGCCTCCGATACGCCCAGTTGCTGCGCAAGGTCGTAGGGCCGAACCGTCGAGTCGCGCTTCAGGTCGCGAAGTTGTGCCGGGGTGTGTTCGTTCATTCCAGTCTCCGTCAGCGAAGATTCAGGCTTTCTCGGCGTGAATCGTCATTACTTGACTTTTTTAGTCTAGAATATTTGAAGCCGCAAGCTGTCAGCGTTGAGGCGGCGATGCAAAATGCCACATTATGTCAGGTCAGTCGGACCGTCCGAAAGCGCAACATCCGAGGCTGCTACTTTCATTCGTCCTTAGATAAGAAGAATATTTCCCGGGTATTTATACTGGCGCGATATGTGTCGATCCTGACAGCCTCAGGAGGGTCAGTTTTCGTCCATCGCCGCGCTGATTTTCGCGCTCGCCCCACTGAGATCGCCCAATTTTTCGCCTTTCTCGATCCGGCCACGGAACCGGCCGGCCCGCGCTTGCCGTTCCTTGGCTTCGGCCAGAACATCCGGCGCTTCATCTGCGGGCAGAACCAGAACGCCGCACGGGTCCATTAGGACAAGATCGCCGGGCAGAACCGGCACACCGCCGCAGGAGACAGGCACGTTGATCGCGCCGCCAAGATCGTTCAGGCGGGTGGTGATCGGCGAAATGCCGGTGCAGTAGACGGTCATCCCTTCCTCGATAATCTCGTCATGATCTGTGCAGGGGCCGTCCAATACCACAGCCACCGCGCCCGCGGTTTTGGCTGCAAACGCGACACCGCCGCCAAGGCAGGCATGACGCGTATCGCCAAGCCTGTCGATGACAAGAACATCACCCGGCCGCAGAAGCGAGATTGCATGGTGCAGCAGCGTTGAATCCGTCGCCGGAATCGCCACCGTGAAAGCAGTGCCTGCAACGAGTCCTTCGGGCTGCAAGATTGGACGCAGATCCTTACGCATAAAACCCCGATGCCTGAAGTGCCCGATGGTCGCGATCTCCACATCGCTGAACCCCGAAACCAGTTCCGGTTCTATCTGCGCAGGAACGGGTCCGATCTTGTATCTGTTCATGACATGGCCTCGCGCTGAGTTGGTATGTCCTGCCAATCGCGGCCGGGAACCGCCGAAAGCAGCTCTTTGGTGTAGTCCTTCTGCGGATTCTTGAAAAGCGCGGCGGGTGTATCCTCTTCAACGATTTCACCCTGACGCATGACCGCGATCCGATCGCATATGCGTGACGCAACGCGAAGATCGTGGGTGATGAACAACATGCCGAAGTTCAGCCGCTTCTGAATATCGGCCAGCAGATCAAGGATCTGCGCCTGCACGGATACATCAAGGGCAGACACGCTTTCATCCGCAATCAGCAGGTCGGGTTCGACAGCCAATGCGCGCGCGATGCAGATCCGCTGACGCTGGCCACCGCTGAATTCATGCGGAAAGCGATCCGCCGCGTTCCGGTCCAGCCCGACGGCTTCGATCAGGTCAAGCGCACGGGCGCGCGCATCGGTCCGGGACAGTCCGTGGATGATAGGACCTTCGGCAATAGCACTGCCCACGCTCTGGCGAGGGTCGAGCGCGGTATAGGGGTCCTGGAAGACGATCTGCACGCGTTGGCGCGCGTCGCGCAGGGCGCGTCCTTCCAGCCCGGTGAACGCGCCATTGTCGATGATGACATCACCTCGGTCAGGCTCGACCAGGCGAATGACGCATTGAGCAAGCGTGGATTTGCCGCTTCCGCTTTCGCCGACCAGGCCAAGCGTTTCGCCGCGATGGATCGTGACATCGACATTACGCAGCGCATCGACCTTGCGGGTCGTGCCGAACATTGTGCGGCTGCGATAGGTTTTGCCCAATCCAGCCGCTTTCAATACAGGCTCGCCCCCACTCGTTGGCGTCTGCTTGGGTGCAAGGCGCGGCACCGCCGCAATCAGCTTTTTCGTATAGTCGGCCTGCGGGTCTCGCAGGATTTGGTCTGTCGTCCCGAGTTCGACCAGCTCGCCCTGCCGCATGACGGCCACGCGGTCGGCAATCTCTGCCACGACACCGAAATCATGGGTAATAAACATGATGCCGGTGCCATGTTCCCGCCGAAGGTCCAGCATAAGTTGCAGGATCTTCGCCTGTGTCGTCACGTCAAGCGCAGTCGTCGGTTCATCGGCAATAAGCAGCGCCGGATCGAGTGCGAGCGCGGTGGCAATCATGACCCGCTGGCATTGCCCACCCGAAAGCTGGTGCGGATAGGCGCGCAGCATGGCTTCGGGATCAGGCAGGCGGACCTCATCAAACAGCTCGATCACGCGGCGCCGGATCTCCTTCTTACCCAGATCAGTGTGCAGGCGGAAGGTTTCCGCGACCTGATCGCCGACCCTGTAAATGGGGTTTAAGACCGCAGCCGGTTCCTGGAAGATCATCGACAGCCGACTTCCCGACAGGTCTCGGCGCAGACGAGGGGAGATGCGCAGCATGTCGTGCCCCTCAAAGGTGATCTGACCAGAAGGCCGCGGCAGGTTGCTTGGCAGCAGGCCCATCGTCGCAAGCGCTGTCAGGGACTTTCCCGATCCCGTTTCGCCGACAATACACAGGATCTCACCTTTGTTCAGCGTGAAGGAAAGGTCGTGGACGGCAAAGGGCCGGTCTGCTCCGGGCGGAAGCGGAACACTCAGATTCTGAACGTCGAGCAGGGGTTCAGCCATCACATCGCTCCGGGTTGTAGATTGCGTGGGTCGGATTTACGCAGTACCTCGACAACCCGGGCGCAGTGGCTGCACAGGTGATCTACGATGCGTTGACCCGCCTGTTCAGACGAAGGCCCGGCATCGCCGCCCAGCATTCCGTTTGGCGCGATTTCATGGGCATCCAGCGGCAGATTGACCTGAATGCCGTCAATCGTCACGCCCTGAACTCCTGCAGTCGGAAAGCCCATGACCCGCGCGGGCCGCGCAGGCAACGCAAGGTCCATGCGCATTTGTTCCGGGCGAAGATACATTGATACGGACGTTACCGGATCGCCGCCATGCCCGCGCGATTTGCGGGCGTCATCGCCGTGGATTTCTGTCCAGAGGCTTTCGGGGATCGAACGCCACAGATCGACAGAGGCGACACTTACCCCCAACCGCCGTTTTATATCCCGGCAGACCTCTTCAATCAGGCTTGCATTGGTCGAGTGCCCGTTAAGGATCAAAAGCCGGTCGATACGATGATCCAGAAACGACTCGATCATGTCGTTCAGAACGGCGCGGAACGTCGCCGCGCGCAATTGGATACCGCCGGCGAAGCCCCGAAAGAACTCGGCATAGCCGAAGGGAAGGCAAGGTGCTGCGATTGCGCCGGATTGTTCTGCGATGCGAAGCGCGATGGCCTCGGCTAGCTGATAGTCGCCCATGGGGGCATGGGGACCCTGTTCCTCATGACTGCCGAGGGGCAGCAGGATGACAGGCTCGTGCTTCAGACGGTCGCGAAATTCCGCGACCGTCATGTCTTTCAGCGCGTGTTTCGCGCCTTTGTTATCGTCACTCACGAGGGCAACGTCATGTATTCGCCGAACATGCGCATTTCCCCGTCCGGACGCGGGACGAACTCGATGTCCGAGCGATGCGCCCAGTTATAGACGCTTTTCCACAGATAAAAGCCGGGCGTGACATCCTGCCAAGCCTGCGAAAGCTTCAGATATGCGGCCTTGCGCGTTTCGAAATCGGTCGCCTGCTCGAACTCCCGACCGGCAGCAAGATATTCCTCGGTCGGGTCCCAGGTTTTCCAATGTGCCGTGGCACGGCTGGACGTTGGGCCCCAGTCCAGCCAAAGCGGCTGATAGGGATCGCCGGGAATGAAGTCGGTCGACATCGACATATTCATCATGTGGTAGGGGCGGGTATAGACCAGCTCGAAATTGTCCAGAACCTCTGCTACGACATTAACGCCGACTTGCCGCCATTGTTCGATCATGATCTCTGCGGCGGCTTCGTAATTCGGATAGAACTGCCGCGTGATGTGCCATTGCAGCGGCTGACCGTCATAGCCAGACTTTTCAATCAGCGCACGCGCAGCCTCTGGATCGTAAGGCAGCGGGTTCGGCATATCCGGATCGTAGAAATCGCCGTATTCAGGGAAGTTGAAAGGCACATCCGGGTGGAAGGTGGTGTCGCCGAAAAGCGCCTCGACAATGGCATTCATGTCGATGGCCTGAACCATGCCTTTACGCAGGTTCACATCCACCAGCGGATTATCCTCAGGGTCGGGACGAGTGTTGAAGGCAAAGGCGGGGTAGTTGCTGGCTAGCGCACGGGCAAGCGTGACATTGTCGTAGCTTTCCATCTGCGCTTCCTGATCGGTCGGGATATTCGCCATAAAGTCGAACTCGCCCGAAACGACGCCAGCCATGCGCGCGGCAAATTCCGGCACGATGCGCCAGATCAGCTTTGCCGCGGGCGGCGGCCCTTCCCAGTAGTCGTCAAATGCCTCCATCTCCAGCACCTCGCCAGAGCGGAACAGCGTAACCTTGTAGGGGCCGGTGCCAATGGGTGCCTGACCGAACGCATCCACACCCATGTCCAGATAGGCCTTTTTCGGCACGACAAAGCCGATATAGCCTGTCAATTTGCCGGGGATGTAGGGGTCTTCACGTTCTGTCTCGATCTCGACTGTCAGATCGTCAATCGCCTCAACCCGCGTGAAACCCGCCGCAAAGGTCTTGCCGCGCGGCTCAAACGGCTCGTCTCCCCACAGCCGTTCCGGGCCAAGCGTGAAGGCCACATCTTCGGCAGTCATCGTCTCGCCATTGTGGAATTTCACGCCTTCGCGCAGCTTGATGGTCCAGACCTTGCCGTCCTGCGTCCACTCCGTTGCCACGCCCGGCTTCAGAACCAGACCCTGCTCATCCGCGATATAGTCGCGCTCTACCAGATGCGAATAGATGTTGGGAAAGAAGCGCCGCGTCGTGGTCGAGATACCGTTGACGGTGTTGATATTCGCCCAAAGGTTATCGACAGCGATCGTCAGTGTCGGTCGCGTACCTTGCGCATGCGCCCATTTCTTCGGCAGCAGCAATGTCGCCGCCCCCGCGCCGAGTGAATAGGTTCCGAAATCTCTTCTGGTGATCATCTTGTAATCTCCTTGTTGCGATTTTCAGGTCGTTCGTTGTTTCAGCATCGGATCCAGCCGGTCGCGCAGGGCGTCACCCAGAACCGACATCGACAGCGTAATCAGAAAGATCAGCAGCCCCGGCCAGACCGATATCCACCACGCGGTCGACAGATAGTCGCGGCCATCGCCCAGAATTTGCCCGAGGCTGGTATTGGGTGGCTGGATGCCAAGGCCCAGGAAGGACAGCGATGTCTCCAGCAGGATGATCTGCGGGAAGGTCAGCGTGACCTGCACGATCAGGGCAGAGGCGATATTGGGAAGGATGTGGCGCAGATACAGGCGGTCAGGCCGTGCACCAAGTGCGACGATGGCGCGCGCATAAGGCTGCGCCCGCGCAGACAGCACGACACCGCGCGCAAGACGGGCATAGGTTTCCCAGCCGAACATCCCCATCAGGATGATGAACAACAGCATTGAATTACCGAAGAACGCCAGAAGCGTCAGGGCAATCAGGATGAAGGGCAAAGATGCCTGAAGGTCGACGACCATCATCAGCGCCTCTTCGACCCAGCCGCGGAAATGGGCGGCGATAAAACCGACAAGAGTCCCGAATATGGCGCCGATCAGCGTGCCAAGCAGCGCGACCGACAGGGACATGCGCAGCCCTGCAACCAGCCTTGCTACCATATCGCGACCGATACGGTCTGTGCCCAGTGGAAACTCTGCCTCGCCGCCCAGCCAGACAGGCGGTTTAAGCCGGCTTAGCAAGGCCTGATCAGTGACGGCATGGGGGGTGAAGATATTGCCGATTACGGCCACCCCAATCGCCAAAATCAGCACGACAGAGGCGCAAACGACGATGATATTCGATCCGTGTCTCATCGTGCCGCCTCGCGTATACGGGGATCAAGAAGACCGTAAAGCAGGTCGACGATCAGATTCGCGATGACCATTGTCGCGGCGATGACCAGCACCAGCCCCTGAACAACCGCCAGATCGCGCTGAGATACGGCGACCACCAGAAGTCGACCGATGCCCGGCCAGGCAAAGACGGTTTCAACCACAATGGCACCCGCCACCAGCTGACCAAGGTTCAGACCAACAACCGTCACGATGGGAATGGCGGCATTTGGAAAGGCATGAAGCATCACCCGTTTGCCGAATGGCACGCCCTTGGCCGCCGCCGCCCGCATGAAAGGCTTTTCCAGAACCTCCAGCATGGCAGAGCGGGTGAATCGAGCCAGCGAGCCTGCTGTAAAGGTCGCCAGCGTGATTGCAGGCATGACCAGATGCTGCCACGTGCCGATGCCCGACGACGGCAGGATCTGCCACGTCAGTGAAAACAGTAGGATCAGCAATATGCCAAGAAAGAAGTTGGGCAAAGCGAAACCGAAGACCGCGACCGTCATGATGGCCCGGTCGATCAGGCTGCCGCGCCGAAGTGCCGCGATGATGCCTGCGGGTATCCCGATCAGCGCGGCCAAGGCGAATGCTGCCAGCCCCAGTTGCAGTGTTGCTGGAAGCCGTTCGCCAATGATCTCGATCACCGGGCGGTGATCGCGTAGCGATGTGCCGAACTGCCCTGTGGCCATCTGACCGATGTAATTGACGTATTGCACGATCAATGGCTGATCCAGCCCCCATGCACGGCGGAACTGCTCAATCTCGGCGGGCATCGCATCGGCACCCAGCAGCGCCTGTACCGGGTCGCCGGAGGTGCGCAGCACGATGAATGTGAACGTCACGACCAGCCAAAGCGTCAGAATCGTGCGGAGAAATTTGATTAACCAAAAACGAAGCATCGTGGGGAAGGGTGCCTCTCTTGCATGGAATTGAAAGCGAACCACGCGAATCTATTAGAATCAATTCCCAAATATCGGATGATTTGATACGTTTTGCATATGAATACAGGTATCGACTTGAGACAGCTTCGCTATTTCGTCTGCCTCGCCGAAGAACTTCATTTCGGCAGGGCGGCAGAGCGTCTGGGGATCGCGCAGGCACCGCTGAGCCAACAGATTCGTGCGATGGAGGAACGCCTTGGCGTCACCCTGTTCCAACGCACCACGCGGCGGACGCGAATGACTTCAGCCGGTGAAACCCTGCTCAGCCACGCGCGAGAGTTGATTGACGGCATGGACCGGGCCGTCTCACACACCCGAGCCATGGCCGGTCAGTCGACCGGACGGCTTACGATTGCCGGGGTGAATATGGCGATGACCCATGTCATCCCCCCGATCCTGGCCGAATTTCGCAGCAAATGGCCGGCGGTCATCGTCGATATCGAACATCTCGGCACGTCAGAACAATTGCGGACGCTTGAGACCGGAGAGGTGAATATCGCCTTCATCCGTCCGACAGAGCAGGCGGCTTTCATGCAGGTCGAAACATTGCTTCGCGAAGGTTTCGTGGCCGCGCTGCCGAAGGGGCACCGGCTGGCAAGCAAGTCTGAAATCGCGTTGCGTGATATCGCGGATGAGCCGCTTGTCGGCTATGCGCCGATCCTCGGTGCGAATTACGCGATGCTGCTTCGCGACGCTTTCCGGCGAGAGGGGCTTACACCGCGTTTCGTCCAGGAATGCACGCATACGACATCGGTTGCAGCACAGGTGGCCTCGGGTCTGGGGCTGGCGGTCATGCCCTCATGGATTAGCAACATCCACTCGCCATATCTGGATTTCCGGCCGGTGCCGGAACTGCCCCGCGCCATTGAACTGGTTGTCGCGTGGCCAAAGGGAGAGACCTCGCCGCTGGTGCAGGACTTCATCAGCGTCACCCGTCAGGTCGCGGCGCGAATTGGCGAACAGAAAGGATTTGCTGTTCCCGACTGATCCTCAGACGAGGATGTCTATCTCATTCGGCATGCGCCCTTCGTGCACGGCAAGCATATTGTCCATCATTCGCTGAATGGACCTTGCAAACCCGGCCGAAGAGCCCGCGGCGACATGCGGCGTGAGGATGACACGATCAAGGTTCATCAGTGGATTGTCGGGCTGGATCGGTTCGATTGAAAACACATCGACACCCGCGCCGCGCAGCTTGCCCTGCTGTATCGCGTCGGCCAGATCCTGCTCGACCAAAACTCCGCCTCTTGCCGCGTTGACCAGAATGGCATCGGGCTTCATCAGCGCCAACTTGTCACGGTCAATCAGGTTGCGCGTGCTGTCGTTCAACTCGCAATTCAGCGTCACAACGTCCGCGGCTACCAGCATATCGTCAAGCAGCGCGTGGCTTGCGCCGGTTTCGGCCTCTTCCTCGGCGGAAAGCGGGGTGCGCTTGCTGTAAAGCACCCGGCAGCCGAACCCTTTCAGAAGCCGTGCCAGTGCCTTGCCGACATAGCCCATGCCGACAATGCCGACAGTCTGACCCGACAGTGTCGTGGCGGTCGGCGCAAGCTGCGCCTTCAGCCAGTCCCCGTTGTGGATACCAACATGGCCGCGAACGATATTGCGATTGACCGAAAGGATCAGGGCAAGCGTCGTTTCTGCCACCGCAATGGCGTTGGAACCTGTCAGCCGCATGACGCGCACGCCATGCTTTCGCGCCGCCTCAAGGTCAATGCCGTCATAACCGACGCCCCATTTGTGGATGCCCTTCAAGCCGGGCGTTGCCATCATCGCCCCGGTCACGGCGACGTCACTGGCAATAGCGAAATCTGCCCCTTCTATGGCTGCCATCTGTGTGTCGCTGTCGCGGGCGGTTGCGTTATCAAGTCGCCACCCCTCGGGCAGGTGGCTGCGCATGAGGTCCAGCCGCTGGCTGGTTGTCGGGTCCAGAAATACGACGCGGGTCATGCCTGCTCCTTCAATCGTCGGTCAAATCTTGAAACGCACGCCCGGTCGCGCAAGCCCGCCGCCCTGCGCCATGACAGTGCCATCGGCCCGCCAGCATGCGGCACCGGTCATCATGCCGTCATCCGAAAAGCCGATCGCATTCATGCCACCGCCAATCGTCTTGACCAGCCGGACGTCATGGCCCCTGTCGGTCAGAACATCCCGCATGGAAGCGTAGGCCGGTTCCAGCTCGACATGGTGCCCGTCGGTCCAGATACGGGGTGCCTCGACCGCCTGCTGAAGGCTCATCCCGTGGTCGATGATATTGCTGATGGCCTGCATGGCAGAGGGGAAGATCCGCACGGCACCGGGCAGCCCAAGCGCAAAGCACGGCCGTCCGTCACGCAAAGCGATCATTGGCGCCATAGAGGTTGGCACCCGTTTGCCCGGTGCGATGGACAGCGCATGTCCGGGATGAGGGTCATAGTTCAGCATGTAGTTGTTCGGGATGATCCCGGTCCCGGGCACCATATATCTGGCACCGAACAGGCCGTTGATGGTATGCGTTGCGCAGACGATATTCCCGTCGCGGTCTGCAACCGTCAGATGGGTGGTGTCACGGCTTTCATGCGCAGGCCGGGCAGGGGGCTGCGTACTGCCACCATTTCCGCGAATGCGCGACTGGCTGGATTGCGCATATTCCTTCGAGGTGTAGCGGGCCACGGGCACATCGACGAAATCCGGATCGCCAGAGGCTGCGCGACGGTCCTCAAACCCGATACGCATGACCTCTGCCAGCAAGTGAAGCAATTCGGCAGAGCCAAAGCCCATTGCAGCAATATCGTGCTGTTCCAGCAAGTTCAGCATCTGCACGATATGCACGCCGGATGATGCCGGCGGTGGCGGTCCGGCGATGGTATGGCCGCGATAGTCGCCGAAGATCGCCTCGCGCTCTATCGCGCGAAAGGCTGTCAGATCTTCCATGGTAAGGTGGCCGACAGCGCCGTTGCGTGCCTTCATGCTGTCGATCAGAGCCTGACCGAGTTCTCCGCCATGCAGGGCGGTATCGCCGTCGCGCTGAATGATGCGCAGACTGTCAGCATAATCCGCCATCGTCAGCCGCGTTCCGGGTGTCACGGGCTGCCCATTGGGCAGAAACAGCGCCGATATGACCGAATCGTTCCGAAGGTCCTGCTCATGCTCGCGCAGGGCGCCGTTCAGGTAATGGCTGACGGTAAAGCCACGCGACGCGGCCCTGATCGCAGGTTCGACAACGTCAGCGAAAGGCAGCTTGCCAAAGCGTTCATGCATCAGGCACCAGCCGCGCAGATTGCCCGGTACGGCAACTGCGGATGGTCCGATAGTGTTTCGAAGATCTGCGACCTCCATGTAGTTTGGGCCAGCGTCAGAGAGCGGGGCGAACATGTCGGGTCGCGCCATCTGGCCTGCGGTCGACATGGCGTCGATGACGACGTGATGGCCATCGGACAGCCGCAGATGCGAAATACCGCCGCCTGCGATGCCGACCATCATCGGCTCCACCACCGTCAGGGTGAACAATGCCGCCACTGCAGCGTCAATCGCGTTTCCACCGGCCGCCAGCATCTCATTCCCGGCGGCCGAACCGAGGGGTGAGTTGGTCACAACCACGCCAAGTGCACCAGAGGCTGGGCGCTTTTCACAGGTGAAGGGAAGGGTCTTGTCGTCGTAGGTCAACTTATCGGCCATGCAACATGTGGAACGGGCTGGTTCCTACAATAACCTCGCCCGTCATTCAGCTAAAGGCAAGAGGGTGCCCGGCAAGGCAATTCTGCGACTTTCAAATACTGGTCCTATCGGCGGTCCGCTTTACCCCCAGCAGGGAATCTGTGGTCGTCCCGCCCATATGGGGAAATAGCTGCGGGTCGTTTGCACAGATCTGCTTGCAGCCGCCATGACGCAGATTATCAGGTCCGGTCTGACAGGCAGCGAGACGCGGATCAGATTTTGTTTGTAGTGGGAAGCCTGTTCCTTACCGGCCCAGCCGTTGCGCCCCGCCTTTCTCTACAGCGTTGCCATTGCGGTATACCTGCGCACAAATATAGGGGTGCAGCGGTTCGGTACGCAGGCTGGCTTAAGGCTGCAATTCGAAATGTGCGAGTCCTATGGTTGTAAACCTGCCGCAACCAGATGACCACCGCCCGTGTCATGCAACATCAGCCGGTCCGGGCCATGTCCGAGCGGCCATACGGGGCTAGGGACTTCGGTTGTCATCCTTGCCGCCGATGGGCGCACAAAACTGGGGTCGGGAACCGGCACGGCCTCGATCAGCCGGCGGGTATAGGGGTGCTGCGGATTGCCGAATATCTGGGCGCGGCTGCCTGCCTCGACGATCTGGCCAAGATACATGACCGCAATCCGGTCGCTGATGTTTTCCACAACTGCCATATCATGGCTGATGAACAGATAGCTGATACCGAATTCGGCCTTCAACTCCGCCAGCAGGTCCAGCACCCGCGCCTGCACGGAAACATCCAGGGCAGAGACGCTTTCATCCGCGATGATCAGCTTTGGTTGCAGGGCGAGGGCGCGTGCGATGCAGATACGCTGGCGCTGCCCCCCGGAAAATTCGTGCGGGTAGCGCTCGATCTGATCGGCTGACAGCCCGACGCGGTCAAACAGGGTTCGTACGCGGTCGCGCCGTTCGGTCGGTGTGCCGATGCGGTGAATGGCAAGCGGCTCTGCCACCAGATCGCCAACTCGCTTGCGCGGGTTGAGCGCGGCTGCGGGGTCCTGAAAAACCATCTGAACGTCCCGACGCAGCGCGGCACTGGCGCTCAGCCCGTCTTGCGGGACGGTATGCCCCGCGACCGTGATTGAGCCCAGATGCGGGACAAGCCCGGTGATTGCGCGGGCGATGGTGGATTTTCCGCAGCCGGATTCGCCAACAAGTGAAAAGGTCTCTCCGGCGCGGATGTCGAAGCTGACATGTTCCACGGCATGAACGCGATGGGTTGTGCGCCCAAGCAGGCCGCCGTGGATGTCGTAGCGGACCTGCACATCCTTCAGTCGTGCGATTGGTTCCGCTTTGACCGGCACAGCGCCGCTGCCATCGCCCATGCGCGGTACGGCAGCCAGCAGGGAACTTGTATAGGCTTGGGCTGGTGCTTCGAATATCCGCGCGACTGGCGCGGTTTCAACCATCCGGCTCGATTGCATGACGATGACGCTGTCTGCCATTTCCGCGACGACGCCCATATCATGCGTAATCAGAATGACCGCCGTGCCTGTGTCGCGTTGCAGGTCGCGCAAAAGATCCAGAACCTCACGCTGAACCGTGACATCAAGCGCCGTGGTCGGCTCATCCGCAATCAGCACATCGGGCTTTAGTGCCAGAGCCATTGCAATCATGACGCGCTGCCGCATCCCGCCAGAAAGTTCGTGCGGGTATTGCCGCATCCGCTGTTCGGGTTGAGAAAGCCGTACCGCTTTCAGCGCCGCAAGCCCCTGCGCCTTGGCGTCGGCTGTCGGATCGTGAGTGCGGATTGCCTCGGCCAACTGGGTTCCGATGGTCAGAACCGGGTTCAGGCTCGTCATCGGTTCCTGAAAAATCATAGCGATGCGGGCACCGCGAATGTCACGCATTTTACGCTCGGGCAGGGTGGTCAGCTCCTGCCCGTTCAGTCGGACAGAGCCGGATGCGATCTTTACCCCCGTTGGCAGCAAGCCCATCACCGCAAGTGAGGTGATCGACTTGCCGGACCCGGATTCGCCCGCGATGCACAGCGTTTGGCCGCGCGACAACGTGAAGGACAGGTCCGAAACCAGCGATTTAGGGCCCGCTTGCGTGTCGACTGCGACGGTCAGGTCGCGAACGGAAAGCACCGGATCGGTCATTCAAAGACCGCGCGTGGGAAGTAGAAACTGACCACCCAGTTCGGCATGTCCACGATTTCCGAAATCCGCAGATCGCCGCAGGTCGAGACCAGCATATAGGCATCAACAGCCGACATGCCACGTGTCGCACACAGGTGATCGACCATGCCCGCCACCGCATCGCGTGCGCCGCTCATCAGGTCCGGGCCGATCCCGGTCGTGACCTCATATCCTTTGGCGTCCAGGTGCCGCGTCACCGGGCCGGTCGTGGTGAAGCGCGGCATCTTCAGGTTGGCGCCCTTGACCAGATCGAATTTCAGCGCGACATCCATCGGGCTTTCGATGGCGGTGCCGCAGACCTCTCCGTCGCCCTGCGCGGCATGTGTGTCGCCGACGCTGAACAGCGCACCCGCGACCTCGACCGGCAGGTAAAGCTCTGTCCCTTCAGCCAGATCGCGGATGTCCAGATTTCCGCCGACACGGCGCGGCGGCACGATGGAGTGTGATCCGGGTTCGGCCAAAGCGCAGCCGATGGTCCCGGCGAAGGGCTTCAACGGCACGCGGCCTTCCTTACCGAACAGCGCCGGTTCCTTTGTCCCCGCGTCATATTTCCAGATCGTCAGCGCCGGATCGGTGAACTGATCGGCCAGCAAGCCGAAACCGGGAATGTTGGCCGTCCAGCCCCATGCAGAACCCTCTGCCTCTGTCGGGAAGAACTGCTGAATGGTTATTTTCAGCGCGTCACCGGGTTCGGCCCCTTCGATCCAGATCGGGCCGGTCACAGGGTTGATCTTGCCGAAATCGAGCGCCCCGAGGTCCTCGACGGTAGAGGACGGGCCAAGCTGGCCCGCCGATGAATCCATGCATTCGAAATAGACCGATTGGCCCGGCTCCACCCGCTGCACCGGTGCAATCGCGTTGTCCCAGCCGAAGTGATGCTGCGCACCGTGGATCGTGTAGTTACAGTTGCCGCACATCTTATTCACTCACATAGACATAGTCGTAATTGACGGGAATAGAGACCGGATCGACGTAAAGCGCGTCGTAACCGCCCATCCGCTCGGACTTCATGGTGAAGCGCTGTTCGTTGAAGACAGGTGCCCAGGGTGCATCTTCCATGACACGCATATAGACATCCGACCAGGCCTGAAGGCGGGCCTCCGACTGATCCTCGCCTGCCATCGAATCCGCCTCGGTCGCGGCGGCGTCCAGCTCTTGGTTACAGTATTTCGACCAGTTCCAGCCACCAGGTTCCGCGCCCGCGCAGCCAAGGATCGGTCCATAGAAATTCGACGGGTCCGGGAAGTCGGCAATCCAGGCCATCCCGCCAGACCAGATCATCGGTGCGCTGCCATTGCCGCCCGCCTCGATCACATTGGCCTGAGCCAGCGAACGGATCTCCGCATTGATGCCGATCTGCGAAAGATCCTGCTGGATCGCTTGGGCAATGCGTGGGTTGGGATCGGTGTTCATGACGTAAAGTTCGGTATCCACCCCATCCGCATAACCCGCATCGGCCATCAATTGCCTGGCGGCTTCGATATCGCCATCGATGCCGGCATAGCCTTCGGTATAGCCCGGCATCGACGGGGGCAGCGGCTGGGTGGCGGGCACCGCGCGATTGTTAATCATCTGCACGATACGATCTTTGTTCAGCGCCATATTCACGGCGCGACGAACCTCTACCTTGTCGAAGGGCGGGGTTTCGACATTCATGGTGATATAGCCGGTGTGAAGCTGCCCGCCTTCGACAACGCGGGCGGCCTGATCTGGATCGCTCATCACCTCTTCGAATTTGGCGGGCGGGATGCCGTCGCCGGGGACGTCAACCTCGCCATTCTGCAGGCGCAGCAGGGCCACGACAGGTTCCTGCCCGATTTCGAAGGTGATGCTGTCCAGATAGGGCAGCCCGTCGCGCCAGTAATCGGCGTTCTTTTCCAGAACGACCCGCTGGCCAACCGTCCACTCGCCCAGCTTGAACGCGCCGGTCCCGACCGGGTTCTTGCCGAAGTCGGCACCGGCTTCGTCCACAGCCTCTTTCGGCACCACTGAGGCGAAGTTCAGCGCCATCAGGTGAAGGAAGGTCGCGTCCGGACGGCTGAGCTCGATCTGAACGGTCTGCGGGTCGATTACGGTCACACCGGCAAGCCCTTCGGCCTCTCCCGCGGCTGCTTCATCATAACCGCTGATTGAGCCAAAGAAGCCCGCGCCCGGTGACATCGTTTCCGGGTCGGTCACCCGGTCGAGCGAATATTTCACATCCTCCGCCGTCATCTCGCGCCCATTGTGGAACTTCACACCGGGGCGCAGCTTGAATGTATAGGTCAGCCCGTCCTCGGACATCTCATAGCTTTCGGCAAGGCCGGGGCGCAGATTCGTCGTGCCAGGTTCGTAATCCATCAGCCCGTCGAAGATCGACTTTATCATCGACCAGTTCTGCCAGTCATAGCCGATGGCCGGGTCCAGCGTCGCCACATCGTCCTTGTAGGTGATGATGATGCTGCCGCCAGGCGTCGCGTTTGGATCAAGCGTTTCCTGCGCTGCGACCGGTAGCGCCATTGCGGCGACGAGCGCTGTCGAGATCATAAGTTTTTTCATTTATCCTCTCCTGTTGTTACCGCAGCTTGATGCGCGGATCTATGAATGGGGTGATGAGATCGGCCAGCAGGTTGCCCAGTACGATGGCCACGGCCGAGGTGATGGTGACGCCCATGATGATCGGGATGTCGACCCGCTGGATCGCCTGCCAGGCAAGCTGACCGATGCCTGGCCAGCCAAAGACGCTTTCGACGACGACGACACCGCCCATGAAGATGCCTATATCCATGCCGATCATGGCGATAACAGGCAGGATCGCATTGGGCAGGGCATGGCGCAGGACGACGCGGGCGCGGCCAAGGCCCTTGGCGCGGGCGGTGCGAATGTAATCGGCGCGAAGCACGTCCAGCATGGAGGACCGCATCATCCGGCTGTACCAGCCCGCGCCCATGATCCCCATGGTGACAGAGGGGAGCACCAAATGCGAAAGCGTTCCGTAGCCGCCGATCGGGAACCAGCCCAGCTTGACCGCAAAGACGTAAAGCAGCAGCAGCGCGACCACAAACTGCGGCGCGGAAACGGCGGTAAAGCTGACCACCATGAGCGAGGTGTCCAGCGGTTTCCCCCGGTTCAGCGCGGCCACCACGCCAAGGGTAAGACCGATCAGCAGTTCGGCCAAAATGGCACCCAGCATCAGTTGCAGAGTCGCGGGCAGGCGGGCGGCGATCAGGCTCGCGACCTCTGACCTTTGCAGATAACTGCGACCCATATCGCCATGCAGCAGACCCCACAGGTAATTGCCATATTGCACCCAGACCGGCTGATCGAGGCCAAGCTGGCGGCGGATGTTCTCTACCACCTCGGGCGTGGCAGAGCGTCCGGCGATCTGACGCACCGGATCGGCAGGCAGGATATAAAGCAGCAGAAAGGTGATCACGCTGACGCCCAGCAGGATCAGCGCGGACTGAAAAAGGCGCCGGATCAGATAAGCTGCCATCAGCGCCGCCCCCTTTGCGTCGGGTCGAGGACTTCGCGAAGTGCATCGCCGACCAGATTGAAGGCAAGTGCCAGCAGCAGAATCGCGGCGCCGGGTATAAAGACCAGCCAGGGCGCTGATTGAAAATAGGTCTGGTTCTCGAAGATGATATTTCCCCAACTTGGTGTCGGTGGCTGAACACCCACACCCAGATAGGACAGCGTCGCTTCCAGCAGCACGGTGGTTGAAATCCCCAGCGTTGCCCAGACGATGATCGTCGGCCACAGATGCGGCAGCAGATGGTGCCACAAGATGCGTGCACCCGATGCGCCCAAGGTGCGCTCTGCCGCGATAAAGTCGCGTTCGGTAAGAGCGGTTGTTTCGGTGTAAACGACGCGGGCGGTCTGAACCCAGTTCACCATCGCGATGACAAGCGCCACGATCCAAAGCGAAGGCCGGAAGATCGCGGCAAGGCAAATCGCCAGCAGCAGGGCAGGGAACGCCATCATGAGATCGGTGAAGCGCATCAGTACCGTGCCGACCCATCCACGCACCCATCCCGCCGTAAGCCCGACCACGGTGCCAAGCCCAACCGCAATTCCGTTTGCGATGATCCCGATAATCAGCGAGGTCCGCGCCCCATAAAGCAGTCGCGAAAACAAGTCGCGGCCCAGCAGATCAGTCCCCATCAGCCACGGTCCGCCCGGCGGCATCGGCGCGCCTTCCAGCGTCAGCCCGTCG
Source organism: Paracoccus albus (assembly GCF_027913035.1). Lineage (NCBI taxonomy): Bacteria > Pseudomonadati > Pseudomonadota > Alphaproteobacteria > Rhodobacterales > Paracoccaceae > Paracoccus > Paracoccus albus. The sequence continues at coordinate 704,840 of NZ_CP115775.1, forward strand.
AAATTCTGCTGATCCGGCGGATAGCTTGCGAGCCACGGTGCCGCGATGGCCGCACCGACGATCACAAGGATCAGCAGCAGCCCCAGTACAGCAAGCGGCCGGCGCAGCAGCCTTGCGAATGCGCCGCGTTCGACCGGTGGCGCAAATGGGGCGGGAGTCATCGGCGTGGTGGTATCAGTCATGAACCGCTTCCGTTGCTTTTGGGGTGGTCATGGCGGGCGATGATCCGCGCCGCCGCGGCCTCGAAGCTTTCCCGGCGGTCGGTTGCCATGCGGCGCAGGCTGGCAAATGCGACCTCGTCGCTCATACCCTGCGCCATCAGGGCCATGACGGCACGCACGACGGTTTCGCGGGCAGACAGCCGTTCCCTCAACTCTTCAATCCTGCTGGCAGAGCGGTGATGAGCCTCGAACGCGGCACGGGCGATCAGCAGCGCCGAATAGACCCCATTATCACCGACCGGCTTCAACAATTGCGCATGGGCGCCATGCGACAGCGACCATTCGATCCGGCCAGGCGCTTCCGAGCCGATCAACGCGATCATGGGCATCGGACTTTCCCCCGGCTTCCATGCAAACTGCGTGTCAAAACCCATATCGACGTCGAAAAACAGAAAATCGACGGAAAGGTCCGGTGGCAGTTCTGGCCAGTGGGATTCGACGGAAAGGCCAATCGCGCGAAGCTGCCTTTCAATGGCCGAGACATTGCCGTGGGGGCGGTGCAGGATGGCGGCCCTTGCCCCTGCCAGATCAAGAATGCGGACGCGCCCGCTCATGTCACGATCCGAAGGCTGGGCCGACGATGATGTCGCTCTGGTCGGGTCAGATAGGGGTCGCCGGGTCTGGCGGGCAAGCTTTGCTGAACAACGAAACGACCGCCTTCCGCCTTGGCAATCAGTGCGGGCAGTGCCGTGTGATGTGTTTGTGCGTCTATCGGCCCCGCGCCGTTATCCAGTGCCAGAAGGTCGGCAAGCGGCAGGTTTTCACCGCCCGGATGCGCGTGGAAAAGGCGGGCCATTTCCATGGTCGAGGCATAGGCCGCTGCCTCATGTGAATTGGCAAAATCGAGACCCGGTGCATGGAAATAGGGCCCTGCTGCGATCAAACCATCGGCGGCCTCGCCCATCAGGGGTAATTCGCATTCGGTCAGATTGCACGACAGGATCGGCAGGCCCGGCATACGCGCCTTCAGCGCCTTGACGAATGAATATTGCGACGGCCCGATCAGAGAGTTCATGATGAAGTCAGGCCGGATCTCGATGATCTCATCGACCATGTCCTCGACGCCCGTCTCACCAAGCGAAAGATGCCGCTCGCCGGTGATTTCGCCGCCGGACGTCGTGACAACCTCTCTGGCCAGCCGGTTGATCTCCCATCCCCAGATATAGTTTGACGCGACAAGGTGCATCCTTTTGCCGAAGCGCGGCATGGCCCAGTCCAGCAAAGGCAGCAAATGCTGGTTCGGACAGGCGTGCATGTAGACGACATGATCCGATGCCTCGAACCCTTCATAGGGGACTGCATACCAAAGCGTCGCGTCGGCGCGTTCCAGCACCGGCAGAACTTCCTTACGGCTCCACGATGTGACACAACCAAGGATGTGTCGCGCAGTGCTGTCTTTCAGGATGCTTTTGCATTGTGGAGCATATAGGTCGATCTGACCTTCCGGGTCACGCACGACCGGGGAAAGTTCGATAGCGAATGCGGGATCCTCATTCACTTTGCGTATCGCGTTCATTGCGCCGGTGAAACTGGCATTCGAAATTGCCGCGTAGCCGCCTGTGCGGGACAGCAGAATACCGATTTCGATCCGTCGTTTCATGTAACCTCCCCTACGGCAAACGAAAAAGGCCCCACTCCGCCGAAGGCGGATGAGGGGCCCTGATGCCGTTCGCGTCACGCAATTTCCCTAACGATTGCGGATCACACGGTCGCTGGTCAAGAGTGTTCTGCGTTCAGGATGCCAGAAAACGGCCGGATTCCGCGCTTGCCCTGTTCTTTGGCAGTCGGTGCGCCGTCAACCGCCACCTGTCATAAGAGCGGGGCCGGTATAACGGTCAAGCTGCTTCATCGCGCAGTTTTCGGATCGCCAACCAGCTTGCAAGAGCCATCGCGCCCGCCGTTGCAAGACACAGCGGCAGCCCCCCGATCTGATAGCTGAGGCCCGATAGCAGCGTTCCAACCAGACGGCCCGCTGCGTTCGCCATGTAGTAGAAGCCGACATCGCGGGTGATCCGCGCAGCCGAACCGAATGCGAGGATGAGGTAGGAGTGAACGGAAGAGTTTACCGCGAACACAAAGCCGAACAGTAGCAGCCCGACGATCAGCAATGCGGTCAGCCACGGGGCGGGACCGTCCGCGATAAGTGCTGCGACGGCAAGGGCAAATGGTATCGGGACGAGCATGGCCGCCCATAGGATTGCCTTCCCGACAACGGCCTGTTCAGGCTGGCTGCTGCCGCCCAGAATTCGCGGTGCGAAAGCCTGAACCGCGCCATAGGCGATGATCCACAGCGCCATGAAGCCGCCGACAAGAAAGAACGCCTCGCGCCGCCCCTCTGCCGAGCCATCGGACAGGACGGAGTGAAAATAGATCGGAATGCCGACGACGAACCAGACGTCCCTTGCGCCGAAAAGGAACATGCGCGCAAGGCTCAGTCGGTTTACTCGGACATCGCGCGACCGCCATCCCGACCATTTTTCCGCCGACTTCATGCGGCCGGGAAGCCCCGCAGGCAGAAACAGGATGACCGCCGTCAGGATCGCCGCCAATATCGCTGCCATACCCAGAACGGCGGCGTGAAAGCCGGCAAGCGCCAGCAGCGCTGCGCCAAGGAAAAAACCCAGCCCCTTGATGGCGTTCTTTGACCCGGTCAGCGCTGCAACCCAGCGAAACAGCCCGCCATCTTCAGAAGGCGCCAGAAGCTTGACCGCCGATTTCGAGGACATCTTGGCAAGATCCTTGGCCACGCCAGAGACACCCTGAACCGCCATGACGAAGGTGACAGAGGCAGCGATCGACCATGTAGGGTCAAGCTGCGACAGCGCGATAAGCGCCCCGATCTGAAGTGCAAGGCCGCTATACAATGTCGCAGCCAGGCCGAAGCGGGCGGCCAGCCAACCAGCGGCAAGGTTGGTCACAATTCCTGCGACTTCATACAGCAGGAACAACCACGCCAGCTGAACGGGCGAAAATCCAAGGCTGTTGAAATGCAGCAGTACAAGCATCCGCAATGCGCCATCGGACAGCATGAAGGCCCAATAGGCGGCAGTCACCGCCGCATAGGCGCGCAAGGGGTTCGGGGCAGCAGCGGTATTGTTCACAACGACCCCGCAATCATGCGGGTGATATCGGCCAGGCGGCAGGCATAGCCCCACTCGTTATCATACCAGGCGTAGATCTTTACCTGCGTGCCATTGACCACCATCGTCGAAGGGCCATCAATGATGGATGAGCGGCGATCATTGGTGAAGTCGCCCGATACCAGCGGCCGCGTTTCGAAGCCGAGAATACCCTTCAACGGGTCTTCAGATGCGGCCTTGAACAAGGCGTTGACCTCTTCGACGGTGGTTTCGCGCTCGACCTCGAAAACGCAGTCGGTCAATGACGCGTTCAGCAAAGGCACCCTCACGGCATGTCCGTTCAGCCTGCCTTTCAGTTCCGGATAGATAAGCGTGATCGCCGTGGCGGAACCTGTTGTCGTCGGGATCAGATTGGTCAGGGCAGAGCGTGCACGCCGCATATCCTTGGCCGGACGGTCGACGATGGTCTGGGTATTGGTCACATCATGGATCGTCGTGATGGAGCCGTGACGAATGCCGATATTTTCGTGGATGACCTTGACCACCGGCGCAAGACAGTTCGTCGTGCAGGATGCAGCAGTCACGAGGTTCTGCGAGCCGTCGTAAAGGTGATGGTTCACGCCATAGACAAGGTTCAGCGCACCGCCATCCTTGACGGGCGCGCTGACGACCACCTTTTTCACGCCAGCCGCATAGTAGGGTGCAACCTTTGCAGCGGTCTTGAAAACGCCGGTGCAATCTATCACGAGGTCGACCCCAAGCTCTGTCAGGGGAAGGGCATCAATCGCCTTTTCATGCGTCAGCCGAACGCTCTTTCCGTTCAACATCAACCCGTCGTCGGTCGCAGATACAGGCGTCTGCCAGCGACCATGCACACTGTCAAATTCCATCAGCAAAGCGTGTTGTTCGGCATCGCCGGCAGGATCGTTCAGCAGGACGATCTCGCCGCCCGCGCCGCTGTCGATCAGGTCACGCAGGACCAGCTTGCCGATCCGGCCTAGGCCGTTGAGCGCTATTCGTGTCATGCTCAGGCTTTCTCATCAGCTTCGGTGCCGATTTCATCGACGCGGCTTTGCAATGACAGCCGGTCCAGGCTGGCGATTGGCAATTCCACAAAGGTAGAAATGCGGTGCCGCAAAGCGCCATAGGTCTGCGCGAAGGTCAGTGCTTTCTCGGCATCCGTTCCCTGCGCCTTCACCGGGTCGGGCAGGCCCCAATGGCCGGTGATCGGCTGGCCGGGCCAGGGCGGGCATTCTTCGGCGGCCGATGTGTCGCAGACGGTAAACACGAAATCCATCACCGGGGCGTCGCTTTGCTGGTACTCTTTCACATCCTTTGAGCGGAGTTCCGTCGTATCGTGTCCGTTCCGCTTCAGAACCTCCAACGCAAAGGGGTTCGGGCCAGTGCTGGGATGGGTGCCGGCGGAAAAGGCGTTGAACTTACCTTTACCCAGGTCGCGCAGAAGCGCCTCGGCAAAAAGTGAGCGGGCGGAGTTGCCCGAGCAGATGAACAGGACGTTCCAGATTTTGTTTTCCATTTTCGGGTTCTCCTTCGATGTCGCGGAAAGCGATGCCAGCAGGTCCGGTCGGGCCCGCCCGACATCAATTGCCAGATAGCCAATGAGGCCTTCGGTCGTGTCCAGATTTACCGCGTAAAGCAGCGAGCGGCCCTGCCGCGTGGCTCTGACCAGACCGGCGGAGGTCAGGTCAGACAGGTGATGCGACAGGGTGTTGGGCTTCAACCCCAGAGCCTGAGCAATCTCGGTCGGTCGCGCCCCTTTCGGGGTGAAGCGCATGAGCAACCGAAATACCGACAGCCGACCGGGGTGGCCAAGTGTTGAGAAGGCGAGAGAGGCTTTTTCGTTTTCCATAATTCCTAAATACAGGAATTATGGAAATATGACAGTGAAGTTTTTACGACGTTTTGACGACCGAGCGCTCAGCGCGTGGGCGGTCAGGCCGGAAATTTCTCTCTGGTGCGATTTGCGAAAGCGACGAGGGACAGCATGACCGGCACCTCAACCAGAACGCCCACGACCGTCGCAAGTGCCGCGCCGGAGTTGAGGCCAAACATGCCGATCGCAACGGCAACTGCCAGCTCGAAGAAGTTGGATGTGCCGATAAGCGCGCATGGCGCGGCAATCTTGTGGGGCACGCGCCACGCCCATGCCCAAGCATATGCCAAGGCGAAGATACCGTAGGACTGGATCAGGATCGGAACGGCAATCATGACGATGAGCAGAGGCTGCGCAAGGATCACCTGCCCCTGAAAGCCGAAAAGCAGAACAACCGTCAGCAATAGCCCGAGAATCGATGCAGGCTTAATGCGTTGGGTAAAGCTGGCGACTGCATCGGGCCCCCCGTCTGCCAGCAATCGGCGACGCGTCAATGCGCCCGCGATCAGGGGAATGACGATATACAGCAAGACCGAGAGGATCAGCGTTTGCCAGGGCACGGAGATATCGGTGACACCAAGAAGCAGCGCCACGATAGGGGCATAGGCCAGCACCATTATCAGATCGTTTACCGAGACCTGTACCAGCGTGTAGTTGGCATCGCCCTTGGTCAGTTGCGACCAGACGAACACCATCGCGGTGCAGGGTGCTGCCCCCAGCAGGATCAGACCGGCGATATATTCGGGCGCTTTCGCGGGGTCTATCAAGGCAGCGAATACATGGTTGAAAAACAAGATGCCGAGAGCTGCCATGCTGAACGGTTTGATCAGCCAGTTTACGATCAGCGTGATGACGAGCCCCTTCGGTCGTTTTCCCACATCCTTCAGCGACCCGAAGTCGATGGCGATCATCATCGGATAGACCATTGCCCAGATGAGGACCGCGACGACAAGATTGACCGAGGCGAACTCAAGTCGGGCCAACGCGCCGAACAGGCTGGGCCAGATGTTACCCAGCACCAAACCCACAAGGATGCAAATCGCGACCCACAGCGTCAGCCACCGCTCGAATATGCTCACAATCTTTCCCTCATCTGACCGGCGCCCTTTGCGCTGCTTAAGCTGGCCGACAGCACTGCTGCTGCATCAGCTAACTTGTTCAGCGCATCAGGACCACCGGCACCTTGCACGAACGGATCATCGCAGTCGTTGTCGATCCGATGATCAGGCTGCGTATACGCGAATGGCCATAGGCGCCCATCATCAGCATGTCATATCCCGCCTCATCCACCAGCTTCGCCAGTGCGGTTTCCGGCTGTCCCGGCACGATCAGCGTCTCGGCTTCCAGACCGGCGGCTTTCAGGGCCGCGGCCGCTTCGGTCAGTGCCGCCTTTACGTCCGCGTTTTCGGAACCGACCGTCACCAGATGAAGGCTCAGACCCTTGAAGGTCGGGCTTGTGGCGATGTGATCCAGCACTTTTCTGGCGGATTCCCCACCGTCATAAGCGACGAGAACCTTTGATACCGCCCGGAAAGAGCGGGACGCGACCAGAACCGGCTTGCGGGTCGCGCGAACGATACGTTCCAGATTCGATCCCAGGTGGCCCTTCGCGAAATCTGCCGCCTCGCCGCGCTTTCCGATGATGATGGCCCTTGCATCTGGCTCTGCGGCTGCAACGGTTTCCAGAAGATCACCGTGCCGCAAACGCGTGGTTATATCGGAAAGCCCGGCCTGTTCCACAATCTGCCGCGCGTCGTCCAGCACCGCGCGGCCCCGCTGGCCAATAAGCTTGGCACGTTCCGCATCGAGGCTGGCCAGCTTTTCCAGAAGTGCGCTGCGGGCGCCCAATGCAATCGCCCCGGAATGATCGTCCGTCGCGGCGACCTCTCTCCGGCCAAGGACGTGGATCAGTTCCACCGGCGCAGATGTCCGGCCCGACAGCCACGCAGCATACTGGCACACGCTGGCAGAGTAGACAGATCCGTCAACAAGCGCGACGATCTTCTTTGGTTCATCCGACATTGCTTCCCCCCTTAATGCGCCACAAGCTTATCCATCGCGCCCGGCTTGTCATGGATTGCAAGCTTGTCGACAATGGTTTCCGAGGCTGCGTTCATGCCGACAATTTCGACCTCGGCACCGTCCCGGCGAAACTTCATGACTGCCGTGTCGAGCGCCTGAACCGAAGAAATGTCCCAGATATGCGCACGGCTGACATCAATGACGACCCGGTCCAACGCCTCTTTGAAGTCAAAGGCGTTCATGAAATCCTCGACCGAGCCATAGAAAAGCTGTCCCTCGACAATGTACGTGCGCGCGCGCCCATCACTGGAAATGGTAGAGCTTACGCTGAACAGCTGCGCGATTTTCGCGGCGAAGAAAATGCCCGAGAGCAGCACGCCAACCAGCACGCCGATGGCGAGGTTATGGGTGTAGACCACGGTCACCACCGTCGCGATCATGACGATGGAGGATGAACGGGGATGGGTTTTCAGGTTCTTGATCGACGACCACGAAAAAGTTCCGACCGATACCATGATCATGATCGCGACAAGGGCGGGCATCGGAATGCGCGCAACCCAATCGCCAAGGAAAACCACAAGGATCAGCAGCACGAAGCCCGCGGTGAAGGTGGACAGGCGACCGCGGCCACCCGATTTCACATTGATGATCGACTGCCCGATCATGGCGCAGCCTGCCATGCCGCCAATGAAAGCCGTGGCGGTATTGGCGATACCCTGACCGACGCATTCCTGATCGCGGTCGGACCGGGTGTCTGTCAGATCGTCCACGATATTCTGCGTCATAAGGCTTTCCAGAAGCCCGACGACAGCCACGGCCACGGAGTAGGGCAGAATGATCATCAGGGTTTCAAATGTCAGCGGGATGTCGGGGATCAGAAACACCGGCAGAGCATCGGGCAGGGCGCCCATGTCGCCAACGGTGCGCACATCCCAGCCGAAGATCAGCGTCAGTGTCGTCAGTATGACGATGGTGATGAGTGGCGACGGGACTGCCTTGGTTATCAGCGGAAACAGATAGATGATCGCAAGCCCTGCGGCGACAAGCACGTAGGTCAGCCAACCGACATTGGCCGGGTCAAGCTCTGGCAACTGCGCCATGAAGATCAGAATGGCAAGCGCGTTCACAAAGCCGGTCATCACTGATTTCGAAACGTAGCGCATGACAAAGCCAAGCTTCAGCAGCCCCGCGCCGATCTGTATCAGACCGGCAAGCACGGTTGCTGCCAGCAGGTATTGCAGACCGTAATCGCGCACGAGGGTCACCATCAGCACCGCTGTGGCCGCAGTTGCGGCAGAGATCATGCCGGGCCGTCCACCGACAAACGCGATCAGAACCGCGATGGAAAAGCTTGCATAGAGCCCGACCTTCGGGTCGACACCCGCTATAATCGAGAAGGCAATCGCCTCTGGGATAAGGGCAAGCGCCACGACAAGACCGGCAAGCAGATCGGCTCGCACATTGCCAAACCATTGCCTGCGATAGATTTCGGGTGAGATCATGCGAATTTTCCTGCTCGACCGGGGCTAAAATGTCCGCGTATCGGGGTTTGATCTGATTTTCAGTTCAGGTTGTCCGGCGGATAGGCGGCCGGAAGAGCCACCCGGGAATCTCACCCAGGTCCATGTTCGCTGATGCGGCATTTACATGCCTTTCGGCCGGAATCCAAGATGCTGCGCGGGCAAAGTGGACGGACAACGCTGGCATGACGGCGACATGCGCATCTGGCCCGGTATCGACGGTTGACATTCTTGCCCCGCGCACGGCTTTCGGATAACCGTCCCGGAAACCCAGCTGATAAAGGCACGCCCATGCGTCTTTCGCGTTATTTCCTGCCCGTTCTCAAAGAGGACCCTAAAGAGGCCCAGATCGTCAGCCACCGGTTGATGCTGCGTGCCGGGATGGTCAAGCAGCAGGCGGCGGGGATCTATTCGTGGTTGCCGCTGGGCCAAAAGGTGCTGCGCCGCATCGAACAGATCGTGCATGAGGAACAGCAGCGCGCCGGGCATATCCCTGTGCTGATGCCGACCCTGCAATCGGCGGATCTGTGGCGCGAGAGCGGCCGCTATGATGCCTATGGCGAGGAATTGCTGCGTATCACCGATCGCCACAAGCGTGACATGCTGTATGGCCCGACCAATGAAGAGATGATTACGGACATCTTCCGGTCGCATGTGAACAGCTATAAGGACCTGCCGCTGACGCTGTATCACATCCAGTGGAAGTTCCGCGACGAGGTCCGCCCGCGCTTCGGCGTGATGCGCGGGCGTGAGTTCCTGATGAAGGATGGCTACAACTTCGACCTGACCAAGGAAGATGCGCTCCACGCCTATAACCGGCATCTGGTGACCTATCTGCGCACCTATGAACGCATGGGCCTTCAGGCCATTCCGATGCGGGCTGACAGCGGTCCGATTGGCGGGGATGACACGCATGAATTCCTCGTGCTGGCCGAGACCGGAGAGTCCGAAGTTTTCTATGACAGCGAGATCACCGATCTGAAATTCGGCGACCGCGAGATCGATTATGACAGCGTCGAGGAATGCCGCGCCGTGCTGGAAGAGTTTACGTCCCGCTACGCGCGAACGGATGAGACACATGACGAAGCCGCGTTCAATCAGGTTCCCGAAGAGCGCCGCCGCACGGCCCGCGGTATCGAGGTCGGGCAGATCTTCTATTTCGGCACCAAGTATTCGGAACCGATGGGGGCAACGGTCGTCGGACCGGATGGGCAACGGACGCCGGTTCATATGGGCAGCCACGGCATCGGCGTCAGCCGTCTTGTCGGCGCCATTATCGAGGCAAGCCATGACGAAAAAGGGATCGTCTGGCCTGAAGGCGTGACCCCTTTCCATGTTGGCATCGTGAACCTGAAGCAGGGTGATTCTTCGGTCGATTCGGCTTGCGAGGCGATGTATCGGGACCTGAAATCGAAAGGTTTCGACGTTCTCTATGACGATCGCGACGAACGCGCGGGCGCCAAGTTCGCGACGATGGACCTGATCGGCCTGCCCTGGCGGATCACGGTCGGACCGCGTGGGTTGCAGTCAAACAAGGTTGAACTGACGTCACGCAAAACCGGCGAATCCGAAGAGCTGTCGCCCACCGACGCCATCGCGCGTCTGGAAAATATCTATCAGCCCATCTTTGACGCGGGCAACTGAGGACCGGGGCGCTGCCCCGGACCCCGAGGTATTTGGACACCAAAGACGTTTAGAGTGACAGTTGCGCGGCCAGTTTGCGCACCTGTTCGCTGTCGGCCTTTGCGGCAGCAAACAGCGTTGCCTGGCTGGAGTGGATCATCGCGTCAGGCAATATCTTCAGGTGGTTGGCGCGCAGGGTTTCCCCGCTGCTGGTAATATCGGCGATTGCTTCCGCGGTGAGGTTCGCGACGGTCCCTTCGGTGGCGCCCTGACTGTCGACAAGCTGGTAATCCGCCACTTCGTTTTCCGACAGGAAGGCGCGCACGAGGCGGTGGTACTTGGTCGCGATGCGCAGCCGGAAGCCATGTGTCCCGCGGAATTGCCGGGTGATTGCGGCGAAATCATCGAGGTTTTCGCAATCCCGCCAGCAGGCAGGAACGGCGAGGACAAGATCGGCATGTCCAAAGCCAAGGGTTGCGACCTCATACACATCGGAGCGCCAGCCGGCGAGTTTTTCGCGCACGAGATCAGAGCCCGTTACCCCCAGATCTATGCGTCCGGAGGCGAGTTCGCGGGGAATTTCGCTTGCCGACAGCAGCGCCAAAGTCAGATCCGCGCCCTCGACGCGACCGGCATATTCGCGATCCGATCCGCTGCGTGACAAGGTGATGCCGCGTTCGCCGAACCAGCGAAACGTATCATCCATCAGGCGACCCTTGGAGGGGACAGCAAGCTTCAGCATGCGTCCTCCATCTCTGCCAGCAGGCCCGGACGGATGATGCCTCCGACGGCCGGGATGGCCCGGCCCGCGCCCAGCTGTGCGGTCAGTGCGTCATAGCGGCCGCCCGAGGCGACCGGGGGCCAGTCGGTTTGTTCGGCGGTGAAGGTGAAGGTCATGCCGTCGTAATATTCCATCGTTTCGCGACCATGGCTGGCCGCAAACCGGATTGTCGTCGGGTCGATGTCCCGCTTTTCCAGCTGATCCAGCCGCTGTGCCAGACGGTCTACTGCATCGGAGATGGCGGGGATTTCTTCGGTCAACTGGCGCAAAGCGTCCAAGGCATCGGGTGCCGGAGCATCGACGCTGAAAAGGCGCGTCAGCCGGTCACTCCATTCGGCGGGCAGGGGCGTTTCGCGCGCTTCGGCCTTCAGCGTTGCGATCCGCGTTTCCATTTCGGTTCCTGTCCTAAGCCCGTTCCAGGGGGCCGTGACCTCTGGCAGGTGGCGGTATTCCGCGGGGGCAGAGAAACGCGCCATCAGGCGTGAGAAGCGGATAGGGCGCCAGATGTGGTGCAGCAGGGCGTCGCGTCGCGCCTGCGACACGGGTAAGGCGCGAACGGCGTCAAGAAGAATATCCATATCACCCATCGTGGCTTGCAGGCCATAGGGGGACAGCAAGCGATGAAACAGGGCGAAGACCTCGGCATCAGCGGAAGGTTCGTGGGCGAATATCTCGAACCCGGCCTGCAGATATTCATTCTCCCGTGGGTTTTCGGGGCGGGTTTCGCCGTGGTCCTGTTTGCGGAATACCTCGCCCAGATAGCAGTAGCGCGCGGGTTCCGCCCCTTCCTGCATATGCATACGAACGACCGGCACGGTGAAATCGGGGCGAAGGGCCACTTCGCCACGGACCGGGTCGCTGGTGACATAGGCCCGCGCACGGATATCCTCGCCATACAGATCCAGCAGGGTTGCCGCATCCAGCAGGATATCGGGTGCGACCTCAACCGCGCCGGCGTCCCGGAAGGCCGAAAGCAGCCTTTGACCGATGGCCTGCTTTGCCGATTTGTTTACCATCTGGCCAGCATCTCGCGGACGGCCGCGACGAGGTTGCCGCGCGGAACCTCCGTCTGGGCGGGCTGTGATTTCCATTCCTCATGGCTGACTTCCGAGGCGAGCTTGGCGCCGAGGATCAGGTCCTTGATCTGAACGACATCACGTTCCGCTTCGTCGCCGCCCTGAATGACAGCAATCGGCGACTGACGCTTGTCGGCGTATTTCAACTGGTTCCCGAAGTTCTTCGGGTTGCCGAGATAGACCTCCGCCCGAATGCCAGCGTGGCGAAGCTCTGCCGCCATGGCGTGGTAATCGGACATTCGATCACGATCCATGACCGTGATGACGACGGGACCATCGGCCTGCGTTCCGGCCAGACCCTTGGCGCGCAATGCGGCCAGCAGACGGTCAACGCCGATTGACAGCCCCGTCGCCGGGACCTTCTGGCCGGTAAAGCGCTCTACCAGGCCGTCATAGCGCCCGCCGCCCGCGACGCTGCCGAACTGGCGTTTGCGCCCCTTCTCGTCGAGGATTTCGAAGGTCAGTTCCGCTTCGAACACAGGTCCTGTGTAGTAGCCGAGGCCGCGCACGATAGAGGGGTCGATAACGGCACGGTCTTCACCAATGCCGAGCCCGCTCATCAGCGCCGCGATCTGGGACAGCTCGTCGACGCCTTCGATCCCGATTTGCGATGCACCGACCGCGGCACGCAGGTTATTCAGGGTCGCCGTGTTATCGCTGGCCTTGGATGTCAGGAAGGCCAGCACCGACGTGGCCTGCTGATCGGTCAGGCCGACACCGTCGATTTCCGCCCCGCTGTCATCCTTGCGTCCGGTGGTCAGCAATTGGCGAACGCCGAGCTCACCGACCTTGTCGAACTTGTCAATCTGGCGCAGCACGTCATCGGCCTTGTCTTCGCCGATCTCCGCGGCCTCAAGAACGCCATTCAAAATCTTGCGGTTGTTGATCCGTACGATGTAGTCGCCGCGCTCGATTCCGGCGGCTTCAAGCGCGTCAGCCAGCATGGCGCAGATCTCGGCATCTGCCGCGACAGAGGCGCTGCCGACCGTATCGGCATCACATTGATAAAACTGCCGGAAGCGCCCCGGACCGGGCTTTTCATTGCGCCAGACCGGGCCCATCGCATAGCGGCGATAGGGTGAGGGAAGATCGTTGCGATATTGCGCCGCGACGCGGGCCAGCGGGGCCGTCAGATCATAGCGCAGCGCCATCCAGTCGCCGCGCCCGCCGCCCGGGACGTCCTCTTCCTGCCAGGCGAAAACGCCTGCATTGGGCCGGTCCACATCGGGCAGGAATTTTCCAAGCGCCTCGACCGTCTCAACCGCCGAGGTTTCAAGCGGATCGAAGCCGTGCAGATGATAGACCTCTGCAATACGGTCCAACATCTGCTTGCGTTCGGTCACATCCGCGCCGAAATAGTCGCGGAAGCCCTTGGGCGTCTCGGCTTTGGGGCGGGGATTTTTCTTCTTGTCCTTGGCCATGGAACCTGTCTCCATTCTCGGATGCGGACTTAGCGGAGATGAATGGAATGGACAAGTTACAGCCGCTGGAAGAAGGCATCGCGCATCTGACGCGTATGGTGGAAGAACTGTCAGACATTGTCGCGCGGCAGGAACAGGAGATTGTCCGCCTGAAATCCCGCGTCGGGATGCTGCTTGAGAGAGAGGCAGAGCGTGAGGTCGCGGATGGTAGTTCTATCCCGCTGGCCGATCAACGGCCACCTCACTGGTGAGGCAGCAGGCAGCGGCTGTTGGTTCTGGCACCGCTGGACAGGATTCAGATGGCGGATGGTTTCGGACGCATCCGCACTCAGATAAAGCCCAGTTCCAGCCGTGCTTCTTCGGACATCATGTCCATGCCCCATTGCGGCTGGAAGGTCATCTCGACGTCGACCTCACGAACGCCGGGCACGGCCTCAACCGCATCGGCGACCCAGCCCGGCATTTCACCCGCCACGGGGCAGCCCGGCGCGGTCAGGGTCATGATCACATCCACCTTGCCCTCATCCGATATCGCAAGGGTGTAGATCAGGCCGAGATCGTAGATATTCACCGGAATCTCGGGGTCATAGACGGTCCGGCACGCCTCTACGACCTGATCGTAAAGCTTGTGTTCCGTGGTCGAAGGGCGAATCAGCGGTTCGCCTTCCTGAAGATTGTCGTCCATGCGCGTCTTCCCGTAATGTCGCATAATATATATGGCACAACTGCCCCCGCTTCCAGTCCCAGTGCGGCCGAATGAGGTAAAGACGATGTCCGTGACGATCTATCATAACCCGAGATGCTCGACTTCGCGAAACGTTTTGGCAGCGATCCGAGAGCGCGGTGTGGAGCCGACGGTGATCGACTACCAGAAAGCACCTTTGTCACGTGATCAGTTGCGGCAGCTTGCCTTGGACAGCGGGCTGGGCGTGCGCGGATTGTTACGCCAGAAAAACACCCCCTATGAGGAACTTGGCCTGGGCGATGAGCGTCTGGATGATGAGCAATTGCTTGATGCGTTGGAAGCGAATCCGATCCTGCTGAACCGGCCGATTGTCAGCGGCCCCAAGGCAACGCGTCTGGTTCGGCCGATGAGTGTGCTGGATGACGTGATCTGATCCGAGCTATTCCTGCGGAGCGTCTTCCGACAGAAGGTTGGCCTCGCCATCATCCTTGCCCTGTTCCACCATCCGCTCAAAAGCCTCGTCTGGTTTGATATCGACAGGCGCAGTGGGGCCCTGCATTGGCGGCTCTGGCCTTGCTGCGATCGTTTTTTGCGGCTCGTCGGGGCCGGGTTGGCCCGTATCCACGAATGAGGGCATTTCGTTCAGGTTCACACGATAGATCGGCTCGGGCAGGCCATAGCCTGCAGTCTCAAGCGCTTCTTTGACGATCCGAATTGCTTCGCCCCGCGCTTTGTTGAATTCCGTCCCTTGCTGCGTCACCCATCCGCTGAACCGCATGAGCACGTTAGAGTCACCGATTTCCTGAACCCATACGGCAGGTTCTGGCGCGGTCAAAACGAAGTCGAGCGTTTGCAGCGTCGATAGCCCAAGCTCCCGGACCTTGCCCAGATCGGACTCTGCGTCGACTCCGAGATCGAAGGTGAAACGCCGTTCGGGATGGCGGGTGAAATTCGTGATCACGGCCTTGAAGACGGCCGCGTTCGGGATACGAATGTGATTGCCGTCAAGCGAAAGAAGCGTCGTGGCACGGCTGGTCAAACGTATGACGCGGCCGGTATTGCCCTCGATTTCAACAAGATCGTTCGGCCTGAACGGCTGGCGCAGCGACAGCATGACGGATGCAATGAAGTTTTCCACCGTGTCGCGTACCGCGAAACCAAGCGCGATACCGATGATCCCCGCGGCACCGAGGAAGGTGCCAAGCAGTGCGGTGGCACCCAGGATATCCAGTGCCATGATGATGGCAGCCAGCCAGAACGCGAGCCGGATGGCAGTGCGCAGAATTTCTGCGATGAATGGATTCGGGGCGATACGGTCCCAAGGTTGACGCAGTCGCGCAATGACACCCCCAAGCCAGCCGATCAGCAGCGCGGAAACCAATGCAACGGCAAGCAGCGGCGCAAAGGCGATGGTTTGGAAAAATCGGTCACGGAAACGTTCTGCGACCGGCGCCAGCCGCGCGCCAAGATCGGTGTTTTCCATGACCCGGTTTTCAATCTCGACCACGCCGTCAACGCGGGCGACCAGCCGGTCCAGCCGGTCGACAGCGGCGCCATCAAGTGCTGTCCCCTCCAGCCGGACAATGCCGGATTCGACCGTCACGCTGACATCGCCGTAGCCTTCAAGCTCTGACAATATGGCGCGGATACGATCCCCGATGGCAGAATCGGATTCTGCATTGGCCGCGACAGTGATTGTGCCCGCTGGTTGCGCGGCTTCCTGTGCGGGCGATGATACAGGCGCAAACGCCAGCATAACCGCCAGAAGAAGCGCAAACAGACGCATCAAGCGACCGAAATCGGGTCAGATTTCGCCAGGGCATCAAAGCGCATGAGGCTGGCGACAAGCGCGGGCATATCATCCAGCCGGATCATGTTCGGCCCGTCCGACGGCGCGTTATCCGGGTCCTCATGGGTTTCGATGAACACACCGGCGACGCCCAGAGAGACGGCGGCGCGCGCCAGCACCGGCGCGAACTCCCGCTGCCCGCCGGAACTCGCACCCTGGCCGCCCGGCTGGGCAACGGAGTGGGTGGCATCCATGATCACCGGATAGCCCGTCTGCGCCATGATCGGCAGCGAGCGCATATCCGAGACAAGCGTATTATAGCCAAAGCTCACGCCGCGCTCGGTCAGCAAGATCTTTTCATTCCCTGTCGATGCGACTTTGTCAGCCACGTTGGGCATATCCCAGGGCGCTAGAAACTGACCTTTCTTGATGTTGACGACCGCACCGGATTCCCCTGCGGCCAAAAGCAAATCGGTCTGTCGCGACAAAAATGCCGGAATCTGGATGACGTCGACGACAGAGCCAGCGGTTTTTGCCTGCTCCGGGTCATGAATGTCGGTCAGAATGGGACAGCCGATCTGATTGCGCACCTCCTCCAACATACGCAGACCCTTATCCATGCCAATGCCGCGCTCGCCCTTCAGAGAGGTGCGGTTTGCCTTGTCGTAGCTGGCCTTGAAAACATAGCCCGCGCCATGATCGGCACAGGCCTTTGCCATCACCTCTGCAATCATCAGCGCGTGGTCCAGCGTTTCAAGCTGGCACGGACCGGCGATAAGTGTCAGCGGCTGATCGTTGCCGCAAGTGATGTCGCGGATCTGGACATGTTTCATGTGGATACCTGTTCGCGCAAGATGGAAGCCGTCAGAGACAGCATCAGATAGATCCCCCCAAAGATAAGAAATGCCACGATCGTATTCGAGAGGGCCTTAGGGTACGAAGGATCGCTGGGCACGACAGGTGATACCGAAAGCGAAAGGTAACGGACTTGCTTATTGGCCTCAATCCGGGCCAGCTCAAGCTGTTCAGCTGCGGATGCCAGCAATTGCTGTCGCGTCGCCAGATCGGCTTCTGCAATACGCAGGCGACCACTGATCTGCGCAAGCGACCCGCGCGTTTCACTGCCTTCGGTCAGTTGAGCGCGGCTTTGAGCGATCAGTTCACTGAGCCTTTCAATATCACCCTCAACGCCCGCCACGCGGCTGGCATTTGGCTGAGGGTTGGACTGCAACTGTGCGAGTTCCAGTCGTTTTTCTGTCAGCTGCGATTGCAGTTGGCCAATCTGGCTCATGACCAGCGAACTTTCTGAATCCGCGTCAAGCACCCCAAGCTGTTGCTGCAGGTCCTGCACCGCATCCTGCGCGTCCCGGACACGTTGCTCGGCCGCCTCATAGTTTTGCTGCGCACCCTCCATCTGGTCAGAGCGGACACGCGATGTCATGTCGTCGACCATCTCCTCGGCATAGCTGATCAGCGCAAGGGCAAACTCCTCGCTCAAGGCGGGGTCGGGGGCGATGACGGTCATATCCAGCACGCCTTCTGTCGGATCATAGCCGACTTTGACCATGTTCTTGTAGGTCTTGAAAACGTCGTCATCGCTTGCATCCGCCGGCAAGCGCAGCAAAGGATCGATCGACGGGTCCTGAAACGCGGATTTGAAGCCCAGTTCTTCATCCAGCCGTAACATGGCGTTTTTCGATGTCAGATTGCTTTGAACGGCGACGGAATCCGGGTTCAATTGCAACCCGCTGAGGATCGAGTTGCCAGAAGCAACGGCCGCGGAATCGGCTTGCTGGATCAGGAACTGCGACTTGGTTTCATACAGCGGCGTGGCGACGGTGAAGTAATACCATCCCGCGATCGCTGTTGGAATCACGACCATGATCAGCAGGCGAACCGCCAGCCAGAACCGCTTGATGCGGCGCCGGCGCGCAATATCACGCTGGATCCGATAGATTTCCGCCGCACGCCTTTCTTCGGTCAGCGCCTCGCGAGAGGGCAGATCGGGCCTTTTGCCGGGAATTTGTGCCGGAGTGATTTGTCCAAGTTGCTGCGATGGTCCCGGTACGCTTGGTTCGCGACGAAGCGCGATCTGATTTCCGGTGTCCTCAGAGGTTCGACTGTTACGCGCTGCGACCTCTGCTGCGCCGGCACGCGCCACGACGCGGCTGAGCGATGAACGGTGGAAGGGGTCTATGTTACGCTCGCGCAGAACAATGACGGCGGCTTCGTCGCTGTCTACGTCGATTCCATGCATCGCTGCGATTCGTCGGGCAAGGCGCAATTGCCGACCGGTGAGCCCCTCTGCCCTGACGGCCTTGATCCGATCTTCAAGACTGTCACCGGTGGGCGTCGTTGCCCCGGTGTCAGGCTGCATGGCCGCACGGGTTTTATCCTGAGCATTGTCACTATTTGCTGCGGCGCGCCTTGCGATTTCTGCTGCATCTGCGGCTTCACGTCCGGCGCCTTCCTGCACACCGAGTACGGCCTCGCTGCGTTTGCGCCGGTAAATTCGCACCTTAGGCGGTGTAGTCATAGTATTGTTTCGCCTCGTCCAGCGTTTCGAACATGTAAAGTCGGCCGTCGCGCAGAACGGCGGCTTCCCGGCAGAATTTCTCCAGCACATCTGCCTGATGCGATACGATCACGACAGTCGAATTCTTCAGCCGCTCGGTCAGGACCTGACCGGCTTTTCGGTTGAATTCCACATCGGTGGCCGTCGGCATGCCTTCATCAATCAGGTAAATGTCGAATTCCAGCGAAAGCAACAAGGAAAATACGAAACGTTGACGCATTCCGGACGAATAAGTGCCGACAGGCATATCAAAATATTCATCAATATCGGTCAGCCAACGCGTGAAAGCAGCGACATAATCCGGGTCCAGGCCGTATATGCGGGCAATGAACCGCGCGTTCTCGTTGGCGCTTTGGTTGGAGACGACGCCACCCATGAAGCCCAGCGGAAAAGATACCCTGCAATCGCGTCGAATGATCCCTTCATCAGGCTTTTCCAGACCACACATCATATTGATGATCGTGGTTTTGCCGGTTCCGTTCGGTGCAAGAATACCCAGTGATCGTCCGAGTTCGACCCGGAAAGAGGCCTGGTCGAGGATCACCTTGCGCTGCGTTCCCGTCCAGAACGATTTTGACACATTGTCGAATTCCAACATCACCGCTTACCCGGCAACCGGCGCGTCGGCCAGATCGCATATTGTCACTGATCCCGACCCGATGGGACCAGGACACGCGCAAGTTACGTTCTCCGTTGGCCGAAGTCCACCAATCCCTTATGACGTGATTTATCAAATGTTTATGAAAAGCTTCAGAACCTGTTTCGACCTGAATGGTTTGGCATCATGACCAATGCGGATTGCCTTCGTGAAAAGATCGCCATGTGCAGAATTTGCGCCGAGCGGTTTGCGGCGACAGCCACCGGGCACAGACCGCGCCCTGTTGTCTGGTTCGAACCGTCCGCGCGCCTCCTTATCGTAGGGCAGGCGCCGGGGTTGCGCGTGCACGAAAGCGGTAAGCCATTCGACGACGCATCGGGCCGACGGCTTCGGGACTGGATGGGTATCGGGCCGGAACAGTTCTATGACAAAACCAAGGTAGCGATTGTACCGATGGCGTTTTGTTTTCCCGGCTACGATGCCAAAGGCTCTGATCTGGCGCCGCCTGCGATTTGCGCTGCCACTTGGCGCGATCAGGTTATGGCGGTTTTGAAACCCCGGCTCACCCTTCTCATCGGTGCTTACGCGCAACGCTGGCATCTTCGTAAACGGATTCCGGTCTCTGACGCTGTGGCTGGATGGCGCGACAACGCTCCCGAAGTGTTTCCCTTGCCTCATCCGTCGTGGCGTAATACCGGATGGCTCAAGCGCAACGACTGGTTTGAACGCGATTTGCTGCCCGAGTTGCGGTCCCGTGTGCATGAGGTACTTGATGACCCCGCTTGATAACCTTTGCCCTTCACCTTTCCATGAGCTGCCAGACGCGCAGCGTGCCCGCGTTCTGAACCGGTTGGGGGATACCGAACTTTTCGTGGCACTCGATGCCGATCCGGTGGGTGATCGTGTCAGGATTCGCCTTTTCGATCTGCCTCAGGGCAGGCTTGCCATTGCTGCCGATGAAGAGGACCGCGTCGCAGCGTTTTTCGATGCGCCAACCGGACATGTTGCGATGCCCGGCCGGGCGTTGGCGGCGATGCTGGCCGCCGAGGATGTCTCTTTAATGGTTAATCCCGGTGCGGCTTCGGAAATGCTGCTGGAGCCCTCGGTCCTGGGCTGGCTGGCCGCTGCCCTGTCCCAGGCACCGGCAGAGGAGCAAGCAGAGCCGGCAAGGCTGGCGGCACCATCCGCGCCGATGGTGGCTGCATTGGCAGAGCCGCTGGCGACGCGTCTCGCCGATATGGAGGACATTGCAGAGACAGCGGCACTTGTATCGGCGCAGTGGCCGGACGGTGCAGCAGGGCACCTGCTGGTGCTTTCCGGCGTTGATGAGGGAAAACGTTCCTTGGTTGCCAAGGCACTCGGCGAATTGCTGGCGTTTCTTCCGCCACTGCCGGAAAGTTGCGATGTCGCATTTGACCTGCCTTTACCGGATGCAGCCTTGATCCTTCGGGTTGAGAAAAGCGAGGCGCCGCAAGTCGCGCAACGCGGGCCGACCGCACCGGGCAGCGATCCGGACAAGCCACCGATCCTGCGCTTCTAGTAACCCTTGTCCCTGTCGACGAGGAAGAGCGGTTCTTCACCACGCATCACACGCCGCAGATTCTCCGCAACCACCTTGGCAGCCGTGTCGGCCCTTGTCTCTGACGCGATATGCGGCGTGACCGTAACGGACGAATTGCTCCAAAAAGGATGGTCCGGCGGCAATGGTTCCGTCCGGAAAACATCCAGAACAGCGTGGCGAACCTGACCGCTATCCAGTGCTGCCAGTAGGGCTTCGTCGTCAATCAGCGTACCACGGCCCGGATTGACGATCGCGGCACCCTTCGGCAGCATGGCAAGCCTGTCGCTGTCCATCAGATTCTGTGTCTCTGCTGTGTCTGGTAACAGTATCACGACGATTTCAGCGCGTGTCAGTGCCTGTCGCAGTTCGTCACCCGAGTAAGCGGTGATACCGTCTGCACCACGTCCGGAAGCCGACCAGGTCGCAACATCGAAGCCCAGACCATGCAGAGCGCGGGCGACGGCCTTACCCAACGCACCGGCCCCCAGCACTGTGACCTGCCGCTGATGCGCCAATGGGGGAACGATATCGTTTCGCCAGATCCCGTCCTGTGCGTAGTTGTCCATCCCCAAATGCATACGCAGAACCCAGCCGCAGCAGTATTCCACCATGCCCTGTTCCAGACCGGGATCAACCATGCGGGCAAGCGGCTGGGTCAGCGTCCGGTTGGTCACGATACGCTCGACACCGGCCCAGAGGCTCTGCACGAGTTTTGCATTGCGGTATGGGCTGAGATCCTCGATCTCGCCCCCCGGCGCATAGATGATCGCGTCAAAGCCTTCCGGATCGCCCTTCAGCAGAAATTCCGCCTCAGGGCAGGCTGCTGCCAGCGGGCCTTGCCAGCGGTCCCAGTCGGGTGCGGAAAAGAGAACGCGCATCGCTGCTCCGAAATCGTAAAGCTCACCTTGTTTCTAGCCTGCATGGCCGCCCGAGAAAACCTCGGCTGAAAACGAGGCAGCAGTGAATGCGTCCTTCACCGTGGCCGGTGGACATGCGCCGACTGAACCATGCCGAAGGCCATCAGCAGGATCATCATCGCCGTCCCGCCATAGCTGACCAAAGGCAAAGGCACACCCACAACCGGCAAGAGGCCCATGACCATCGCCATGTTGATCGAAAAGAAAAGGAAGAACGTGCCAGCGATGCCGATGGTCAACAGGCTGGCAAAGCGGTCGCGGTTGGTCAGTGCCGAGTAGAGGCAGAAGCCGATAATCAGCGCATAAAGCAACAGCAGTGATCCGGCGCCGACAAAGCCGAACTCTTCCGCCAGCGTCGTGAAGATGAAATCAGTGTGCTTTTCCGGCAGGAAGTTAAGCCGCGATTGGGTGCCTTCCATGAAGCCGCGACCGGACCAGCCACCGGAACCGAGCGCAATCTGCGCCTGTATGATGTTATAGCCCGCGCCTTGTGGGTCCTGCGTCGGATCAAGAAAGGTGTCGATGCGGCGGAACTGATAGTCGTGCAGAAGCTGCCAGGGCTGCCCACGGCTTTCCAGAACCGTCCATACCAGTCCGACACCCGCCGCGATCACCGCTCCGAAATACCAAAGGCTGACTCCGGCCGCGAACATGACGATACCACCACCCATCAACAGCAATAGCGAAGTCCCAAGGTCAGGCTGCTGCAGCACAAGTGCCGTCGGGATCAGGATAAGCACGACAGGGATCAGGACCCAGAGCGGGCGGGACACTTTGTTCAGGTCCAGCCAGTCGTAGTAAGCGGCCAGCAACAGGACCAGGGCGATCTTCATCAGCTCTGACGGTTGCAGCCTGATCGGGCCTAGATCCAGCCAGCGTTGTGCGCCCATACCGACATCGCCGAACAAATCCACGGCCACCAGCAGCAAAACGCAGGCAAAATAGGCAAAGACGGAAATGCCGCGCCAGAACCAGATCGGAACGAAGCCAAGCGCGATCATGGCGATCATGCCGACGGCAAAACGTTCCATCTGCGGGCGGGCCCAAGTCTCGATATCTCCGCCTGCCACGGAATAGAGCATCAGGAACCCGCAGGAGGCAACGGCGGCAAGCAGAAATATCAACGGCCAGTTAAGATTGAACAGCTTGCTTATCCCGCGCGGCGTCTCTGCGACCTTATAATCAAGATAGCTCATCAGGCGCGCGTCCTTGCGCCGCCAGATGTCGCGACCGGCGCAATCAGGCGCATGTTGCGGTGCATTTCTTCTATCTGCCCGCGTTGCCCGTCGGGATAGGCGCTCAGGGGCGGGACACCGCCCGCCAGGGCATAAAGCATGATGTCGCGTGCCACCGGTGCCGCCACCGCTGATCCGCCACCGCCGTGTTCGACGACGACAGCCACCGCATATTTCGGCGCGTCAAACGGCGCGTAACAGACGAACAGCGCGTGGTCGCGGCGGTTCCACGGAAGCTGTTCGTTACGTGTGACGCCGCGCGCGCGCTCGGCCGCGGTAATGTTGCGGACTTGGCTGGTGCCGGTCTTGCCGGCCATGCGCCATTCCTCGGTAACGATCCGAGAGCGTGCCCCCGTTCCGCCTGTTGCGTTCATGACCGCGTCCATCCCACGCTGAGCGGTGCGCAGATGGGCTGGTGTCAGGCCCAGATCGGCAAATTCGGCTACCGGCTCCGGCACGCCGTCGATGGCACGGACGAGGCGCGGCTTGACCTCTCGCCCGGTGGCGACGCGCGCTGTCATCACCGCCAGTTGCAAGGGCGATGCAAGCACAAAACCCTGACCGATCGAGGCGTTGAGCGAATCGCCTATCACCCAGGGCTGGTCGTAACGTTCCTGCTTCCATGCCCGGTCCGGTGCGATGCCGGTGGCGACAGCGGACATGGGCAGGTCATGTTCAACACCAATCCCCAGCCGTCGGGCCATTTCTGCGATGCGATCGATGCCGACTGCGCGGGAGAGTTCGTAATAATAGACGTCGCAGGATTTCTGCAGGCTCTGAACCGCATCGACATGGCCATGCCCGCCACGACTGTGGCAGTGAAAGCGCCGGCCCGCGACATCCAGCCCGCCATTGCAGAAAAAGCGGCTGCCTGCGTTGATGACCCCGGATTCAAGACCGGCCATCAGGGTGACCATCTTGAAAGTTGATCCCGGCGGATAGAGACCCTGCACGGTCTTGTCGGCCAGCGGGCGATGGTCATGCTCCATCAGGGCCTTGTAGTCGGCCGAAGATATGCCGCGCACGAACAGGTTGGGATCGAAAACCGGGTTAGAGGCGATGGCCAGAATGTCACCATTGGTCACATCGATGACCACCGCAGCAGAGGATTCTTCGCCCATCCGTTGCACGGCATAGTTCTGCAGACCGGTATCCAGCGTCATCTGGACAGTTGCACCCTGCTGACCCTCTTGCCGGGACAGTTCGCGCATTTCTCGACCGGCGGCATTGACCTCGACCTTGCGAATACCGGCCTTGCCGCGCAGGACCGGCTCCAGCTTGCTTTCGACGCCGACCTTGCCGAACTGAAACTCGGGCAACATCAGGACGGGGTCGGGGTCTTCCATCTTCGAAAGGTCATAGTCCGAAACGCGGCCTACATAACCAAGCACATGAGCAAAATCGCCGTCGCGCGGATAAACCCGCGACAAAACCGATTCAGGCAGCACGCCGGGCAGGGCGGGTGCATTCACGGCGATAGAGCTGAATTCGTCCCAGCTAAGATGATCGCCAATGCTGACCGGCGTGGCCGCGCTGCGCTTGCTGATGGTGTCCAGCAATTCCTGCGTCTCCTCGTCCGACATCGAAACCAGCATCCGCAGCTTCGCCACAACCTGTTCGACATCGCCCGACAGTTCGCGGGTGATTGTGGCGCGGTAATTCTGCTCATTCCCGGCGATGACAATGCCATTGCGGTCGTGGATCAGGCCGCGCACCGGGGGCAGAAGGCGGAATTTGATCGAGTTGTCGTCTGAAAGCAGGCGATATTCGTCCGCATGTTCGATCTGCATCGACCGCAGCCGCCATGCCAATGTGCCGATCACGCCCGCCTGAATGATCCCCAGCATCACCCCGCGACGAGAGATCATCCGTGCGCTGTCGATAATATCCTTTGGTGATTTGCGCATTAATGCACCATCATTTCAATCTCTGCCGCAGAAAGCCTGCGTATGCCAATCATATGCAGCGCCAGCACGACAACCGGGTAGGCTGCGACCGTTGCCAGCCATTGTAGCATCACAGGTGCCAGCGGGGGAACGGGCAGCAGGAACAGCATCATAATCAGCCTGTAGCCGATCAGCATCAAGCCAATAAGGGCGCCGACCCGCATCCATTCAAACACAAATGCCTGATCGGCCCAACGCTGGCTGCGTGGCCGCAACATCTCCGTCGCGACCAGAACGAAAAAGCTCCACAAGCCGATGGGGCGATCCAGCAGAAAGTCCCCGATAAGCGACAATGCGACAATGATTGCGACGGGCAGTTGATCGGGCCTGCGCAGAACCCATGCAAGGGTCAGGGCAAGCATAATATCGGGTCCGGGCAAGCCGGGCTCACCGGGGTTGAGTGGCATGAGACGGAAGAACAGGGCAACAAGGCCGATGCCGATATATCCGGCTGTCGCCACAATCTTCCGGCGTTTGACGATGTCGTTCATGTCGGGGCGGTGCCGCGGGCATTGGCGGCGGGATCAGGTCGCGCCGCCGGGGCAGGCGGCATTTGCGGACCGATCAGGCCCGGCTCTGGCGGAAGGATCAGTGCGCCGCCATCCTGAAGTCGCTCTGCGGGGTGGCTGCGAAGCACGCGCAGGAACTCCAACCGACCGTAATCGGCAGCCATGCGCAGGCGTAACCGGCCATCGCTGTCCTCAACCACCTGTCCGATCAGGATATCAGGCGGAAAGACGCCGCCGTCGCCAGAGCTTATCACGCGGTCACCGGGGCGCACGTTCTCCGGCCGCTCGATGAAGTCGAGCGTCGGCAGGGTGGAGTTGTCACCGGTCAGCAGCGCATTTTCGCCCGATGGCTGTACCATGACCGGTATACGTGATGACGGATCGGTCAGCAGAATCACACGGCTGGTCTGATTGCCCACGCCAGAGATGCGGCCGACCAGCCCCAGACCGTCCATGACCGCCCAGCCATCAACGACACCATCGCGCCGTCCGACATTCAGAAGAACCGATCGCCGGAAGGCAGTGCCGCTGTCAGTCAGAACAACCCCGGTAATCGAGGTCAGCGCCGGGTCCAGGCTGACGTTATTCTGCGCCAGAAGTTTTGCGTTTTCCTGCTCCAGCTGGACTGCTGCTTCTTTCCAACGCTCCATCTCGCGCAGTTCGCGGCGCAATTCCTGATTTTGTTCATAGATGCGCGAATAGCTTTGCAGGCTGGACACCATACGCGTCACGCGCGTGACCGGCGTCATCGCCCATTCGAAGCTTGGGACGAAGCGGTCGATAAAGTCCGAACGCATCGCCTCTGCCCGTGGGCTGTCGATGCGCCAGAACAGAAACAGGGCCAGCAGAAAAAGACCAAGCAGGCCGATCAGGATACGGCGAACCGGGGTGGCAAAATCGTAACCCTTGCGGGCCATCGCGCCAGCCCCGCCTTAACTGTCGTAATCGATGACGTGGCGCAGCTGCTTTTCGAACTCAAGCGCCTTGCCGGTGCCGAGAGCCACGCAGCTCATCGGTTGATCGGCAATCGAAATCGAAAGCCCGGTCTGCTCGCGCAGTGCCAGATCCAGCTCGCCCAGCATGGCACCGCCGCCGGTCAGCATCACGCCGCGGTCAACAATATCGGCGGCCAGATCAGGGGGTGTCGCTTCAAGGGCCACCATCACCGCCTCGCAAATCTGCTGAACGGGTTCGGCAAGGGCCTCGGCAACCATCGCCTGGGTAATCTCCAGCTCACGCGGGACGCCATTCAGAAGATCGCGGCCACGCACGGCCAGCGTTGCACCGCGCCCGTCATCGGGCATCCGCGCCGTCCCGATCGATGTCTTGACCCGCTCTGCCGTCTGATCGCCGATCAGCAGGTTATGATTGCGGCGCAGATAGTTGATGATCGCCTCATCCATCCGGTCGCCGCCGATCCGGACCGAGCGCGCATAGACTACATCACCCAGCGAAAGCACGGCCACTTCGGTCGTGCCGCCGCCAATGTCGACAATCATACTGCCGGTTGGTTCGGTGATGGGCATGCCCGCCCCGATCGCCGCCGCAATTGGTTCGGCAATCAGCCCGGCCTTGCGCGCACCTGCGGAAAGAACAGACTGCCGGATCGCTCGCTTTTCGACAGGGGTCGCGCCATGCGGGACGCAGACGATGATCTTGGGCTTCGAGAATGTGGTCCGCTTGAAAACCTTCTTGATGAAGGTCTTGATCATCTCCTCGGCGCTGTCAAAATCGGCAATGACACCTTCGCGCATCGGCCGGATCGCCTCGATGCTGCCCGGCGTGCGGCCGAGCATAAGCTTGGCGTCCTCACCCACCGCCAGCACCTGCTTCTTGCCGTCCTTGACGTGATAAGCCACGACCGAAGGTTCATTCAGAATGATGCCTTTGCCCTTAACGTAGACGAGCGTATTTGCCGTCCCGAGGTCAATCGCTATGTCCGTCGAAAACAGCCCGAAGAACGCCATGCCTGTATCCTTTTCGTGCCGGTTGATCCGGTCTGTCCATATGAATCCGGGCGCTGCGGGGAATCGTCGCCGGTGCAGCGCGTCGCCCCATATAAAAGGCGAAGGCACATCGTGAAAGCCCTCTTTCCAGCTATTATTGGCTTGTGGCGAGAGGTTGCGCAGCGTTCCGGCGAGATGTTCGAACTGGTTGCCACGCAAGCCGTGCCGGGCATAACTAGTCCGCGAATGTGCCCGCAAGATTGAATACAGTGCCACTAATGAATGACAAGATCGTGGGAATTTGCCGTTTTTCCTTTCTGGGGCGCGGTGATTGGATCGGTATGCGCGGATCAAAAGCAGTTTATCCGGCGCTGCTGGAGAAACAGGCGAAGCTGATCTACGCGCCTGAACGTCTCGCGCGTCGGTTTGCGGCCTTTGAGACCGTGTTTCTGCCTTGGGTTCGCGCCCAGACCGATCAGGATTTCGAACTTTGGTTGCTGACCTCGCCCGAATTGCCGGGGCAGGCGATGGAACGTCTGCAATTGCTTTGCAACGCCGTGCCGCAGATGCGCGTCCTCACTTCGGATGAGCGCGTCACCGATAGCGCATTGGCTGATGCACTGGAACAGGCTGCGGAAGCTGCTGGTGGTCCGGTCATGCAGTTTCGCATTGACGATGACGATACGCTCAGCAGGCACTACATCGCCCGGCTTCGCGCCTGTATGCGCCGTTTCGATGGCATCGACGGTATGGCGATCAGCATGGCGGGCGGCCTGATCGTCCGAAGCTATGCCAATGAACCGCTCAGCTATTGGGCGGCCAAGCAGATATTCGGCAGCGCGGGTGCCGCTGCCCGTTTCAGCTCTGCGGCACGTTCAATCTATTCCCGCAACCATTTTGACCTTCCCCGCCATCTGACAGCTTTCAGCGAGGTGCAGAACCTGAACTATGTGCAGCTTCGCTGGGATGAGGGCGATTCCGCCCCGCGCGCGCAGGGCAACTGGGACAGACGGCATGTCGCACTTGATCCTGAGGGGTTTGAACGGCTGATCGAAGACGATTTTCCGTTCCTGCTGGGTCAGGACCTCAGCTTTATGCTGACCCCGGAATCATGAGCGTCTTGTTGCGCTGACGTCCACGCCTGCGAGCGCCCCGGCCATCATCAGTCCCGCAAGCAGGGATCCGGCAGCACAGCCGAGGATCCCAGCAAGCAACGGCAATGCCGGTTCACCTGCAAATGCCGCCGCGCCAAATGCGACAACAAAGACGCCGAGCGCGAAGGCAAATCCCGCCAGCATCAAGGGCAGTGACATCCGGGCCTGTGGAAGCGCACCGCCGATAACCAGTAATGCAACGACGATGGCATCGGCGACCATGAATTCGGGCGGGTGCGACCCTGCGAGCATGAGAAAGGCGGTAACGCCTGCGATCACGAAGGCGGCAATGCGCAATAGTTTCATAAAATATGCCTCATCAAAAATGAAAGCGCCGCCTCGGATGGGCGGCGCTTGAAGTTTTCAGTGCGAGTACATGCTGACCTGCTTGGCATCGCCATCCTTGCCGATGGCCTCGCGGCGGGCCCTCAGCCGGTTCAGCGCACCGACATAAGCTTTGACAGAGGCGAGGATCGTGTCGGTATCGGCGGCCTGCCCGGTGGCAATCCGGCCTTCCTCCTCCATCCTTACCGAAACAGTGGCCTGTGCATCCGTCCCTTCGGTCACGGCATGAACTTGATAGAGTTGCAGCACAGCCTGATGCGGGTAGATCTCTGTCACAGCGTTGAACACCGCATCGACCGGGCCATCGCCTGTGGTCGCTGCCGTCTTTTCTTCACCATCAACGATCAGCGTAAGATCGGCTGACTGCCCATCGCTGCCGCAGACGACGCGCAGATGTTTGACCTGCAGATAGTCATACTCGGTATTGGCGGCGCTGTCCTGCATCAGCGCGACGATATCCTCGTCATAGACCTCTTTCTTGCGGTCGGCCAAAGCCTTGAAGCGCACGAACAGGTCCTTCAGCTGGTTGTCGCCCACTTCATAGCCCAGATCGGACAGCTTGGAACGCAGCGCCGCGCGGCCCGAATGCTTGCCCATGACGATGTTATTTTCGTTCAGACCGATATCGGCGGGCTTCATGATCTCGAACGTCTCGACGTTTTTCAGCACGCCGTCCTGATGGATACCGGATTCGTGCAGGAAGGCGTTCTTGCCGACGATGGCCTTGTTATATTGAACCGCAAAGCCGGAAACCTGCGCGACGCGGCGGCTGATCCCCATGATTTTTGTCGTGTCGATGCCGGTATCGAAGGGCATGATGTCATTGCGCACCCGCATCGCCATCACGACTTCTTCAAGCGCCGTATTACCCGCACGCTCACCCAGCCCGTTTATCGTGCATTCGATCTGACGCGCCCCGGCCTCGACTGCCGCAAGAGAGTTCGCCGTCGCCATGCCCAGATCGTTGTGGCAATGCGTGGCAAAGATGATCTCATCCGCGCCGGGAACGCGCTCGATCAGCATACGGATCAGATCGGCGCTTTCCTTGGGTGCGGTATAGCCCACCGTGTCAGGGATGTTGATCGTCGTGGCACCGCATTTGATCGCGATTTCGACGACCCGGCACAGGTAATCATGCTCTGTCCGTGTGGCATCCATTGGGGACCATTGTACATTGTCGCACAGGTTGCGGGCATGGGTCACGGTCTGCTCGATCCGCTCGGCCATCTGGTCCATGTCCAGATTCGGGATGGCGCGATGCAGGGGCGAGGTGCCGATGAAGGTGTGAATGCGCGGCCGTTTCGCGTGCTTGATCGCTTCCCAGCAGCGGTCGATATCGGGCAGTTGCGCCCGCGCCAGCCCGCAGATCACGCTGTTCTTCGATTGCTGCGCAATCTCTGATACGGCCTTGAAATCACCTTCAGATGCGATGGGGAATCCGGCCTCGATAATGTCCACGCCCATCTCGTCCAGCATAGAGGCGATCTCCAGCTTTTCGGAATGGGACATGGTGGCGCCGGGCGATTGCTCACCGTCGCGCAGGGTGGTGTCGAAGATATATACGCGGTTCTTGTCGGTCATTGTCGTGCTTCTTTTGCTGAATGTGTCAGGGGCCGGGCGCTTGGCCTGACTGAGCGGCGGCCCGGCAGGACCCGCTCAGCGCAGCGTAAGAAGAAGCAGACCGCGGAGGTTCACGGCAAACGACGCGCCAGTCTGCGCGTTGCGGTAGGGTGCGATGTGTCGCGTCCGGGTCATGTGCGTGACTATACAAGCGCTTGCGGTGATGAAAAGCCCTTATTTTTTGTCGACAGGCGCAGGCGTGGACGGTTTGACACTGTTGGCTTCGGTGCGACTCTCCGTCGCTCGAACTTTTCGGGTGCGAACAGGTGGTGCGCCCGATTGCGTCCCGCCTGTCCGGATTTTCTCGATCCGCGCGGCCAGCTTTCTGGCGCGCCTGCGGTGATAGGCGCGGATCACAGGGACTGTCATGTAATGCGCGGCGATGGCGGCGAACGTACCCAGAATCAGGCCGCCGACGAGATAGGGCAGATACACATCGTAGAAAAAGGACCGCAACTGATCCCAATGCGCCGTTTCCGGCCCGAACGCGGCGTGAATGTTGCGCCAAAGCTGCGTCGTGGCGTCCGCGAACTCGTTCAGGATCATCTTCGGCGACAGATAGCCATGAGTGCCGAGGATCTCTCGCCCCAGCCAGGTCGACGAATAAGCGATGAAGGGGAAGGTGATCGGGTTGCCGACAAAGGTCGCCAGAAGCGAAGCCAGAATATTCCCACCGATGAGCCAGGAAATCACAGCGGCAATCAGGAAATGCAGGCCGTGCAGCGGGGTGAACGACACAAACACGCCGACGGCGACCCCGCGCCCGATCTTATGCGGCTGGTCCGGCAGCCTCCGCAGCCGGTACAGCACATACTGACCCGCGCGCAGCCAGCCGCCGCGCGGATAGATCAGTTCGGTCGCGATCTGGGAATAGCTGCGGGGCTTTCGGCGCTTGAACATGGATCGAATATCAACGACTGCCTGAGAATTGTCACCAACGCGGCGCTAGGGGGCGAGTTCCGGACGCAGCAGGCGCGTGACCTGCGCCACATCCGACTCTGCCTCAAGTGCCGTTAACAAAGCGTGAAGCTGATCACTTCCGTGCAGTTCAACCTCGATTTCCAGTCGGTAGAAATCGGGTTTGCGGTCAACAAACACCAAATTCGAGATATTCGCCCCCTGACTGCCGATCAATGTGCATATCCGGCCAAGCACGCCCGCATCATGGCGAATCGTCACCGACAGGGTGACGGCATAGGCGGGCGGGTGACGACCTTCTCGCCATTGCAGATCGACCCAACGCTTCAGATCCTCTTCGCTGTCCAGTTGGGCAAGCGCCGGACAGTCGATGGAATGAATGATGATGCCGCGCCCGCGATAGGTGATGCCGACAATCCGCTCTCCGGGAATGGGCTGGCAGCAATGCGCGCGGCCGAGTGTCTGATCGACCTCCAGCCCCGCGACGGGACGAGACGGATCGACGGTTTCCTTATGCGTACTGAGTTCGGGGTAAAGGGTCGTCAAAACGTCCTGCGCCGACATTTCAGCGCAACCGATCCGCGCCAGCAACTCATCTGAATCGGGCAGGGCCAGCTTATTGGCAGCAGTGCGCAGGGCCTTGTCGGTGACACGCCTGCCGTGATGTTCAAAGCTGATGCGCACCAGTTCCGCGCCAAGCCGGATCAGCCGCGCGCGATCCTCTTCGCGCAGCGAACGCCGGATTGCGGCCTTGGCGCGTCCGGTCTGCACGATCTCCAGCCATGCTGCCTGCGGACGCTGACCGGCGGCTGTGATGATCTCAACCAATTGCCCATTCTTGAGCCGGGTCCACAAAGGCACGCGAATGCCGTCGACCTTGGCGCCGACGGTGCTGTTGCCGATCCGCGTGTGAATTGTATAGGCAAAGTCGATCGGGGTTGCGCCTTTCGGCAACTGGATCACGTCGCCCTTCGGTGTGAAGATGAAGACCTGATCGGAATACATCTCCAGCTTGACGTGTTCCAGAAATTCGTCGTGATCCTCTCCACCCAGTCTTTCGTTCAACTGCGCGATCCATTCCGCCGGATCGACGGCGAAAGGGTTGGTCGAGCGTACGCCGTCGCGATAGGCCCAATGTGCCGCAACCCCGGCCTCGGCAACCTCGTGCATCTGGCGGGTGCGTATCTGCACCTCGACCCGCTTGCCATCGCGTCCCGTGACAGTGGTGTGTATCGAGCGGTAGCCGTTTGTTTTCGGCTGGCTGATGTAATCCTTGAAGCGGCCCGGAACCGCCCGCCAACGCCGGTGGATCAGACCGAGCGCGCGGTAACATTCACTTTCCGTGCCAACGATCACACGAAAGCCGTAAATGTCCGACAGCCGAGAGAAGGTCAGTTGCTTTTCCTGCATCTTCCGCCAGACGCTGAAGGGTCGTTTGGCGCGGCCATAGACATTGGCCTCGATCCCTTCGCGGTCCAGTTCCGTGCGGATATCCTTGGTGATCTGCGCGATCACATCGCCGGATTCCTTTTGCAGCGTCAGAAAGCGTCGGATGATAGAGTTGCGGGCTTCGGGATTGATGACCTTGAAGGCCAGATCTTCAAGTTCTTCGCGCATCCACTGCATACCCATGCGACCGGCCAGCGGCGCATAGATGTCCATCGTTTCGCGTGCCTTCTTTACCTGCTTTTCCGGTTTCATCGCCCGGATCGTGCGCATATTGTGCAGCCGGTCGGCCAGCTTGACCAGGATCACGCGAAGATCGCGCGTCATGGCCATGAAAAGCTTACGGAAATTTTCGGCCTGCTTGGAATGCGCGCCCGACAGTTCCAGATTGGTCAGCTTGGTAACGCCATCGACCAGATCGGCAATCTCGCGCCCGAATTTCTCGGACACCTCTGTCCAGGTAGAGCGCGTATCCTCGATCGTGTCGTGCAGAAGTGCCGTTACCAGCGTCGCATCATCCAGCCGCATTTCGGTGAGGATGGCGGCAACGGCGATGGGATGGGTGAAATAGGGCTCTCCGGAATGGCGGAACTGGCCCTCGTGCATCCGCTGGCCGTATTCAAACGACCGGCGGATCAGGTCTTCATCTGTGCGCGGATTGTAATTTCGGATCAGCGCAAGAAGGTCTTCGACGTCGAACTTATCCAATCGAAGCCCCGCTCCCCGCTCAGCCGCGCTCGTTCGCTTCCAGCATCATGCGAAGCATTTTCTCTTCCGATTCTTCATCGGCGGGCTTCGGACGGTCAACCTCGGCCCCAAGCAGAAGCGCCATGGCATCTTCTTCCGGCTCATCGACCTCGATCTGGGTCTGGCTGGATTCGATCATCCGTTCGCGCAGATCGTCGATCTGCTGGGTTTCATCGGCGATCTCACGCAGGGCAACGACAGGATTCTTGTCATTGTCACGCTCAACGCTCAGCGGGCTGCCGGTTGCGATTTCGCGGGCACGATGCGACGCAAGCATTACAAGGTCGAAGCGGTTCGGAACTTTATCAACGCAGTCTTCGACGGTCACGCGGGCCATGAATCACCTATCGGTTCGAATCAGAAAGGGCGGAACCGGTTACTTGGTCAACGTCGGGCGAAATGTCAAGCAAAACCCGTATTCCGGCGCGATCCCCGGTGGGCAGCCTTTCCAGCATCTGATGGACCGTCAGGCCGGTGCGCGGGTGACGCCAGCCCCCGGCAATGTCCGACAGCGGTATCAGCACGAATGCGCGGTCCTGAAGCCGCGGATGCGGCAAAACCAGCCGGTCGGGCGCGGTCTGCATTTGCTTTTCAAGCGGCAATGTCCGCCACCCGTCATGAACGGCAGCATCCGGCGCTATCGTGTCGCCCATCGCCAGCAGGTCGATATCAATCGGTCTCGCGCCCCATCGCGTGCCGTCACGGTGCCGGCCCATCTCCGCCTCGATGCGATGCAGCACGCCAAGCACTTCGTCCGGGGAAAGGGAAGTGCGCAGCGCCGCGCAGGCATTCGCATAGTCCGGCCCGCTGCCGGCGGGAAAAGCTGCCGTTAGGTAAATTTTTGACACCGACGCTAGCGTCAGGCCCGCTTCCCTGCTAATCAACCGTAGCGCGAATCGTAATGAGTGAGCCGGAGAACCTGCCGAAGAAGACAAGTTTGCGCCAAGGCCTATCAGGGCTAAATTTAACGACATTCTGGTTTCGGCAATCGTTTCCAGTGCTTGCAATTACATTTTGACACCCCTGTCGAGGAGTGTCGAGGGAGACTACGTGTTCTATAAGGATGATCGCCTCGCCCTGTTTATAGATGGTGCGAATCTATATGCGGCGGCGAAGTCCCTGGGCTTCGATATCGACTACAAGTTGTTGCGGCAGGAATTTGAACGCCGCGGAAAGTTGCTTAGGGCATATTACTACACCGCACTGCTGGAGAATGAAGAATATTCTCCGATACGACCTCTGGTAGATTGGCTGCAATATAACGGCTACGCCTTGGTCACCAAATCGGCGAAAGAATATACCGACGCTGTCGGGCGTCGGAAAATAAAAGGCAACATGGATATCGAGCTTACCGTCGATGCTATGGAGCTTGCGCAACGCATGGATCACGCGGTCCTGTTTTCCGGCGATGGCGATTTCCGCCCACTGGTTGAGGCCCTGCAACGTCAGGGCGTGCGCGTTTCCGTTGTTTCGACAACTCGCAGCCAGCCTCCGATGATAGCCGACGAACTGCGTCGCCAGGCCGACAACTTCATCGAACTGGACGCATTGCGCGATGTCATCGGGCGCCCACCGAGAGAAGTGTCTGCTCCACCGCGCGAACTGGCGCAGCCGGAGCCGGTGCGAGAAACCTGAAAATTACCCCTGCGGCAAACGCAGGGGCAGGCTGAATGAGGAGGCCCGGCGGGCGCCTTTCGTCAATTCATCCGGGTCCTAGGCTTCGGGTGAAAGCCGATAAAGCCCGCCATCATCCTCATCCGTGACGACCCAGATCGTGCCATCACCCGCGACCTTCACGTCACGGATACGCCCGATGCCGGGGTCAAACCGCTCTTCGCCCGTAACGCGCTCGCCTTCAAGCGACAGGCGGACCAGGCCCGGCGGGCTCATTGCGCCGATCAGCAGATCACCCTGCCAGTCGCCAAACAGGCTGCCTTCATAGAAATCTGCACCTGACGGAGCGATCACGGGATCCCAGTAATAGACTGGCTGCTCCATCCCGTCCTGCACGGCGATTCCGCCATTGATCGGCCCGCCGCCATAGTCGATCCCGTAAGAGATCACCGGCCAGCCGTAATTCAGCCCGGCTTCCGGCTTGTTCAATTCATCCCCACCACGCGGGCCATGTTCAATCGTCCAAAGCTGGCCCGAGCCGTCCAGCGTCGCCGCCTGCACATTGCGCAGACCACTTGCATAGATTTCTGGCTGCACACCCTCGCTGCCAACAAAGGGATTGTCGGACGGGACAGAACCATCCGGCATGATGCGAACCAGCTTGCCCAGATGGTTGTCCATCTCCTGCGCAGAGTCGCGGATCGGCGTGTCGGACCGCTCTCCCAGCGTCACAAACAGGGATCCATCTCCCGCAGGTACGATCCGGCTGCCATAGTGCTTGTCGCCGTCATAGGTCGGCGTCTGGCGGAAGATCACCTGCACATCACTGACGGACGCGCCATCCTCTGCCAGCACCATCCGGGCGACGGTGGTGCCATTGCCGCCATCGCGCGGCTCGGCATAGGACAGGAAAATCACCCGGCTTTCCGCGAAATCAGGCGACAGCGCCACATCCAGCAACCCGCCCTGTCCGCGCTCATCCACCTCGGGGATGCCGGTCACATCGGTCACGCTGCCGCCGGAATAGTATTTCAGCCGTCCCGGACGTTCGGTGATCAACGCGGCGTTTTCGGGCAGCAGTTCCACCGCCCAGGGATGCTCCAGTCCCTCGATCACGGGCTCGACCTGCAGCGTCACGCCGCTGTTCATCGCCTTGGCGCGGGTCTGCCCTTCGAATGCGGGCTGAAAATCGGTATTCGCGGCGCCCTGAGGTACGGGATCGGCCAAAGCAGGGGCCGCGATCAGCGCGACAGCGGTGCTCAGCAAAAATCTCATCTCGAATCTCCTTTTCAGACGGTTCGGCTTGTTTTCACAACGCGCGGCGCAGGCTTCGGGTCCACTGGATTTTCCCGGCCCGGCGGGTTACGTCGCAGGCATGGACCAGACAAAGCCCCCTCTGACGCTATACCTCGCCGCGCCGCGCGGTTTCTGCGCGGGCGTAGACCGCGCCATCAAGATCGTCGAAATGGCGCTGCAGAAATGGGGTGCGCCGGTCTATGTGCGTCACGAGATCGTGCATAATAAATTCGTCGTCGACGGGCTGCGCGAAAAGGGCGCGGTCTTTGTCGAGGAGTTGGACGAATGCCCCGACGACCGCCCGGTGATCTTCTCGGCCCATGGCGTGCCGAAGGCTGTCCCTGCCGAGGCGCGGCGGCGCGAGATGGTCTTTGTCGATGCCACCTGTCCGCTGGTCAGCAAGGTCCATGTAGAGGCCGAGCGTCACCACGCCGCCGGCCTGCAGATGGTGATGATCGGCCATGCCGGCCACCCTGAGGTGTTGGGCACGATGGGCCAGCTGCCGGCTGGAGAGGTTCTGCTGGTCGAAACCGTCGAAGATGTCGCCGCGATCACCCCGCGCGACCCGGATCAATTGGCCTTTATCACGCAGACCACCCTTTCGGTCGATGATACCGCCGCCATCGTCGCCGCACTTCAGGCACGCTTCCCGGCCATTATCGGCCCAGCGAAAGAGGATATCTGCTACGCCACCACCAACAGGCAGGCCGCGGTCAAGGCGGTCGCGCCCAGGATCGACGCTCTTCTCGTGATCGGCGCGCCGAACAGTTCCAATTCGCGCCGTCTGGTCGAGGTCGGAAAGGCCGCCGGTTGCGATTATTCGCAGCTTGTGATGCGTGCGAATGAAATCGACTGGCGTGCGATGCAGGGCATCCGCGCCGTTGGTGTGACAGCCGGCGCCAGTGCACCTGAAGTGCTGATCAACGAAGTCATCGACGCCTTCCGCGCCCGGTTCGATGTGACGGTCGAGATTGTCGAAACCGCGCAGGAAAATGTCGAGTTCAAGGTGCCGCGCGTCTTGCGTGAATCCGCCTGATCGGGCCTTATCGCCCTCGTTTTTGTGATGAGGGAAAGATGAAGCTCTATTCCATGCCGTCTTCCGGCAACTCCTTTAAGGTGAGGCTGCTGCTCGCGCTGCTGGGGCGTGATGCGCATATTGTTTCTGTCGAGGATGATTCACCCGCTCTGGCGGATGCCAAGCAGACCGGACGCCTGCCCTTTGGCAAGGCCCCAGTACTTGAGCTGGATGACGGTCGACTTTTGCCCGAATCCAACGCAATTCTGCATTTTCTGGGCCGCGGGACAGAATTTGTTCCCGCCGACCCGTTCGATCACGCGGAAATGCTTGCGTGGATGTTCTGGGAACAGAACGCGCATGAGGGGGTGATCGCAGTGCGCGCCGGCATTCAGCACTATCCACGCCGTCGCCACCTTGCCACCCCGGAACGCCTTTCGGAATTGCTGGACCGTGGCCACGAGATCTTGCAGGTGATGGAAGACCGGCTGTCCGACCATGACTGGTTGGCGGGCGGGGCCATAAGCCTCGCCGATATCTGCCTTTACGCATACACCCATACTGCAGGCGAACGCGGCGGATTTGACATGAGCCGCTTTCCGGGCATCAATCGCTGGATCGCGCGTATTTCCGCGCTGCCAGGATATAAGGGATTGCTTGAATGAGTTGGGATTATCTGCTGACCGCCTTCATCGTGTGCCTCGCACCCGGTATCGGCGTCGTTTATACGCTTTCGACCACGCTCGGCGGCGGGTTTCGCGCGGGTTTCTGGGCCGCCACCGGCTGCACGATTGCCACCGTGATCCATATGGTCGTCGCCATGGCGGGTCTTGCGGCGGTCCTGCACACAAGTGCGATCCTGTTTCAGATCATCAAATTCGCCGGGGTTGCATACCTGCTGTGGATGGCATGGGCGGTCCTGCGCGACCACGGAGGCCTGTCCGTCCGCCCGGCAGAGCCCGCACCAGCCGCCCAACTGATTCGCCGCGGCGTCCTTCTGAACATCCTGAATCCGAAGCTGCCCTTGTTCTTCATGGCCTTCATCCCGCAATTCATGCCGGAAGGGGCGGGAACGTGGATGCTGCTGCAACTGGGCGCAGGCTTCACGGGCATGACCTTCGCGGTTTTCATGGGCTATGTCGCGCTTGCCGCGACCGGTCGCCAGCGGGTGCTGGCCAGCGAAACGGCAATGAACTGGCTGCGCCGCGCCTTCGCGGCAAGCTTCGCGCTTCTCGGCCTGAAACTCGCGACAGAGCGCGCCTGACCGCTTCCCCCCGGCGCGGGCATCGTCTAGAAGCCCGCGCATGAACGAACTTTACGCATGGACCGACGGGGCCTGCTCCGGCAATCCCGGCCCCGGAGGCTGGGGTGTTCTGATGCGCGCCATGAAGGGCAGCGACATCGCCAAGGAACGCGAGCTGTCCGGGGGCGAGGCCGACACCACCAATAACCGCATGGAACTGATGGCCGCCATCACGGCGCTTGAAACCCTGACGCGGGCCTCGGCGATCACCATCACCACCGATTCGGCCTATGTAAAGAACGGCGTCACCAACTGGATTCATGGCTGGAAGCGGAATGGCTGGAAAACCGCTGACAAAAAGCCGGTGAAGAATGTCGACCTGTGGCAGCGGCTTGATGCGGCTCAGGCCCGCCACAATGTGACCTGGGAATGGATCAAGGGCCATGCCGGCCACCCGGAAAACGAACGCGCCGATGAACTGGCGCGGGCGGGCATGGCGCCCTTCAAGCCCTGACGGAAACCTCTATTCCTTGCTGCCCTTCATCAGATCGGCCAGCCCCGCAAAGGGCTTGCGCGATTCTTCTTCATCGGCACCGTCATCGTCGGTCGCTTCTTCCGGCATCTCGGCCCCCGGCGCGATCGGCCGTACGGGCAGGGCAAGGGCCAACGCCTCCAACGCGATATCGCCAAGCTGAATCCACTGGCCAAGCGGCTCCAGGCTTTCATCGCCCATCTCGACCTCCTCCTCATCAGGGGAACTCACATGGTGTGAAAAGATCAGCGAAACATCTTCGGAAATGTCCGTCTCAACCGGATCGAGCGTAATCGCGCAGGGCTGCACGACCTTCGCCACCAGCTTGCCTGACAGCGCCCAGTCATCTGCACCCGACGCGCGGACATTGCCGGTGAAGCGCAACTGAGGCAGGGCGATCAGATCCATCCGGGCCGCAATGCGGTCGCGCGCCGCAGCATCAGGATCAATATCGAATTCATTGTCGCGACTGGGCGACAGATGCGCGACGCGAAGTCTCTGGGGTATGGGACTGCCTTCCGACATAAGCCTTTCCGAATGGATTCCTGACACTAGACCGTGAACTTCTTGAGCGCACCGGCCGAGTTTGCTAAGCCGTTCAGGCGGCGTCAACCGGGGCCGTGCATCTGGCGGGAAAGACCACATATGTTATCGATCCGCATCGTTGTTTTTGCGCTGACGATTTTTGCCGCCGGCTGTGCGCCGGTTTATCGCCATCACGGCTATGTCCCGCCCGAAACCGATCTGGCGCTCGTTCAGGTCGGTCAGACGAGCCAGTTTGAGCTTGAAAGCATGATTGGCAGGCCCGGATCGCAGGGTCTGCTGGCCGGATCGTCATGGTATTATGTCGGCTCACGCTGGCGTCACTTCGGTGCGCTGCGGCCGCAGGAAGTCGACCGTCAGGTGGTCGCTGTTCATTTCATGCCCGATGGCACCGTCTCTAATATCGAACGTTTCGGTTTGGAACAGGGGCGCGTCGTCGTGCTGTCACGCCGCGTGACCGATTCGAACGTGACCTCGATCAGCCTGATTCGTCAGCTTCTCGGCAATATCGGCAACTTTAACCCGGCAGGTGTGTTGGGAGGGGACTAGGGGCGTGATCGTGGGCTTTCGCAAAGGCTGAAAACCGGACAAGCTCGTCCCATCCATTTGCCCGGAGGATGAAGTGCCTGACGCCCGCGAACCCATCGAGGCCCACGATCCCTCGGCCAGTCTGACTGTTTCCCGGCGCCCCGTGCCGCTGCCGACGATCCTGACGACTTTTGCCGTGGCAATCACATTCGTCGTGATCTGGAAGCTGTCATTCGTTCTGCTGATGGGTTTCGCGGCCATCCTGCTTGCCATCGCGCTGCACAAGACGGCGGGCTATGTGACGCGCTACCTGAAAATTTCGCGGAACATATCGGTCTTTCTGGTGATCGGTATCGTCCTTCTGGCTGTCATTCTGCTGATCATCAATGCCGGTCCGCAGATCACCCAGCAGATGCGTCAGCTTTTCGCCGCCATCCCAGAGGCCTGGCAGCAGGTCACCGACTGGATCAACAGCTCTGCCATCGGCAATTTTCTCTTTGAGCGAACGACCGAAGGCGGGGCGACGCCACCGGATCAGCGCAGCGGGCAGACAGGTGGCGGGATGCGCGCCACTGCGGAATCCTTCACCGGCATCTTCGGCGTCGTCCGCGGCACGGTAAATGCTGTCATCGGCGGCGTCGCCAATCTCGTTCTGGTCTGTATCACCGCGATCTTCCTGGCCTTGCATCCAAAGCCCTATATTGACGGTGTCCTGCGTCTGGTCCCGATTGGCCACCGCGATGAAGCCCATGACATCATGCGAGAGATCGGCGACAAATTGTGGAGCTGGCTCGCCGGACAATCCATAGACATGCTGATCGTCGCCGCGATGACCGGCCTGGGGCTATGGCTGCTGGGCATTCCGCTCGCACTTGTGCTGGGCATCATCGCCGGTCTGACCAACGCGATCCCCTTTATCGGCCCGTTTCTTGCCGGTATCCCGGCAGTGCTGTTCTCGCTGACGCAGGGGCCACGTGATGCCTTCTATGTGCTGCTCCTGTTCATCGCGATCCAGCAGGTGGAGGGCAATGTCATCATGCCACTCATCCAGCGTCGCGCGGCCGGGTTGCCGCCGGTCATGACGATCTTCGGTGTGATCGGTTTCGGCGTGCTGTTCGGCTTGCCGGGTATCCTTGTCGCGGCACCGCTGATGGTTGTCGCCATGATCCTCGTTCAGCGGCTCTATATCGAAGGCGTGCTTGGCGACGAACTGCCCGATGATCACCAGCCGCAGGCCGATCAGGGCTGATCGGCCGCTTGCGCCTCATCGTCCAGCTCATCGGCCACCTGGCCATAGGCCAGCACGGCAAACAGCCCTGTGCCGCCCACAATATTACCCGCCAGCGTCACAAACAGCAGCGCCAATGCATGGCCCATGCCAAGCTGCCCATCCAGCAGCAACAGGAACAACTCGGTTGAACCGGCAATCACATGCGTGAAGTCGCCCATCGCGATAAGATAGGTGAACATCATGATGACAAAAATCGCCGATGCCCGCGCCGAGGGCAACATCCACACGATTGCCGCCACAAAGAACCCCGCAGGCGTGCCACGCACAAAGGCATCCCAGGCACTCAACTCGCCATAATGGGCGGAAATTGCCATCATCCCTTCCGCGTAATCTGGCGGAACCGTCCGAACCCAGAGCGTCATCATCGCGGCACCCAAAGTGCCCGCCATATTGGCAAGGAACACGATCGCCCACAGCCGCGCTGTGCACCACGCCATCTCCCGGCTGGGCCGCGACAGCAGCGGCAGAATCGCGGTGATGGTATTCTCGGTAAACAGTTGCAACCGCCCGAGGATCACCAGCACGAAGCCAACCGTATATCCCAGATTTTCGATTGCCACGCGGTAAGGATGATCCAGAAAAATCGTGTGCAGGATCCCCTCCGCCAGCACCGATGCCGAAATGGCGATCCCCGCCGCGACACCGGACCACCAAAGCGACTTGGCGGGACGGCGCAACTCCTCCATGCCCTCTTCATGCACGACGATATAAACCGATACCGGGCTCAGGCTGTGGTTGTCGGCCGCGTCCTGCTTGTCCTCTGCGGACGCATCCAGACTGGTATCTTCACGCTCGGAGTGATGATGCTTCGCCTCGTAATGTTCAGCCATCCGGCATACTCCCCCGTGTCGGGACATGCTAGCGCGGTCCGCACAACCACGCACGTCCAAGGTTCAGGCCCGCGTGCTTCCTGATCGTCTTTGGTGCACAAATACCTCGGGGGTCCGGGGGCAGCGCCCCCGGGGCCGCAGGCTCATGCCGCTTCAGGCACGAACCGGATCGCCACCCCGTTGATGCAATAGCGCAGACCGGTCGGCGGTGGCCCATCAGGGAAGACATGGCCCAGATGCGCGTCGCATTCATGGCAGCGCACCTCGGTCCGGCGCATGCCGTGGCTTTCATCGACATGCTCGTCGATCTCGCCGCCCGGTGCGGAAAAGCTGGGCCAGCCGCAATGGCTTTCGAATTTGGCATTCTGCGTGAACAGCGGGGCACCGCAACAGACGCAGGCGAAATAACCTTCGCCCTCCGGGAAGCCCTGATGGGAAAAGGGACGCTCTGTTCCGGCCTGCCGCGTCACGAAATATTCCTCATCGCTCAGCTGTGCGCGCCATTCGGCATCGGTTTTCTGAACCTTCGGCATTGAACTCTCCTGTTGCGTCATCGTTACAAGATAGGATTATGGCGAAAACTGACAAGATTGCGGCGGCGGAGTTATGGATATGATGCTCAGGAAGGGGCGCTACATCGCCCGCCTTGCCCGGAACGGCGATGACCTGATGGCCGCGCAGCGCCTGCGTTGGCTGGCCTTTATCGGAGCCCGTGCCGTGGCAGAGGATACCACCTCGCTCGATGCTGACGAATATGACGCGGCCTGCAGACATGTCCTGATCGAGGATCAGAAAACCGGGCAGCTTCTGGCGACCTTTCGTTTCATGCTGCTGGCCGACGGATCAGAGATCGAAAACAGCTACTCCGCGGGCTTCTATGACCTGCGAAAGCTGCGTGATTTTTCCGGCCCGATGGTCGAAATGGGCCGCTTCTGCATCCATCCTCAGCATTCGGATCCTGACATCCTGCGCGTCGCATGGGGTGCGATGACGCGC
Organism: Paracoccus albus; assembly: GCF_027913035.1. Classification (NCBI taxonomy): domain Bacteria; kingdom Pseudomonadati; phylum Pseudomonadota; class Alphaproteobacteria; order Rhodobacterales; family Paracoccaceae; genus Paracoccus; species Paracoccus albus. The sequence continues at coordinate 748,357 of NZ_CP115775.1, forward strand.
TTTGTCGACGATAACAAAATCCAGCTTCTGTTCGGTTGCTCTTCTTTCATGGGCACCGAAACCAACGGCTATGCCGATGCTTTCGCGCTTCTGAAAGAACGTCACCTTGCCCCGCGCCGCTGGCTGCCGCGTGTCAAAGCGCCCAAGGTCTTCAGATTCGCCAGTGCCCTTCGCCGCAAAAAGCCCGACCTGCGCCGCGCACAGGCGGGGCTGCCGCCGTTGCTGCGCAGCTACCTGATCATGGGCGGCTGGGTCAGCGATCATGCGGTCGTGGATGACCAACTTGGCACGATCCACGTTTTCACCGGACTGGAAATCGCCGCCATCCCACCCGCACGACAAAAGCTTCTGCGCGGCGTGTCTGGCTGATGACGCTTCTGGCGGCACTGGTCCTGAGCGCAGCTTTTCTTCTCCAGAACTTTGCCGAGCTTCGCGGCGGCGGCCCCCCGGTTCCGCCATTCCTCAGGCGTGATGACAAACAAACCGTGCATCGCATCCGACGGATCGCAATGATGATCGTCAGCTTGGCCGTGCCCGCCTTGCTCTTTTTGTCGCTTGCCATGTCAGTGCCCGAACTTGGCGCGATGGCAGCGGGGGCGCTCGCCGCCAATGCGTTGGCCCAGGCCGCAGCCTCGCTCTGGTCGCGCCGCATTCAACCCGGCACGCTTCCCGGTCTGCTGCTGATGCTGCCTGCCTCGATCTGGCTGATCGTGCTGCTTGATACGGGCAAGGTCTGGCCGCTTGCGGGCGCCATAGCGATGATGCCGTCCCTCGCGCTCGTCTGGCTTCTTGCGGCGCTATTGGCGGTTGGGCAGGCGCGCTAAGTCCATTTTCGCATGAAAAAGGGGCGGTCCCGCCGCCCCCGAACTCAATTATCTACGGATCGGATCAGAAGCCGAAATTCAGCGTCCGCACGATGCCCAGACGAACCGAAGGCTGCACCTCATCCAGCACGATCGGGCTGTCAGCCGCATCGCCGATGATTCGCGAATATCTCACCTCACCAAGGATCGAGGTATTCGGCGTCAGGTGATAGCGCCCCTCCAGCGAGGCAGAGGCCGTATTGAACCCGCCGCCCGGTGTGTAGGCGTTATAATTCGTGCGCGCGGCGTCCTCATCCGTTATGCCGAAATAGGTTTCGTTGAACTCGTCATCGCCATAGCCAGCCGACAGGCCAGCCCAGAGCGTAAACTTGTCATTCGTGTCCAGGCGGTATTTCGCGCCAATGTCACCCGTCAGCCCGTCATGGCCGCCGAAACCCTTGCGCAGCGTGCCATAGGCCTGCACCGGGCCGGCGCGATAAGTCACCTTCGCGCCCAGTTCATAGGCGCGGTCGATTTCATGCACACCGGTCAGGCGGTCATCGTCGTCGCGGTCACGCGGCCCGATCATGTCGAAGCTTGGGGTGATCGAAAAACCATCACGGTCACGCCCGCTGCCATCGCCGATCTTCAGGTTGCGAAAGATCAGCCAAGGAGAGGTCTCATGCTCGTCGGATCCCGGATAGGTCGGCTTGTAAGATGCGCCCACGCCCACATCGACGGAAACGCTCTGACCCGCTAGATCCTGCGCATAGACCGGCGAAGTTGCGGCGAAAGCGGCGGCGACGATCAGCGGAAGGGTGATTTTCATATGCGGGTCCTGAGAATGAATTTGCTCGGTGGCTTCAGAATGTTGCCATGCCAACCAAGCCAAATGAAATCAAGCATGGCTCACGGGTTTTACACATGACTGTGATGTGTCCGTGACTCTATGGCCACATGCATTTGACGGTAGGCGGAAATCAGCCGCGCTCGGCCTGTTCCAAACGTTCCAACGCCTCCATCCACAGCGCTTCTGCACGGACCATTGCGTCAGAGGCTTCGGCATGTTTGCGCCCCCATTTTTCGACCTCGACGGGCTTATCATAGAGGTCGGGATCGGCCATTTTCTCGCTGATCTTGTCCAGCATCTCGGTCAGCTTTTCGACCCGCGCCTCGGATTTGCGAACTTCGGCCCGCAGCTCCAGGATTTCATCGCGGCTGGCGCGTTTGGGTTTTGGGGCAGGGGCGGGCCTGGCCGGTTTGTCCTCGGGCGATGCCAGCAGCATGGCGCGGTAATCGTCAAGATCGCCCTGCCAAGGCGTGACGCCGCCCTGATCGACCAGCCACAGCCGTTCGGCCACCAGCGACAGCAGGTGCATGTCGTGACTGACCAGCACCACCGCGCCGGTATAATCGTTGAGTGCCTCGGTCAAAGCTTCGCGGCTTTCGATATCCAGATGGTTCGTCGGTTCGTCGAGGATCAGGATATGCGGGGCGTCGATGGTGGCGATCAGCAGCGACAGGCGCGCCTTCTGCCCGCCCGACAGCCGCCCGACCTGCGTTTCGGCCTGCGCCTCCATCAGCCCGAATCCCGCCAGCCGCGCCCGCAGCTTTGGAGGCGCCTCATCGGGACGCAGGCGCCGGATATGATCCAGCGGCGTTTCCCCCAGCACCAGCTCATCCACCTGATGCTGCGCGAAATAACCCACCCGCAACTTGCCCGAGCGTGTGATCTGCCCGTCCATCGGCACCAGCTTTTCCGCCAGCAGCTTCGACAGTGTCGATTTGCCCTGACCGTTGCGGCCCAGAAGCGCGATCCGGTCGTCCTGATCAATCCGCAGGTTCAGGCCCCGCAGCACGGCGCGCTCGCCATATCCGACGCTGACACCCTCCATCGCGATGATCGGCGGCGACAGGGCCTCTGGTGCGGGGAAGGTGAAGCGGTGGAACTTGGCCTCTTCCGGCGCGGTGATCGGCTCCATCTTCTCGATCATCTTGATGCGGGCCTGTGCCTGCTTGGCCTTGCTGGCCTTGGCGCGGAAGCGGTCCACGAAACTTTGCAGATGCGCCCGCCGCGCATCCTGTTTCTTGGCCTGCGCTGCCTGCACCGCACGGCGTTCCGCCCGCGTCTTGGCAAAGGTATCGTAGCCGCCCGTGTACAGATTCAGCCGCCGCTCCTCCAAATGCAGGATATGGCCGACGGCGCGGTTCAGCAGGCCGCGGTCATGGCTGATCACAATGACGGTATAGGGATAGCGCGCCAGATAGCTTTCCAGCCACAGCGCCCCTTCCAGATCCAGATAGTTCGTCGGCTCGTCCAGCAGCAGCAGGTCAGGCTGCGCGAACAGCACGCCTGCCAATGCAATCCGCATCCGCCAGCCGCCAGAGAAATCCGCGCTTGGACGCTGCTGATCGGCATCGCTGAAGCCAAGCCCTTTCAGGATGGTCGAGGCCCGCGCCTCTGCCGACCACGCATCAATATCGGCCAGCCGCATCTGGACGTCTGCAATGCGCGCCGGATCGGTCGCAGCCTCGGCCTCTGCCATCAGCGCGGCCCGTTCGGTATCCGCATCCAGAACCGTGTCCAGCACCGAGCGGTCTGTCCCCGGCGCTTCCTGCGCCACGCCGCCGATTTTCGCACGCGGCGGCAGGCTGATCGCCCCGCCATCCAGCCCCAGTTCACCCCGGATCAGCTTGAACAGAGTCGTCTTGCCGGCCCCGTTCGGCCCGACCAGCCCGACCTTATGGCCCTCGGGGATCGTGGCAGAGGCATTTTCGAACAGCGGGCGGCCCGCGATGGAATAGGATATGTCGTCAATACGCAGCATAGGCGCTGCCATGACGCAGCCGCCCGGTTGCGTCAATGCCCCTCGACGCCTATCACCGGCTGGAATCCATAAGTTGAGGCGCAGCCGCCAGCATGAACGATGATGCTCCGTTCGAATTCGGCAAATCCGGCCATCGCGCCCGCTTCATGATCGTGACGCAACCGCGCAGCGGCTCTTACCACCTTGCATCACTGCTGGGCAGCGCACCCGATGTCACCTGTCTGGGTGAGCTGTTCAAACCCAACGCGGTCGAATTGCCGCCCTGGCTGCGCCGGCAGGTCGGCTTTGCCCGCTCCGATACCGCCCTGCGCGATGCCGATCCGCATGGCTATCTTGCCCTGCTCATGGCGCATTGTGAAAAGCCTGTATTCGGGTTCAAGGAATTCCTCGACCGGATCTATGCGCGTGGGATCGGCAAGCAGACGCTGCGTTCGCGCCACTGGCAGAAGATATTCCTTTTCCGCAACCCCATCCGCAAATACCTGTCGCTGCAGCGTGCGTTAGACACCGGCAGCTATACGAAATTTCAACCGGATGCCGCACCCGGGGACAACGCCGTGGTCCGCTTCGACCCCAAGCTGTTCGACCTGACCGTCAAGCTCGACCGTCAGCTTCGTGACCATTTCGCGGACCTGAAAGCAAAAAGGCCCCGCAGGAACATGGCTCTGGATTATCGGGACCTGAACGATCCTGCGAAACTGGCAGATGTGCTGGAGTTCATTCGCGTCGAAGCTGATCCGGCAAGCCTGACCAGCAGTTACTATCGTCAGAACCCTCTGTCCTTGCGCGATAGCTTTGTTGATTACGATATTATGGCCGCCCATGCGCTTGCGAGCGGCTTTGCCGCCGAGCTGGAAGACGCGGAACATCCCGAAGCCTGACAGAAGAATTGCGCCTATACGGCATTGCTGGATGATTATTCGCGAAGTTTTCTTCTTTCTGATGATGTCGTGATTATTTTTGACCGGGATCTGGGAATCAAAGGCACGGCAGGAAAATGGCGGATATTCCTAGCGTCCCGACAATGTATATACAGAATATGGACGCGTTATTTACAGAATAAATACAGCGCCCGGATGCCCCGGATACGGCTTTTCAACATTCCGCACCCGTGATACGAGCCGCGCAGATTTTCCGCGCGGATACACGCCGCGCCAACCTTCACGGAGTATCCAATGGCTACCGAGCTGACCCTCTCGATCATCAAACCCGACGCCACCAAGCGCAACCTGACCGGCAAGATCATCTCGAAATTCGAAGATGCCGGCCTTCGCGTCGTCGCCTCCAAGCGCATCCATCTTTCGCCTTCACAGGCTGGCGCTTTTTACGCCGAACACAGCGAACGTCCTTTCTACGCTGAACTCTGCGAGTTCATGTCGTCAGAGCCGGTCGTGGTTCAGGTGCTGGCCGGTGACAACGCCATCGCTAAGAACCGTGAAGTCATGGGCGCCACCGATCCGGCAGAGGCTGCCGACGGCACCATCCGCAAGGAATTCGCTGTTTCCAAGGGCGAAAATTCGGTCCACGGCTCCGACAGCCCGGAATCCGCTGCACGCGAAATCGCCTTCTTCTTCTCCGGCCTCGAACTGGTCGGCTGATCCTGCAGCGCAGGTCTTGTGGGGGGCGCGGGCCGGTCGGTCCGCGCCCTTTGACATTGCCGTGTTCCTTTCGTCGGGTTAGGACGGTAAAAACCCGAAAGGTGACAAGAACATGCGTGCATTCGTTTTTCCGGGCCAGGGCGCCCAGACCATTGGCATGGGACGTGAGCTGGCCGAAGCTTACCCTGTCGCGATGGATGTTTTTCGCGAGGTAGATGAGGCGCTTGGCGAAAACCTCTCGAAATTGATCTGGGAAGGCGAGGCCGAGGAGCTGACTCTGACGCGCAATGCACAGCCTGCGTTGATGGCGACATCGATGGCTGCGTTCCGCGCGCTTGAAAGTGAAGGGATCAATATTTCCGCCGCCGATTATGTGGCGGGTCACTCGCTTGGGGAATATTCTGCGCTATGTGCTGCCGGGGCGTTCAGCCTTGCCGATACCGCGCGGCTGCTGCGTCTGCGGGGTCAGGCCATGCAGGATGCGGTGCCGGTGGGCGTTGGCGCGATGGCCGCGATCCTCGGGTTGGATTTCGCCGCCGTTGACGAAATCGCACGGGAGGCCGCAGGCGAAGATGTTTGCCAGGCCGCCAATGACAACGATCCCGCCCAGGTCGTGATTTCCGGGCACAAGGACGCAGTAGAGCGTGCGGCGGCCCTGGCCAAGGAACGCGGTGCGAAGCGCGCGCTGATGCTGCCGGTCTCGGCACCGTTCCATTCGGTCCTGATGCAACCCGCCGCTGCCGCGATGTCCGACGCACTTGCCGCTGTCGAAATCCAGCCGCCCGCCGTTCCGCTTGTCGCCAATGTCCGTGCCGAGCCGGTGATTGAGCCGGGCGCGATCCGTATTCTGCTGGTTGAACAGGTCACCGGATCGGTCCGCTGGCGCGAGTCGATTGAATTTCTCAGCGGTGCCGGCGTCACCGAATTCTGGGAAATCGGTGCCGGAAAGGCGTTGTCAGGTATGATCAAACGCATCACCAAAGAAGCCGAAACACGCGCGATTGGCACGCCTGCCGATATCGCCGCCGTCAAGGACGCCTGATGCGGCCTATCGGAATTCTCGGTGGCATGTCCTGGGTATCTACCGCGCACTACTATGCTACGCTGAACCGGATGGCGGCGGAAAGAATGGGCGGGCTTCATTCGGCGCGGATATTGCTGCATTCGGTGGACTTTGCACCGATTGCCCAGATGCAGAAGGATGATGATTGGGAAGGTGCGGGTGCGCTTCTGGCGGATGCCGCGCGCGGGTTGGAGGCTGCCGGTGCGGGTCTGCTGCTGATCGCGGCGAATACTATGCATCTGGTCGCCGATCAGGTTGCCGCTGCGGTCGATCTGCCGCTGATCCATATCGCCGATGCGACGGCTGCCGCGATCTCTGCCGCGGGGCTGCGCCGTCCGGGGCTGATCGCTACGGCCTATACGATGGACCGGCGTTTTTACCGCGACCGGCTGGAGGCTGCGGGCCTTTCGCCCGTGCTGCCAGATGCAGATACACGGCAAGAAATTCACCGGATCATTTTCGACGAACTGGTCCGCGACGAGGTCCGCGACGAAAGCCGTCGGTTCTATGAAAAGGCGGCAGCGAAGCTGGTGGCAGAGGGGGCGGATTGCGTGATCCTTGGCTGCACAGAGGTCGGATTGCTGCTGAATGCGGGTAATGTGCCTGCACCAGTCTTCGACACCGTCGAAATTCACTGCCGGGCGGCGATCGAGGCCGCATCTTTCGAGACAGGAGAGGTATATGTTTGATCTGACAGGGAAACGTGCGCTTATAACCGGTGCTTCGGGCGGCATCGGCGGCGCGGTGGCAGAGGCGCTGCACACAGCCGGGGCGACGGTTGCACTGTCGGGCACGCGCGAGGGGCCGCTGAACGAACTGGCGGGAAAGCTGGGAGAACGCGCCCATGTCGTCACCGCGAATCTGGGCGATCCGGATGCGGTCGAAGCGCTGCCGAAAGCCGCGGTCGAGGCGATGGGCGGGGTGGATATTCTGGTAAACAATGCCGGAATCACCCGCGACAACCTATTCATGCGCATGTCCGACGAAGAATGGGCCCAGGTGATCGACGTGAACCTGACGTCAAGCTTCCGGCTGTGCCGTGGCGTACTGCGCGGAATGATGAAGGCGCGGTGGGGACGCATCGTCAATATCACCTCTGTCGTCGGTGCGACTGGCAATCCGGGACAGGGCAACTATGCCGCTGCCAAGGCCGGGCTGGTCGGCATGTCCAAATCGCTGGCGTATGAGGTGGCAAGCCGTGGCATAACCGTCAATTGCATCGCGCCGGGCTTTATCGCCACGGCAATGACGGAAAAGCTGAACGACGATCAGAAAGGCAAGATCCTGACGCAGATACCCGCAGGCGCGATGGGCAGTCCGAACGATATCGGTGCAGCGGTGCTTTACCTTTCCAGCCCCGAATCGGGATACGTCACTGGCGCGACTTTGCACGTCAATGGCGGCATGGCGATGCTGTAATGGTTAACGGTGGCAGGCATTTCCACGCCGAAAACGCCGCGAAAGCGGTTGCATGGGCGGGTTCGACTGCTATATCCCGTTGTGAGGCACGGGGGTTACCCCGGCATCGCGGCATGGCCGCAAACCTAGGGCACGTGCCCGCGAACATGAGGATAAGACATGAGCGATATCGCTGATCGCGTGAAAAAAATCGTTGTCGAGCATCTCGGCGTGGATGAGGACAAGGTCGTTGAAACCGCGTCTTTCATTGACGATCTGGGTGCAGACAGCCTCGACACGGTCGAGCTGGTCATGGCCTTCGAAGAAGAGTTCGGGATCGAAATTCCTGACGACGCCGCCGAAACCATTCAGACCTTCGGCGATGCCGTGAACTTCATCAAAGGCGCGGTCTGATCCGTTGCTGAAGTTTTAAGAAAAGCGGCGCCTTCGGGCGCCGTTTTTTTGTTCAGGCAGTTGTCTGTCCCATCAGGTGAGCGCGGTTATTACCTGCAAGGTTCGATGACGTCTGGCATGCTAGGCGGAGATCGGTTGTGATGCCAACGCTGGTCTGGCTCAACCGCCGTAGCTGCGCGATCCGGTGCGGGAGGTGGAGGACGCGCCGAAGCCGCCTCGTTGGCTGACCTGTGCCGCTGTCATCGGTGCTTTGCCGACGGTCGAGGGTGCCTTGGTGAAGGTCGAGCCAGCGACCCTGCCTGTGCCGCGATTGTTGGCGAATGTCTGCTTGCCATCAGGTGTCGCGAAGCCGCCCTGTGCGGTGCGCACCATCGGTTGCGACATGACCCCGCGCCCGCCGCCCAGCATAGAGCCGATCATGTAGCCCATCAGCATCGGCATGAAGATAGAGCCGCCGCCGGACTGGTTTTGCGCGGCGGGATCGGTTTCGCAACTGCCGGCACCGTGTTCCTGCTCGCAAAGCTCTTTCGATTCGTATCGCGGCGCGGTCTCCAGATGGGTTTCCTGCGCCGCTGCGAACTGGGTCTGGCAATCCTGTTCGGTGAAGAACAACGATCCGTTCCGTGCCTCTGCCACGCAGCTTTCCAGATCAGGGAAGGCGGCGGCGTCGGTTTTTTCTTCCTCGCAGGCAGCCAGTGTCATCACTGCCGTTCCGGCCAAAAACAATGCGACATGGCGGGAACGTTTGCGGATCGGCTTTTTGGCAGAAGCGGTCATATTCAGCCCTCGATGTAATGCGGCTTGAAGCGCGAAAGATTATGCGTGATGCGAGAGGCGTCCTCTCGGATGCCCATACCGACACAGGTTTCGCCGACAATCCAGGCCCCGATGACGGGGTAAAACCCACCAAACTCCGGCAGCGGAGCAAGGGCCTGAACGATGCGGGCATGATGGTCATAGCTGTCATCGGGTGCCCGCTCAACCTCGCGTCCGGATTGGTGGATGACCACCCCCGCACCTTCGCGCGAAAAGATCGGCTTTGTGACATGGCCGGCGCGCAACATGTCCGCCGCACCCTCAAACGCACGGGCGATGCCGGAAGGGGGCGCTTCGCCACGCATTGCGCCCGCGACATCGGCCTCGAAAAAGGCTGGCAGAAGGTTCGGATGGCCGGGGAACATCTGCCAGAGAAGCGGCAGGATCGCTTTGTTCGACACGACGGCTTTCCAGGCGGGTTCGATAAACCGTGTCCCGGAAGAGGCAAGATGCTGTGCGAAATCGTCGCGCAGCATATCTTCCCACGGGTAAAGCTTGAAAAGCGTGCCGATCACCCTGTCTTCGTCATCGGCAAACTGACCTTCCTTTGTAAGCCCAATTCCGGCCAGATCTGTAAAATGCGCACCCATACCGGCTTCGCGCGCAGCCCAGCCGAGCGCCTCCACCGTGGCATAATCTTCTGGATTGGACTTATCCGCCGCAAAATGGATGTCCGTGCCCGGCTCTGCGATCTCAGCAATGCGGGCGACAAGCGCCTCGTGGATGGCATTGAATTGATCCGTGCCGGGCGACAACACGCCAAGGCGCTGCTGTTCTTCCAGCCAGAGCCACTGAAAGGATGCAGATTCGTAAAGTGACGTCGGCGTATCCGCATTGTATTCCAGCAGTTTCGCCGCGCCGGTACCATCGTAAGCCAGATCCATGCGGCCATAAAGTTCAGGCTCGGCCGCTTTCCAGCTGTCGGCGACGAAATCCCAATGCGCTTCGGGAACCGCCATGCGCTGCAACCATTCGTCGCTGGCAAGGGCTGTGACCACGGCCTCGCGGACCATTTCGTGCAGCGCGGTACAGGGATCTTCTATATCGTTTTCAACCTCCTCCAGCGTGAAGTGATAGGCAGAGGTTTCTTCCCAATACGGCTCCCCTCCCATATCGGCGAAGGTAAAGCCCAGCTCTTGGGCGCGGTCGCGCCAGCCGGGTCGTTCGGGCAGGTCGATTTTCTTCATGATCGGTCCGTATGACTGCGCCCTTCAAATGGCGCTTTGCCGCCGATCTTGCAAGCAATGCCTGTTAATTGTCCCAACCTGCTCTGGAATCGACGGTAGATCCGAGGCATGAAAGAGACAGTTCGTTTTATGTCGTGTCGGGAACGGTCATGCAGAATTTCATTGCTGCTGTCGTCAGCATATGTCTTTCCTCCGTATTATTGAAAAGGGGCGATTACACGCGAACCTGAGCGCGGCGGCAAGCCGTTGGGCAATATTGGTTAGGATATTCAAAGTTAAGCGGCTCTGGATTTGAGAGCCACATTTATCAGATTTGGCCACATCAGATCGGTCGGACCTTTCGGTCATTTTTTTGAGAGAACTTATGGAGTTGCTTATATGATCCGCGCCGCCAGTATTTGTTTGCTTTCAACCTTTGCGATGGCGGTCATTCCGACCACACAAGCCGCAGCACAGCCAGCACCCGGCGCGGTGGCGCAGACGCTGGAAGTGGGAACGATCACGCTCAGCGCAGAAGATGTGCCCGTCACACTCAATCTTTCTGGCGTCGCTGTCGCGAGTGAAAGCGCGCAGATCCGGCCACTGGTGCAGGGTATCGTTCAGGAAATCCGTTACAGTCCCGATCAGCAAATGGCGCCGGGCGATGAGATGTTCCAGATTGATCCAACCAGCTATGAGGCCGCGCTTGCTTCGGCAGAGGCAAACCTGCAAAGCGCAGAGGCAGCCCGTGACGAGGCGCAGTCAAACGCTGATCGCTACGAGGCGCTTGCAGGCCGTGGTGTTTCCGAAGCAGAGGCGGAATCGGCGCGTTCAGCGCTTTTGCAGGCCGAAGCCGCCGTTGCGGTTGCGCAGGCCAGCCTTCGGACGGCCCAGTTCGACCTGAACAATACGACGATCACGAGCCCGATCGAGGGGCAGGCATCGGTTTCAGAAGTTTCGGTCGGCGACCTCGTCACAAGCGGGCAGTCCGATGAACTTGCCACGGTAACACGGCTGGACCCTATCTATGCCGACCTTGCCGATACGAGCGCGAGGATGCTTCGCCTGCGTTCGATGTTCGAGGCCGGGACCGTGCAGCCGGGCGACTCGCTCGGCGTGGCGCTGATCCTTGAGAATGGTCAGACGGTCGGCGGATCGGGTGAGGTGATCTCTGTCGGTGATCAGGTGTCGACCAGCACCGGAACGTTCAACGTCAGAGTTCAGATCGCGAACCCACGTCGTCTGATCCTGCCGGGCATGTTCGTGTCGGCGCGCCTGACCATCGGTGAGCATCAGGCAATGCTTATCCCGCAGGTCGCGGCTTCGCCACAGGCCGATGGCACGCTGTCGGTCTATCTGGTCGAGGATGGCAAGGCCGTGGAACGGGCCGTGCAACCGACCGGCTCCACCGATTCAGCGTGGATCGTGCCGGAAGGGTTGGCGGACGGCGACCAGCTGATCGTCGACAATCGCGACAATCTGCGAGATGGGATGGGGGTGACCGCGGTTGCTTCGACTGTGGGAACCGGTGGCGTTGTCAGCGATGCCGGAGAGCAGGGCGAAGCCGTGTCTGAAGAGACCGGCAGCGAAGCCGGTGCATCCGATCCCGCATCGGCCGAGGCGGGGCAGTAATGTCCCGTTTCTTTATCCGCAGACCCGTCTTTGCCTGGGTCATTGCCATCGTCACGATTTTGCTTGGCGCGCTTGGGATGAACACGCTGCCGGTGTCACAGTATCCAGAGGTCGCACCGCCGACGGTCCGGATCAGCGCAAGCTATACCGGCGCCTCTGCCGAGGCCGTTCAGAACAGCGTTACCTCTGTCATCGAAGAATCGCTGACGGGTCTGGACGGGATGGTCTACATGACCTCGTCGTCGTCACGTGGCAGCTCATCCGTTTCGGTTGTGTTCGAGCAGGACGAGGATGGCGAGCAGGCCCAGATCCGCGTGCAAAACAAGGTTTCGGGCATAACGGGGCAGTTGCCATCGGCCGTCCAGCAGCGGGGTGTGACGGTTTCACGCTCAACCTCTTCTATCCTGATGATAGGTGCGCTTGTCAGCGACGACGGCAGCCGCAATACAGCCGCGCTTGCAGACATCATGTCCAACACGATTCAGGACTCGGTCGAGCGGACAGAGGGCGTGGGTGGCGTCAGCAGCTTCGGTTCCGGCTATGCGATGCGCATCTGGCTGGACCCGCAGAAGCTGCACCAGTTTGCGCTGACTCCGTCGGACGTCACCGCTGCGGTTCAGGCGCAGAACACCAATGTCTCGGTTGGCTCTATCGGCGAACAACCTGTTATCGAGGCGCAGCAATTCACCGCAGACGTCACGGCACAAAGCCAGTTGACCTCCGTCGATGAATTCCGCGCCATCATGCTGAAGACCGAAGCCAGCGGCGCGATTGTCCGGCTTGGCGATGTTGCCCGGATTGAGATCGGACAGGAAAGCTATGGCGGAGAGGCGCGGTTCAATGGCAAACCGGCGGCCGGCTTCGGGGTGAACCTGGCGACAGGGGCCAATGCGGTGGATACTGCCGAAGCCGTCCGTGCGGTGCTGGACGATCTGGCCGGTTCATTGCCGGAAGGGGTCTCAATCCAGATCCCATATGACACGGCACCCTTTGTCGAGCTGTCCATCGAAAAGGTCTATCACACGCTGGCCGAAGCGATCATCCTGGTGTTCATCGTCATGCTGGTCTTCCTGCAAAGCTGGCGTGCGACCCTGATCCCGACGCTGGCTGTGCCCGTCGTGCTGATGGGCACCTTCGGCATACTGGCTATCGCAGGATATTCGATCAACACGATGACCATGTTCGCGATGGTTCTGGCCATCGGCCTTCTGGTCGATGACGCGATCATTGTCGTCGAGAATGTCGAACGGATCATGGAAGAGGATGGCGTTGACGCCATGACCGCCACCGAAGAGAGCATGGGCCAGATCACGGGTGCATTGATCGGGACCACCGCGGTGCTTTGCGCGGTTTTCCTGCCAATGGCATTTTTCGGTGGCGCGACGGGCGTCATCTACCGGCAGTTCTCTATCACCATCATTTCGGCGATGGTGCTGTCGACTGTTTTCGCTTTGACGCTTACCCCTGCGCTTTGCGCGTCCATGCTGCGTCGGAAGGCAAAAGAACCGATTGCGCCGGCCCGCTGGTTCAATCGTGGCTTCGACCGCAGCCAGAATGGCTATGTTCGAATTCTCGGCGGGATTTTGCGTGTACCCCTTGCCGGGGTCGTGGCGCTCGCCGTGGTCGTGGCACTTGCGGTTTTCATGTATCAGCGCCTGCCTGCCTCTTTCCTGCCGGAGGAGGATCAGGGCGTTTTGATGACGATGATCAACCTGCCATCAGGCGCGACCACCGCGCAGACTGACGCCGTCATGTCCGATGTCGAGGATTATCTGCTCAACGACGAATCCGACGGTGTCGAGGCGGTGTTCGGCTCGCTCGGGTTCGGTTTCGGCGGCAGTTCACAGAATTCCGCGATGATCTTCGTGAAACTGCGCGACTATGAGGAGCGGCTGTCGCTGGACGGACAATCCGCCTCTGAAATTGCCATGCGCGCCACGATGGCTTTCGCGGCCGACCGGCGCGGGCAGATTTTCTTCATGCAGCCGCCGGCGATCATGGGCATGGGCAATACCGATGGTTTCAGCGCCTACCTTGTCGATCAGGGCGGGAATGGTCACGACGCACTTGTCAACGCTGCCCAGCAACTGGTCGCAGCGGGTCAGCAGGGCACGCAACTGACCAATCTGCGCGGTGCGGAGGATCAGCAGAAAACAGCGCTGCGCATAAATATCGACCGAGAGCGGGCAGAGCGATTTGGGCTGACCCTGACGGATGTCAACGGAATGCTGTCGACGATCTATTCCGGGACCGAGGTGAATGACTTCGAATATGGCGCGGAACTGAAGCCCGTCATCGTGCAGGGCGATGCACCCTACCGGATGCAGCCCGGCGATATCGAGGACTGGCACGCGCGCAATGCGGACAACGAAATGGTACCGTTCGGCGCCTTTACAAGCACAAGCTGGGAGGATGTGCCTGTTTCCCTTGATCGCTACGGTGGTACGGCGGCCTTGTCGCTGTCGGGGTCGCCCGCGGAAGGCGTCAGCTCTGGTGATGCGATGGACGCGGTCGAAGCGCTTGCGGCGGATCTGGATGGCGGCTATGGCATCGCGTGGAGCGGCATTTCCTATCAGGAACGTCTTTCTGGTTCGCAAGAGGTGTTCCTGTACGCGATTTCGGCGCTTGTCGTGTTTCTCTCGCTTGCCGCGCTGTATGAAAGCTGGTCTATCCCGCTGGCGGTCATGCTGGCGGTGCCGGTCGGCCTGATGGGTGCGCTTGCCGGTGCGCTGCTGTTGGGGCAGTCAAACGACGTCTACTTCAAGGTCGGACTGCTTGCGACAATCGGTCTGGCAGCGAAGAACGCGATCCTCATCGTGGAATTTGCGGTTGAGCAGCAAAGCAAGGGCATGTCCGTGCTGGATGCGACGCTGTCTGCCTCTCGTCAACGTCTGCGTCCGATCATCATGACCTCTCTGGCCTTTATCCTTGGTGTGCTGCCGCTTGCGCGCGCGACGGGGGCGGGTGCCGGGGCACAGAATGCCATCGGCTCTGGCGTCATGGGTGGTATGATTGCGGCCACGGTGTTCGGTATCTTCCTGATCCCGGTGCTGTTCCTGGTCGTCAGGCGCATCTTCGGCAGGCGCAAGGCAAAGGCCGAACCGCAACCCGCAGGTTAAGATTTGCCACGCCGATACAGCCGTTCGGCGGCTGCCTCGCCGGAGGCGCAGGCTTCAAGAAGGCAGTCTAGGTCTTGCGGCGACAGCGTCAGAAGGCGCGACCGCCTGCGTTGTGGCAGTTTGCTGGCCTGACCGACCCAGGAGGCTGGCGCCGACCCTGCGACGGCATTGCCAAGGTGTCGCGTCGTCTCGACCGGGTCGGACATCAGATCGGCGTGGCGCAGCGTTGTGATAGGGTGGTTGCGGAGCGCCGCTTCGCCGCGTTGCATCAGCGCCGACCAGAAACTGCCGCAGTCCCTCAGTGACGGCTGTCGGTTCAGTATCCGGTTCAGCGGCAGGGCGCGATCCATCCGCGAAAGGACGGGCCATATAACTCCACGCCCAAGGTGCCGCGTCGGAGAGATAGGATCAATCAGCCCAAAGCCATATTTCCATAACCAGATAGCCATTCGTCCCGGCGCGTAGTCGCGCAACGACAGAGCGGTTTCCGCACCCGAGCGCAGCAGGACAATGAGCTTCGCCTTCGTAAACCTCCGTAACAGGATCCCGGCTGCTGTAAGAGAGCCACCGGATCGCTCTGCCCAGACCGTTGGCTGCTGTGATCTGCGCGCGGCGAGCGTCCTGAACAGGAAAAGATAGTGATCAGCCAGCGTTCCATAAGCACGGGCGTCAATCATGGGGCGCAGATCATCGAAGGCGGCGTCCGGGTGATCTTCCAGATGCGGAAGGGTGATGGCAAGCAATGGCGGGCAGTTCCAAGGGTCGTGGCGCGGGTGTTTTGTCAGGTGTTAGAGGAACTCATCAGGTGCGGTATCCGGGTTTCCGATCCGTGACATTCCTGCAAGCGGCTGAGACAGGGCCCGCCAGAAGGTCGGAACATCGCAATTTGCGGGCCGAAACGCCCGTGGGCCAATCATCGCGAAGCACTCTGAAATGCTGAGCACGTCTGGATGTGCGCGCAACATATTGGACACCAAGGTCGATCCGCAACGGGCAGAGCCGAGAAGCAGCACACCAGACATGCCCCTGGCATCTTCGCACGGCGTCAGAATCTGAGAAATGCCGCTGCTCAACCCTGCTGATTTTCCAGATCGCGCAGAACGCGCAGCACCAGCACATCGGCAAGTTGCTTTGCACTGGCGGTGGTCAGTAAATCAAGCCGGTGCGAGGCACGAAGCTCGGCAAGGCCCTGAATGGCTGCGAACATGGCGGCCGCTTCCTGACGTGCATTGGGTGGCGGCAGCCTTGGCGCGGTGGCGATCAATTCCTGTGCAATCATGTCGAGAAGTTCATTGATGGCTTCCAGATACCATTCAGGGAAATTTTCAGAACGGCGCGGACCGTCAAACAGGGCGCGGAACAGCATCGGCTCCGCCTCGACCAGATCCAGGTAGTTCGAAGCAAGCGCACGAAGCCGTTCGCGGGGAGTATCTCCCGATAAGTTATTAAAAAGATCGGCGATTCTGGCGAAATTGGTTCTGTTCACTTGCCACAGTACATCGGGCAGGCTCTCGAAAAGGTTATAGATCGTGCCGGGGGTGTATCCGACGGCTTTTGCAAGCCTTCGCGCCGTCAGCGCCTCGGGGCCTTCGTCAAGGATGATCTCACGCGCCATGTCGAGCGTTTGCTGGCGAAGTTCTTTCCGAGAGCGTCGAGGGCGCGGAAATTTGTTTCCGGAAGAAGCCGGGTTATTGACTGTCATTTGCTGGGGTATATTTGCCTGAAAGTCTGATGAACTTAGTTCGGATTTAAACGTGACCTTTTAGTACGGAATGGTCAAGTTTCAACACTTGAACAGTGTTCAGGAAAGCTTGCCATGTATCTTTCATCAGAACTGCACAGGAAAATCAGCAGGCCATCCCGCCCCGTCGTTGCTGTCCGGATAGAGGGGACAGGCTGCTATCGTCCAGAGCGGATCGTGACCTCGAAAGGCATTGACCGGAGGCTCGGCTGGCAGGACGGCCATACGGAATCGCGCTATCGCATCCACGCGCGCGGTGTGGCCGAGGGGTCTGAGACAAGTTCATTCATGGCCGCGGAAGCAGCGCAACAGGCGCTTGATGCGGCGGGAGTCGCAGCGGATCAGGTCGATCTTGTTTGGCTGCCTGCGGCGTAGGAGAGCAGCCTATTCCTGCAACCGCGACATTGGTTCATCACCGGCTTGGCCTGACCGAGACAGGCATACCGGCCTATGTCATCGGCGCAACCTCCCTGTCATTTGTAACGGCGATGGATCACGCATCGCTGAAGATCGCAGCGGGTTAGGCTAGGCATGTGCTGATCGTATCGGCGGACATAGCGTCTGTCGGCCTTGACTGGACGCGGCAAGAGGCGGCGGCGATATTCGGTGACGGCGCCGCTGCGGTGGTCCTTGGCAGGGCCGATGAACGGGCAGGGTCAGGAAAAGAACCCGGACTTCTGGCGCTGCGCATGGAAACCTGGTCCGAGGGTCGTGATGCCTTTGTGCTCGCGGCGGGTGGAACGAGGGTCAATCCCCTTGTAGCGGGGGCATCGCCCCGCAAGATGCACTGTTTCATATGGACGGTCAGGCAGCCTTTCGCGTCGCGGCCCGCAGGTTGCCCAGATTTCTTGCGAGATTGATGGCTTCTGCCGGGGTGTCGCGCGATGAGATCGGCGCGGTCATCCCGCATCAGGCAAGTGCGCAAGCATTGGACCATGCGCGTGCCCTGATCGGCTTCGGCAAGGTGCAGGTCGTCGATATTTTTTCGGATCATGGCAACCAAATCGCCACTTCAATCCCGACCGCGCTGCATCACGCCACGGCCTCGGATCGTCTGCCCGCCGGAACTCTGCTGATTTCGCGACCGTGGCCCTAGGTGTTTGATCCCACGATTTGATGGTGCGATCCGTTCGCTGTAATGGAAGGAAGCATTATGGGACAAGTTCGTAAGAAACTTCGCCGCCGCCATCGCAATCGCAGCAACCATCATTCGGTCGGCCGATTGAGTCTCAACCCTAGCGCGCTTTTGCGAGCGATCAAGCTTCCGGCTGCGTTTACCGGAGGTGACATTGTCCTTTTCCCGGTGGACAGTTAAATGATTACGCCCGAACGACGGGCTGAAAACGGGCCATCCATGACACCTGCTGCACGCATAAACGCCGCAATCGGAATTTTGAACGATGTGCTGTCGGGCCAACCGGCAGAGCAGGCGCTTCTTTCGTGGTCGCGCAAAAGCCGTTTTGCCGGTTCAGGCGACCGCGCGGCTATCCGTGACCTGGTATTCGAGGCGCTTCGCCGTCGCGACAGTCTTGCCGCGCTTGGTGGCGGCCTGCACGGGCGTGGGTTAATGATCGGTTTGCTGCGTGCGAATGGGACAGATCCGGCGACCATCTTCACTGGCGAGGGATATGCGCCAGAAACGCTTAGCGCGGATGAAGTCACGGGCGGCGTCCCGGCGGCGGAAGCCACAAATATGCACGATCTTCCCGAATGGCTGTGGCCCCAATGGCAGGCGTCGCTAAAGGAAGATGCGTTGTCGGCAGCGCATCAGATGCGTTCGCGCGCGCCGATATGGCTGCGGGTGAATCCGCACAAAGCCGACCCTGCGACGATCCGCGACCAGCTTGCCCACCAAGGCATCGAAACAGAGAAGGCGCCTCAGTCTGCGACTGCCCTTCGTGTGATCGAGGGCGAGCGGCGGGTGTCGGGTTCGCAGGCATATATGGAAGGCTGGGTAGAACTGCAGGATCTTTCGCCGCAGCTGGCCTGCGAAATGCTGCCGCTGAGCACAGGAATACGGGTGTTGGACTATTGCGCGGGTGGTGGTGGCAAGTCGCTGGCACTGGCGGCCCGGGTGGATATTGAGGTGACGGCGCATGACATTGCGCCGGATCGCATGAAGGACCTGCCAGCCCGTGCAAGTCGCGCGGGCGTAGAGATTAAAATTGCGCCGACCTCACCAATTGACAAGAAATATGATATGGTCGTCGCGGATGTGCCGTGTTCAGGAACTGGAACATGGCGTCGCACACCGGATGCAAAATGGCGGCTGAAATCCGATGATCTGGAGGCCATGATTGAGACACAGGCGCAGATTTTGCGTGAAACCGCGCCACTGGTTCGTTCGGGCGGACATTTGGCCTACATGACCTGCTCCGTTCTTGAGCGAGAGAACGAAAAGCAGGCTGATAATTTCTTGCTGCATCATCCGGACTTCTCTGAGATCGCCCGTGAAAGATGGCTGAATCCGCGCGGATCGGATGGCTTCTTCCTGTCGCTGATGCAGCGCAATTGATAAGAATATTAATTGTTTCTTAAGAACTGATTCCTACCGTTTCGTTAAGCGGCGCGGGGAATCGAGATGACGAAGCTGTTAAAACGTTGGTCAGATCATCGTGGTCTGAGCGCCGCGTTTCTGGTTCTGCCAGTGATCGCTGTCGAGATCATCCTGCATGCCGCGGGGACAGGGATAACTGTCGGATCGATCTTTTTAGTCATAGGCGCCATGGCCTTGCTCGGCTCGTACTTCGTCGGTGGCGGGCTGCTCCTTGTCCGCTTGCGCCGTGGCTTTATCCGATTGGATCAGCTTGCTGACCTGCGGCCGGCAATTGCTGCGACGAGCGATGCGGAATGGGCGGTTGATTCTGATGAGATTGTCATGGCGCAATCGCCGCTGGCCCTAGAACAGTGGGGCGACTTCATCGGACGACCGCTTTCGCAACTGCTCTCGGGGCAGGTTGCGGACGCAGAAAAGGAGGCAGCGCGCATGGTCTTCCGTGCGCTTCGCCACGACAGGATAGATCTCTCGCTTCCGTCCGGCGGCATAATGAGGGCTGAACGTGCGGGCCAGCATCTGGCGCATCTGACCTTTCTACTTCACGACAGTAAAGACACCATGGCTGCCGATCTCTTTGACTATGACCGATTGCCCTTTGCCATTCTGCGCCTCAGCGATGATGGCACGGTGCAAAAGGCAAATCGCGCCGCCTCTGCCTACTGCAAGGGAGATGTCGCAGGGACACATATCTCAGAGCTTTTTGACGGCCTCGGCAGGCCATTTGCGGATTGGTTGGCGGAGGTTGCACAATCCCGCGCTCTGGCGACGCCGGAGGTTCTGCGTGCCCAAAGCGCGGGACAGGATCGCTTCATACAGGTCTCGCTTTATCCGATGGATGAAGAATGTGGGGGCCTAATCGCGGTTTTGTCAGATGCAAAGGCGATGAAAACGTTGGAGGCACAGTTCGTGCAAAGCCAGAAAATGCAGGCGGTCGGGCAGCTTGCGGGTGGTATAGCGCATGATTTCAACAATCTGCTGACCGCAATCGGCGGTCATTGCGATTTGCTGATGCTTAGGCACGATAAGGGAGACCCTGATTTCGCCGACTTGGATCAGATTCGCCAGAATGCGAACCGCGCCGCCTATCTTGTCGGCCATCTGCTGGCTTTCTCACGCAAGCAGACATTGAAGCCGCAATATCTGGACCTTCGCGAAACGCTCTCGGACCTCTCTCACCTGCTTAACCGGTTGGTGGGTGAAAAAATTGTGCTCGGACAGTCGCACGATCCGAATCTGGACATCGTTCGCGCAGATCGCGGAAAATTTGAACAAGTTATTGTAAATCTTGTCGTAAATGCGCGTGACGCGATGCCTGCCGGGGGGCGTATCGAAATCACCACGTCTAACTTTCAGGTGGATATACCAGAGCATCATGATCGTTTTACGGTTCCGCCAGGCAACTACGTTAAGATCTCAGTCGCAGATCAGGGCAAAGGGATCGAACCGGATGTCATTTCAAAGATTTTTGAGCCTTTTTTCACCACCAAGCGGATTGGTGAGGGTACCGGCCTTGGTCTGTCGACGGCGTATGGGATCGTTAAGCAGAGCGGCGGATACATCTTATGTGAAAGCCAACCTCTTCAGGGAACAACTTTCACCGTTTACCTTCCTGCGCATATTGGCGATGTGCCGACGCCATCCTGTGATGATGCCGTATCGCAAACGGTGAATCTTGAGGCCAAAGCCGAACAGCATGTCCTGCTTGTCGAGGATGAGGCACCCGTTCGTGCATTTGCAAGCCGAGCGTTGAAAATGCGTGGTTATCGGGTCACCGAGGCTTCATCGGGGGAGGAGGCTTTGTCGCTGCTGGCAGATGATCAGAAGCAGATCGACCTTTTCGTGTCGGACGTGGTGATGCCCGGCATGGACGGTGTTGCATGGGTGCGCGCCGCGCTGAAAGATCGCCCGGAAACTCCGGTCATATTCATGTCCGGCTATACCGAAGATGTGTTCGATGATGGCAGGAACCCGATCAGCAACGCGACATTCCTGCAAAAGCCATTTTCCCTGACCGATCTGATCACCAGCGTAGGCGAAAGGCTTGAAGGCAAAGCCTAGCCGACGCAGGCGTAAAGTTCGACGTCCAGCCGCAGCGCCTGCCGCAGGTCCTGCTCAATTTCCGGGGGAAGGCTGACATCCGCCTCTGGCGGGACATTCACACGGGGCAGAACAATTTCGCAACCGAGAGTTTCATCCAGGAAATGCGTGAATTTTTCGATCTCCTCATAGCGGAAGATACGATCAATCATTGGCTTTGCGCCGCCCAGAAACGCGCTCTGCGTGGCGATCCCCTGTGTGACAGATTCCGGCGCTGCGATATAGCGGCGTGCGAAATCCTCGAAACCCTTTTCCGCCGGCTGATCGGCATCCCGCAACTCGAAACGATACCAGCTCCTTAGCCACTCCACCGGTTCGCGCATCAGAGCGACAGTAGTGAACTCCTCCTCAACGGTTTCACGCAGCCAAGGCTGGATATGCCTGCGAAACCGTTGGGCATCGACGTGTTTCAGTTCCGGTGGGCGTTGTACGGCAAGGCTGGCCAAGGGCTCCAGTGCAACCTCGATTGCGGTCGAACCTGCCTTCGGAGTTGCCAGAAAGACCAGCCGTTGTTCCCAGAAAATAAGCAATGCGTCACCTCTTTGGAGCGTCGGGGCAGTTAAGCCGTGCACTCGCCGCTGTAAACCATTGGTTAAGCGATTCCTGCTAGCGATTGTTCAAACGTGCTTGCCACAAAGCAAGCATTCGCGTATGAGAACATTAACAGAACATGAACCTGCGCCGATTGAGCAGTAACAGAGGTTCTGACATAAGGAGCTGGAGTAGGCAGGATGAGCGATACGAACATGGATAAGAGATCGGCCGACAAGCAAAAGGCTCTCGACAGCGCGCTTGCGCAAATTGAACGGCAGTTCGGCAAAGGCTCCATCATGAAGCTCGGGGCGGACAACCCTGTGGCCGAAATTGAGGCGACATCTACCGGTTCCCTCGGTCTGGACATCGCGCTCGGCATTGGTGGCCTGCCCAAGGGACGTATTATCGAAATTTATGGACCGGAAAGCTCTGGTAAGACCACGCTGACGCTGCACGCAGTGGCTGAAGAACAGAAGAAGGGCGGCGTTTGCGCCTTTGTCGACGCGGAACATGCGTTGGATCCACATTACGCGCGAAAGCTGGGCGTCAATCTGGATGAGTTGCTGATCTCTCAGCCCGATACGGGTGAGCAGGCGCTTGAGATTGTCGATACATTGGTCCGTTCTGGCGCGGTCAACATGGTCGTGGTCGATTCTGTTGCTGCGCTGACGCCGAAATCGGAAATCGAAGGCGATATGGGCGACCATCAGGTCGGCGCACAGGCCCGCCTGATGAGCCAGGCGATGCGCAAATTGACTGCCAGTATCGGCCGCTCGAACTGTATGGTGATCTTCATCAACCAGATCCGCATGAAGATCGGTGTGATGTTCGGCAGTCCGGAAACAACCTCGGGTGGCAATGCGCTGAAATTCTACGCTTCTGTCCGGCTGGATATTCGTCGTATTGGTTCGATCAAGGATCGCGATGAAGTTGTCGGCAACAGCACGCGCGTCAAGGTTGTGAAGAACAAGGTTGCGCCACCTTTCCGGCAGGTCGAATTTGACATCATGTATGGTGAGGGAATTTCCAAAACGGGAGAACTGATTGACCTTGGTGTGAAGGCTGGTGTCGTCGAAAAATCCGGCTCTTGGTATTCCTATGGCGATCAGCGGATCGGTCAGGGTCGTGAAAATGCAAAACAGTTCCTGAGCGACAATCCCGACATGGCAATGGAAGTCGAAGACAAGATCCGCGCCAGTCATGGGCTGGACTTCGCAAGCTCGGAAGACGATTCCGAAGTTTTGACCGACGACTGATTTAGTTGTCATATCAATCAAAAGGGCCGGTGGTATGCACCGGCCTTTTTCGTTGCTATTGGCTGTTTCGCTGCCGGGGATGAACGGTGGCATGGGGGGCGCTGAAACTTTTCCATCGGTGGTTCGTCATCTTGCGCGCCGGACAGCCGCATCTTCACACACGCAAATAACTGCCTTTTTTACTCTGAATTCTTGTCTGCGCCGCGGGAATCTGCGAAGCCAAAGCGAAGTAGGGTCGTCGGCACCTGTCGTGATCGCGACAAGAAAGCTGCCTGATACGACCGGCAAAGCTGTCCAATCCGGGGAAGGCGCATGAGACATATCCAGTTGGTCGCGTCGGCGATTGCTTTGGCGGGCACCATTGCCCACGCCGATGTCGGCGAAGTGGCCCGCGACGTCATCGGACCGGCCTATCGGGATTTTGCCGCCGCGACGGCGGCTGCGAATGATGCAGCAATGCGGGACTGCTCTGCCGCACCGCTGCGCGATCATTATCAGGACACATGGGATGAATGGGCGAAGATCGACTTCTTCCGGCTGGGTCCGGTTGAGGAAGGGGGCAGGGCATTCGCCATCAGCTTCTGGCCCGACAAAAAGTCTTCGGGTCAACGCGCGCAGCAATCTCTTATCGACAGCAATTCCGGGGTGATCGACGATCCGGAAGCCTTTGCGACCGTCTCTGTCGCGGCTCGTGGGCTGTCGGGGTTAGAGCGGCTGCTTTATGAATCTGACCTTGAAGGTGATGAGGATGTGCTATGCCGTCTTCGCCGCGCCACGGCGGCAGACCTTGCGCGAACGGCGCAGGAAATCGCTGACGAATGGCCCTCGTTTCAGGAGCTTCTGACGAGCGCAGGTGCAGAGGGCAACAGCCGCTATCTGTCCCCGGCCGAGGCGCAGCAGGCGGTATATACGCAGATCATCACGGGGCTGGATCATCTTGTCACGAACCGCCTTGGCAGGCCCATCGGGACAGCCGAGAAACCCCGACCGGACGCAGCAGAGGCGGGCCCATCGGGTCGAAGCTTGCGCAATATTGAACTGTCACTCACCGGGTTGCGCGATGCAGCCATGGCCCTGCATCCGGAGGCCGCTGCTGTTCAGCAAAAATTTGATGAGGCGATTGCGATTGCGCAAGAGATGAACGATCCGACCCTCGCCGGAGTGGCGGATCCCGAAGGCCGCAAGCGTGCCCTGGCGTTGGCGCGGGCCGTGCTGACGGCAAAGCTGGCTGTCGAAACGGATATCGGTATGACGCTCGGCATTGGGGTGGGGTTCAATTCCACGGATGGCGATTGATGGCTGACAGAAGGACGCTGCTAAAAGGCATCGCCGCTGCTGCGATTCTGCCCGTGCGCGGCTGGGCTGCCGTCGGCGCGCCGGAATGGGTCGCCGCCGCGAAAAGACCGGATGGCAGTTACTCATTGCACGGAATCGGTGCCGACGGCGATATCACATTCGCGGTCCCGCTTCCTGATCGTGGTCATGCAGCCGCCGCCCATCCGTACCGGGCTGAGATCGTTGCTTTTGCACGGCGACCCGGCACATTCGGGTTGGTCGTCGATTGTCGCGACGGCAGCGTCCTGCACCGCCTGTCGCCGCCCGAAGGCAGGCAATTCAACGGGCATGGCGCTTTTTCGGCCGATGGAACGCGGCTGTACACGTCCGAGGTTGTGGCCGAAGGGTCTGCCGGACGTATCGGTGTCTGGGACGTCAGAAACAGGTACAGCCGGGTTGATGAGTGGGACAGCAGGGGTATCGGTCCGCATGAGTTGCGCCTGATGTCGGATGGCAATCTCGTCATTGCGAATGGCGGTATACAGACGGACCCCGAAGATCGCACGCCGTTGAATCTTGAGAGGATGAAGCCCAATCTGACGATCCTCGATGCAGCGGGGGCAGAGGTTTCGAGCAGATCGCTCGGTCCCGAGCTTGCGCAGAACTCGATCCGGCACCTAGCGTTGCTGCCAAGCGCTGTCGCCTTCGCGATGCAGTGGCAGGGCGATCCGGCAGAGCCTGTTGCTCTGCTGGGAATCGCTGCTGCGAATATGCCGCTGACCACCCATTCAGCGACAGAAGCTGACGCATATGCGATGAAGGGCTATGCGGGATCAATCGCTGCGACAACGGATATGATTGCAATCACCTCTCCGGTTGGGGGCGTCGTGATGATCCACGATGATGAAGGGGCGCATCTGACGACCTTGCGGCGGGCGGACATTTGCGGGGCGGCCACGCGTGACGGGTCAAGCTTTGCTTTGACTGACGGGGGCGGCGCGATCTGGGCGGCTGATGCCGATGGCCTGACGCTGCTATCCCGGCATGAGTTGTCGTGGGACAATCATCTGGTCAGGATATCGGCAGAAACCTAGCCGTCCTCGTCATCCTTGCCGTTTTCGTTGTCATCGCCGAAACGGGCGTCATCGTCATATTCATCCTCGCCCTCGCCGACATATTTGGCAGAGTTGCGGATAGAGATGTTGTCGTGGCCTTCGTCCATGACCACATCGGCGGGAATTTCCCCGGCCAGCCATTCGCGGACTTCTTCGCGCGCCTCTTCGGGCTCCAGGCCTTCGATTTCCGCGATATAGCGCAGGAAACGACGCTGATCCCCGTCGATTTCATCAAGGTCAGATTCGTCGGCATCCGGCCAGCGATCCACAATCGCTTCATAGAAAGCTGGCCAGTTTTCTGCCACATGATGCCATTTCATAAGTAACTCCTACAACGTTGGGCGGCAGACGGTTTCGTCTGCTGAACACGAATGCCGCCCGCCGGGTTCCCTATTGCCCGTCAGCCTTCTCCCACCAGGTTTCCGGCAGGAATCCGGGGTAATCGCCGTAGACCGGGATCTGCTCCGGGAATGTCAAACGCGCATCATGAGCCAGTCGGCTGATCGGCGAATAGCCAACCGGGATAACATAGCGGCCTGCCGTGAGGATTCGGTCAAGCGCCTTTACCGCAGCATTATACTCCTCGGGGGAGGCGGCTGTCAGCATTTCTGAAATCATCGCCTCCGCAGCGGGTGATTCCATTCCCATCCAGTTGCGCGTTCCGGGCTCTGTCACGCCAGCGGCCCCCCAATAGAGCAGCTGTTCGTTGCCCGGCGACAGTGAAAGGGCGCGGTCATACCAGGTGACGTCGAAATCGTAATTGTTGGTCCGTTCGACATATTGTGCGCTGTCCAGCGACGTGACTTTGGCCTGAATGCCATATTGCCGCAAAGCTTCGACGAAAATCTGGGCAATTTCCTTCATCTCGGACGCGCTCGTCATTGCGGCACCGGATTGGTTCAGCAGAATTTCGAACGCAAATGGCTGACCGTCGGCATTGGACAGTGCGCCGTTCTGGACGGTCCAGCCCGTCTCCTCCAGCAGCTTCAGGCCACGACGCATCGCGCGGCGGTCAACCGGCTGTTCCGACCCTTCGGGCAGCGCGTAGCCGTCTATCGTTCCGGGTGGGAGCTCTTCGGCAAAAGGTTCCAGCAATTCCTTCACGCGACCTTCGGCGGGTGCGCCTGGCGTCATCGCAAGGGTGGAGTTCGCGAAGTAAGAGGTGATCCGGTTTTCCTCACCGCCGGAAAGGGCGTTATTGATGAACGTCCAGTTGAAAGCCTCGATCATTGCCTGCCGGACACGCCAATCGGCGAAGATTGGGTTACGCGTGTTCATCACCAACCCCATGATCCCGGAGGGGCGTTCGTTCGGAATTTCGGATTGCACCACCTCGCCAGAGGCGGCGCGCGGGAAGTCGAATTCGCTCGCCCAACGGGTCGGGTCCAGCTCTCGCCAGACATCAATATCGCCTGCCTTGAATGCCTCGAACATGGCGTTGTTATCGCCGTAGTAGTCGTAGATGACCTGATCGAAGTTGTGCAGGCCCTGATTGACAGGCAGGTCCTTGCCCCACCAATCGGGATTGCGGGTGAAAGTCAGCCCACGGCCCGGATCGGCGTCCGAGATCACATAGGGCCCCGATCCGATCGGCACCTCCATCCCGCCGGCAGAGAAATCCTTGCCCTCCCATTGCGCCTTTTTCAGGATCGGCCGCATGCCCATCAACATGGCAAGTTCGCGGTCCTGCGTGTTGAAGGTGAAGCGAATTTTGTTCGGCCCGGTCTGTTCCATCTTCTCAACCTTAGACCATGCGCCGCGATAACGCGGATGGCCCTGCGTGCCGAGCGTTTCATAGGACCACATCACATCCTCAATCGTGACGGGCGAGCCGTCCGAGAAGGTGGCCTCGGGGCGCAGGGCAAATTCGACCCATGTCCGCTCCGGATCGGTCTCTACCGATTCAGCCAGCAGGCCATAAAGGGTGAATGGTTCATCCAGAGAGCGAAGCATCAGCGTTTCGGCCAACACACCCGGCATCGTGTAGACCGGCCAGGCCGGACTCCCGCGCAGCACCCAGGGCTTGAGCGAATCATATGAGCCGGGTTCTGCCATGCGAATCGTTCCGCCCTTCGGGGCGTCGGGATTCGCATATGGCAGGTGTTCGAAGCCCGCCGGCAGGGCAGGTTCACCATACATTGCAATACCATGAGCCGGTTCGGCGAGGCTTGCCAGCGGCATCGCTGCAACAGTTGAAAAGGTTAATACGACAGCGAGAATCTCGCCTGTGATCGCGCATTTGTTAGGTTTTTTGAAGATTCGCATAGGTTCCCCGGATCGCTGATGGCAAATGCCAGTGATTTCAAAGCACAGACTATCCGAGCGCATTGACCGATACAAACATGAGCCTTGGACTCACGCGCCGTTTCGCCTATACATGACTCACTGCTCGATAGGTTTCTTGCCTGTATGAAACCTGCCTCATGACTTGCGCCCGCTTCGTGCGGGCGCTTTTTTTATCGTCTCTTGGCACCGGGCATCTTGCAAGCTGCAGAGAGTTCATTCAGATCGCCGGGATACCGAAGTCAGTGAATCTGGGTCCGCGATATTCGGGCTGTGTGGAGTTCAGCGATGTCCGACCTGTCGATCCGTGATGCGCGGCGTTTCTTTTGGCATGACGCAGGCTGGCGTGCTGTGACAGCGGCTTTCACGCTGAACGGCTTGCTGTTCGGCATTTGGGCGTCGCGAATTCCCAGCTTCAAAGAGACATTTATTTTGTCTCAGGCAACGCTCGGCTTTCTGCTTCTCGGGTTGGCGGGCGGTGCAATCGTGTCCTTTCCCTTTGCCGGTGGTTTGAGCGAGCGGTTGGGCGCCGCGCGCATGACCGTTCTTTGCGGCCTCCTGTATTGTCCTGCCCTGGTTTTGCTGTCGCTGGCACCATCTGTCATTTTACTTGGTGTCGCGCTTTTCGTATTCGGCGCGCTGCATGGCTCTATGGATGTGGCGATGAATGGATGGGCTGCGAAGGTCGAGACGCGTCTGGCACGGCCCACCATGTCGATCTTTCATGCAATGTTCAGTCTTGGTGCAGGTCTAGGGGCGGCCAGCGGCTACGCGGCAGTGAAGCTTGGTCTGGCACCGTTTGCGCATTTTCTGACGCTAGCCTTGCTGGGTGGTGCGATTGCCATGTGGCAAATGTGGCCGCAACGCGATGCGACGCCACCGCAAGCCTCGGCCGTGACGGTCGAACGCAAGCTGTTTACGCTGCCGCATGGTCCGTTGCTGCTGGTTGGGCTGGTCGCGCTATCGATTTCGATGGGTGAGGGCGCCATGGCCGATTGGAGCGCGGTGTTCCTGCAGCGCGTGGTCAATGTCAGCGAGGCGCAGGCAGCGCTTGGCTACGCCGCCTTCAGCGCAACGATGGTGCTGACCCGCTTGTCGGGCGGGATTCTGGTTCAGTGGCTTGGCCCCGTGCAGGTAACGCGGTTCAGCGGGATTTTTGCCTTTGTCGGTCTGATCATCGTGATTTTCTCGCCAAGTCTGATCCCTGCACTGTTTGGTTTCGCGCTCATCGGAATTGGCTATGCGCTGATCATGCCGCTTGTCTTTTCGCGTGCCGCGAATGACCCGGATATGCCACCGGGGCCGGCCATCGCGAGTGTCGCGACCGTTGGCTATGGCGGGATGCTGCTTGGTCCGCCGGTGGTCGGCTTTGTCGCTCAGCTCGCCGGGCTTCAGGTGTCGTTCGGCTTACTTGCCCTGTTGGCCCTTTGTGCGGTGCTGCTGGCGACCGTCCTGCGACTGACGCCATCGCGCAGAAACTAGGCTTCGCCGGAATTATCTGTGGAGGTCAGCATAAGGCCGACCCGCTCACGGTCGCGGCGCAGCTTGTCAGATCGCCGCTTTGCGCATCTCATCCAGATAGATTTCGCGCAGGCGTGAGGCCACGTTGCCGGGCTTGCCGCCGCCTACTTTGACGCCGTCGATTTCTACCACCGGCATGACGAAGGCCGAGGCCGAGGTCACGAATGCCTCATCAGCCGCTTGTGCTTCTGCCACCGTGAACGCGCGTTCTTCGACCTTCATCTGGGCCTCTTTTGCAAAGCGGAGTACGGCGGCGCGTGTAATGCCATGCAGGATGTCATGGGACAGTTCGCGCGTGATGATGATGCCGTCCTTGATGATATAGGCGTTGTTGGAGGTTCCTTCGGTCACCTTGCCATCCTCAACCAGCCAAGCGTCATTTGCGCCCTTGGCCTTGGATGCCATCTTCGCCATGGACGGATAAAGAAGCTGCGTCGTCTTGATGTCGCGGCGGCCCCAACGTTCGTCCGGAACGGTGATGACCGTCCAGCCGGTCTTGGCGGCGGGGCTGTCGGCAAGACCCGGCTTGGACTGCGTGAACGCAACCACGGTTTGCGGCGTATCTTCGGGCGGATAGGTGAAGTCGCGATCACCGGGATTTCCGCGCGTGACCTGCAGGTAAATCATGCCATCTGTAATTTCGTTCCGGCTGACGAGCTCGCGGAACATGGTAAGATAATCCTCATCCGCCAAAGGGTTGCCGATCTCCAGCTCTGCAAGAGAGCGCTTAAGTCGCGCCTGATGACCGTCGAAGTCGATCAGCTTTCCGTCAAGCACGCTCACAACCTCATAAACGGCGTCGGCCATGACGAAGCCGCGATCAAAGATCGAAACCTTGGCCTCTTCTTCGGGAAGATATTCGCCATTTAGGTAAACGGTGCGGGACATTTGCGGATCCTTTTTCAGCATGACTTAAGCATTGCTTGCTTTCATGCGTCCGCATCGGGCAGCCGTCAAGCGACTGCATTCGCCAAGTTGTCATATGAATCGTTGACAGGCTGCCCTTCCGTCGTGCAGAACTGCACGAACGTCAAGCATATGTGATCGTGCCGTGACGAAACCGGATACGCAGGGTGCCGCGCGGGGAGGCAACGCACCCATATGCGGGAGGAGACAGACCCTTTGCCACGTCGCAAGGGGTCTGTTTCTTTTCAGCGCAGCCATATTGGCTGCATTCGGTGCAAGACATTCTGCCTAAGCGCGCCTTTTCGAAGTTACCGGGTTGCTCTTTCCCCGACGCTGGCGGCAGACTGCGCCCGAACCAAAGCCAAGGGGGTTGCATGGAAACGCGGTTTCATCTTGCCTATCATGTCCGCGATCTGGACGAGGCGCGCGCCTTTTATGGCGGCGTTCTGGGTTGCGAGGAAGGTCGCAGCACGGAAAATTGGGTGGATTTCGACTTCTTCGGCCACCAGATCAGCCTTCATTTGGGCGAACCGTTCCAGACGGGAAATACGGGAAAGGTTGGCGATCATATGGTGCCGATGCCGCATCTTGGGCTGGTGATGCATCAGGACGACTGGCGTGCACTGGCGGACAGGCTGGAGGCGGCGGGGACAGAATTTATTCTGGCACCTCAGACGCGTTTCAGCGGCGAACCGGGCGAGCAATCGACCATGTTCTTTACCGATCCTTCCGGCAACCCGATCGAGGTCAAGGGATTTCGCGACTGGGATGGCATCTTCGCCAAGTAGCGCAACGGCAGTCTATCGGCGCAGGGTGGCGTGTTCTGAAATATTTCTCACCGACAGGTGATGGTATTAACGCTGTGATGATCGCGCTGAAGAGGAACGGTAACGTGGCCGTGCGCGTTTCGAGGTCGAATTATCGCTGCAAGGTGATGTGCAAGTCACCGGAAAGAAAGGCATAACGGCCATATGAAAAAACTCGCTCTCGCAATCGCGCCCGTCATCGCACTTCTCGCCACCGCCCCTGCGGCGCTTGCGCAGAAGATTCCGTTGAACAACATCTCGAACTATCTGAATGGGCTGACCACGATGCAGTCCGAGTTCACGCAGATCAATCCGGATGGGACCATTTCGTCCGGCACCGTTTACATCCATCGCCCGAACCGTGTGCGCTTTGAATACAAGAACACCAACCAGCTGGTTCTGGCCTCTGGCGGTCAGGTTGCTGTGTTCGATGCGAAGTCCAATCAGGGTCCGCAGATCTATCCGCTGAGTGAGACTCCGTTGTCGATTATTCTTGCCCCCAACGTCAATCTGGCGCGTCAGGGCATGGTCACCGGCCATAGCGAGGTGAAAAACACCACCGTGGTCACCGCGCAGGACCCGGCGCATCCGGAATATGGCA
The DNA here is from genome assembly GCF_027913035.1 of Paracoccus albus. Classification (NCBI taxonomy): domain Bacteria; kingdom Pseudomonadati; phylum Pseudomonadota; class Alphaproteobacteria; order Rhodobacterales; family Paracoccaceae; genus Paracoccus; species Paracoccus albus. Next base: position 779,886 of record NZ_CP115775.1, read on the forward strand.
ATATACAGATGGTTTTCACCAACCCGACAGAGCTGCGCCAGTGGATCGTTACCGACGATACCGGCAAGAAAACAACGGTCATTCTGGGTGAGGGGCGCAAAGGCGTCAGCTTCCAGCCCTCGACCTTTGTGATTGAAAGTGAACTGCAGCGCCGCCGTTAACGCTGAGTACAATTTTCAAGGGCCGCCCGATTGGAGCGGCCCTTTTTTTGTCAGATCAACGGCAAGAGTTAAGCTGTCCGTGATACATCTCTGCCCGACGCTGGACATTGGCCGCGACCGTGATCAGCCACCCCTTGGAACGGTATGAGCCACGGGCAAAGCCAGCCCGGCCCTCGTGATAGGCGAGATACTGGGAACGGGCGTCCCATTTGGAAATGCCCAGCCGCTTGGACGAGCCGTCCATATACCAGCCCATGAAATCGGTCGCATCGCGGATATTGTCGCGGCGCGCGCGGCGTTTTCCGGTTTCCTGCAGATATTCTTCCCAGGTGCCGTCAAGCGCCTGACTGTATCCGTAGGCAGAGCTTTGGCGTCCGATCGGGATGATGCCGAGCGCGTATTGGTGCGGCGTTCGCGCATCGCCGATGAACTTGGACTCCTGGTGAATCGCTGCCATCTGAACGGCGACAGGCACGCCCCAGCGGCGTTCTGTGCTTGCCATTGCACGGTAATAAGCTGGACGCTCGCGGATGATCGCGCATGCATTGTCCAGTTCTCTGGGGGCAGAATAGTTGCCGCCGCCGCAGGATGCGACCAGCATCAGCACTGCCAGTTTCAATAGCCTGTTCATCTCTGCCTCGTTCTTCTTGTCATTCTTGTTTTCCCGCCATGATATTGGATTTGTCCCTCGGGATAAACCGCTTCCGCATCTGCCCTGTTTTTCGCCAACGCGTGGAACTTACCCTGTTCTGGCCCATTGGGTGAGGAAGGCTGACTTTTCAATGGCGGAGCAACGCGCCATCCTTGGCGGAAAGTTGCCGAGTATTGCGAGGGGCACATGTATTACAACGAAATGTTTGATGGTGAGAAGGTTCGCGAAGCCTATTCAAGCCTGTCCGACTGGATCGAAAAGATGCCGGTCGAAATACGCCAGTTGAAGCAGGCCGAGGCCGAGGCCCTGTTTCGCCGCATCGGTATTACATTTGCGGTCTATGGCGAGGGCGGGGATCCTGACCGGCTGATCCCATTCGACATGATGCCCCGCGTCTTTACGCAGGCAGAATGGCGCAGGCTGGAACGCGGCATCAAGCAGCGGGCTAAGGCGCTGAACGCCTTTCTGCGCGATGTCTACGGCCGAGGGGAGATCGTCCGGGCAGGGCGCATCCCGGCACGTCTGGTCTACCAGAACGAAGCCTATGAAAAGGCAGTGGTTGGCTTTGTACCGCCGCGCGGGGTCTATTCGCATATTATCGGCATCGACCTTGTTCGCACCGGGCGGGATGAATTCTTCGTGCTTGAGGACAATTGCCGCACACCCTCCGGCGTCAGCTATATGCTTGAAAACCGTGAAATCATGATGCGGATGTTCCCCGAACTTTTCCGCGGCAACAGGATCGAGCCGGTCGACGGCTATCCCGAATTGCTGCGCCGCACGCTGGAATCCGTGGCTCCCGCGAAATGCGAGGGTCGGCCGCGTGTCGTGATCCTTACACCCGGTCATTTCAATAGCGCCTATTACGAGCACAGCTTCCTGGCCAACCTGATGGGGGTGGAACTGGTCGAAGGCGCGGACCTGTTTGTCGAGGGCGAGTTTGTCTACATGCGCACGACCGAAGGGCCAAAGCGCGTGGATGTCATCTATCGCCGCATCGACGACGCCTTCATCGACCCGCTGTGTTTCCGGCGCGATTCCATGCTGGGTGTGCCCGGACTGATGGATGTCTACCGCTCTGGCGGCGTGTCCATTTGCTCTGCCCCCGGTGCGGGCGTGGCCGATGACAAGGCGATCTACACCTTCGTGCCGGAAATGGTGCGTTTCTACCTGGGTGAAGAGCCGATCCTGAAGAACGTCGATACCTGGACCCTGTGGAAGCCGGATGACTACAAATATGTGATGGACAATCTGGGCGATCTGGTCGTCAAGGAAGTCCACGGCTCCGGCGGATACGGGATGCTTGTCGGTCCCCGGTCGACCAAGAAGGAGATCGAGGAGTTTCGCGCGGTCATCGAAAAGAACCCGTCCAACTACATCGCCCAGCCGACCCTGTCGCTGTCGACTTGCCCCACCTTTGTCGAAGAAGGCGTGGCCCCGCGCCATGTCGATCTGCGCCCCTTCTGCCTGTGCGGCGAACGCATAGAACTCGTGCCGGGCGGGCTGACCCGCGTGGCGTTGAAAGAAGGCAGCCTTGTCGTCAACTCATCGCAGGGTGGCGGCGTCAAGGACACCTGGGTTCTGTCGGAATAAGGGGGATAATCATGCTCAGCCGTACCGCATCCAACCTGTTCTGGCTTGGTCGTCACATGGAAAGGGCCGAAACGGCCTCTCGCCTGTTCGAAGTGGGGGCGCGTATCACGCTGCTGCCCAATACTGCCGAGGGCTATCAAAATGAATGGGAATCGCTGCTTCGGGCATCCGGCTCGTCGCACCGATACAAGCAGAACTATCCCGAGGTGACCGAGGAGAACATGGAGAAATTCATGATCTTCGACCGTGATAATCCGTCCTCGGTTGCAAGCTGTATCCACGATGCCCGCGAATCCGGGCGGATCGTCCGGACGGCGCTGACCAGCCGTGTCTGGGACGCGCTGAACGTCGCCTGGCAGGAAATGCGCGGGATCGGCCCCGGAGAGGAAGATGCAGCCGATCTGGCAGATTTCGTTGCTCGACACGCTTCTACCGTTCACGGTGCGATCGACGGCACGCAACTGCGCAATGACGGTTTTCATTTCATGAAGCTGGGTTATGCACTGGAACGCGCGGACTCGACCGCGCGGGTGCTGGATGTGAAATATTTCGTGCTGCTGCCGAGGGTAGAGTTCATCGGCTCTGGTCTCGACAGTTATCAGTGGCAGGTGATCCTGCGTGCGTTATCGGCGCACCGGTCGTTTCATTGGGCCTATGGCGACGATGTCAGCGCCAGCCGTGTGGCGCATTTCCTGATCCTGAATGGCGAAGCGCCGCGTGCGCTGATCACTTCTGTGAACGAGGCGCTTTGGCATCTGGATTCGATCACACGCCGCTATGGGGACAAGGTGCCGCGCAGTGCACGCGATCGTGCACAGGCCCTGGCAGACCGGCTTGCAAGCCTAGATATCGAATACATCTTTGACGAAGGGTTGCACGAATTTCTGACCGATTTCATTCAGGAAATCGGGCAGATCGCAAACTGTGTCCAGGACGATTACTTTCACGGCAGGGGCTGAACATGCGGCTCAAGATTACGCATCATACGAACTACAATTACGAAAAGCCGGTCCGGTTCGGCGTGCAAAGCCTGCGCGTCACGCCTTCGGTTTTCGAGGGCCAGAAGGTGATCGACTGGCATGTCGACATGGGCGAGAACGGCGAAGCTGGCGCGGGTTTCCGCGACGGGGCGGGCGATTGGGTGCAGCTTTGGACCATCCACGGCCCGGCGCAACAGGTGCCTGTCCGCACAGAGGGTGTGGTTGAAACCAGCGATCTTGCCGGTGTGCTGAAAGGTCATCGAGAAATGATCAACCCGCTGGCCTATATGCGTGACACGCCTGCGACGACGCCGGATGAGGCGCTGCGCGAACTCGCCAGCCGGCCGTCTCAGGAGTTGTCAGATCTCGATCTCGCGCATGAGCTTTCGCATCTAGTTTATCAGAATGTGAAATATCAGGGTGGCGTCACCGACCTGAACACGACTGCCGCCGAGGCACTCTCTGCCGGTGCGGGCGTATGTCAGGATCATGCGCATGTGCTGATGGTGCTGGCCCGACTGAGGGATCTGCCGGCGCGATATGTTTCGGGCTATCTCCACGCCGATGCCGAGGGCAACACACATGAGGCCGCGCACGCCTGGGCCGAACTGCATATCAGCGGTCTTGGCTGGGTTGGATTTGATGCGGCCAACAAGACCTGCCCGAATGAGTTTTATGTGCGGACCGGATCGGGCCTGGATGCGCGTGATGCGGCACCCATTCGTGGGGTCACGGTCATGGGCGGCGCCGAAAAGCTTGATGTGAAGGTTGCGGTTGAACGAATCGACGCGTAGGAATCGCGACTGATCAATACTGGGCTGCTGCAGATGACTTATTGCGTTGCGCTGAAACTGAATGCCGGGCTGGTGCTGCTGTCTGACACGCGCACCAATGCTGGGCTGGATAACATTTCCACCTACCGTAAGATGTTCTTCTTCGAGGAGCCGGGTGAGCGGGTGATCGCGCTGATGACCGCGGGCAGCCTGTCGGTCACGCAAACCACGATTTCCCGACTTCAGGAAGCCATAGAATCGCCTGAATCCACTGAAAAAACCTCGATCATGAAAGCGCAGACCATGCTCGGCGTGGTCGAGATCATCGGTGACACGCTGGCCAGGACCCGCCGTGAAATCGCCATGCAATGCGCCGATCTCAAGCAAAGCCAGTCCTCTGCCAGCATCATCGTTGCCGGGCAGCGAGAGGGTGGGGATATGCGCCTGTTCCTCATCTATCCCGAGGGCAACCATATCGAGGCGACGGAGGATACGCCTTACCTGCAGATCGGCGAGCATAAATATGGCAAGCCCATCCTTGACCGGGTTGTCACCCCTGCGACTTCTCTGGAGGACGCGCAGAAAGCTGCTTTGCTTTCAATGGATTCTACGATGAAATCCAACCTGTCCGTAGGGATGCCGCTGGATCTGGCGGTGATCGAAACCGATGCTTGCCGCGTCAGCGCGAAGCGCCGCATCATGAAGGGCGACCCGCAGTTTTCGGCAATGTCGGTGGCATGGTCAGAAGCGCTGCGCGAAGCCTTTGTGGAAATGCCGCTTTAGGCTGCGTTCAGCCAGAATCTGCCTGGCGTATAGCCTCACCGAACTGCTCGGGCGTGGGGGATTGCTGGAACTGGGCGGTGCCCTCGGGCAGTGAAATCCAGCTCTGCATTCTGCTGGTCCAGATATGGGCGATGGGGCTTAAATTGTCGCTATCGTCCAGCGTACCCGCGCGCAGAAAGATCATGCCGGGCACGGCGCTGTTGCGATTGAACAGCCGGGTGAAGCAATGGGCGCAGAACACCTCTTCGAACTCTATCCCATCGGATTGGCGGCGATGGGACAGGGTGTCGGCGGGTTCGCGGAATTCAGTGGTAGGCAGGATCGCATGCAACGCAAAGGCGCTGCCGCTTCGGGTTTGGCAATTCAGGCAATGGCAGGCATAGACATGGATCGGAACGCCGCCGGTGATACCATATTCTGCTGCGCCGCATTCGCAGGCACCCGTGCGTATGATTTGGGTCTCAGTCATTCGGTCAGATCCTTTAGCTCATAAATCAGATCCAGGGCCTCACGCGGGGTGAGGCTGTCCGGATGAATGTCGCGCAGCCGTGCCTCGGCGGCGCTTTCGCTGGGTTTGACCGGCGCAGGGGCGGGCGGTGCCGCGCGAAACAGCGGCAGATCATCGATGATGGCGGCGGGTTTGGCCGCGCCTTCGCGCTCACCCGATTCGAGGCTGGCGAGGATGTCGCGGGCGCGGCTCACAACGGCATCCGGCAACCCGGCCAGACGCGCCACCTGCACGCCATAGGACCGGTCGGCGGCCCCTTTGATGACCTCATGCAGGAAGATCACCTCGCCCTCCCATTCGCGCACGGCGACTGTGGCGTTTTCGACGCCGTCAAGCCGTGCCGCGAGGGCGGTCAACTCATGGTAATGCGTCGCAAACAGCGCCCGGCAGCGGTTCACCGCCTGGAGGTTTTCCATCACCGCCCAGGCAATCGACAGCCCGTCCCACGTGGCGGTCCCACGCCCGATCTCGTCAAGGATCACAAGAGCGCGGTCATCGGCCTGATTGAGGATCGCGGCAGTCTCGACCATCTCGACCATGAATGTCGAACGGCCCCGCGCCAGATCGTCGGCGGCACCCACGCGGCTGAACAACTGGCTGACCAACCCGATATGTGCGCGGGCGGCGGGCACGAAAGATCCAGCCTGCGCAAGGATCGCAATCAGCGCGTTCTGCCGCAGGAAGGTCGATTTACCGGCCATGTTCGGCCCGGTCAGGAGCCAGATCGCGGGCGTGTCGCCATCTGTCAGCCCGCAATCATTGGCAACGAAGCTTTCGGCCTTGCGCTTCAGGGCGCGTTCGACGACGGGATGCCGACCCGCCTCGATTTCAAAGGCGCGGCTGTCATCCACGACGGGCCTCGTCCAGCCCTCGCCCGTTGCCAGATCGGCGAATGCGGCGCTCAGATCGATCTCGGCAAGCGCCCGCGCGGCCTGACCGATGGGACCGGCCGCCGCCAGCACGGCCTCACGCAGGCGGGCGAATATGCCGCGCTCTATCTCAAGCGCACGGTCGCGGGCGTTGAGGATGCGGGTTTCCAGTTCCGACAGCTTGACCGTGGTGAAGCGGACCTGATTGGCGGTCGTCTGGCGATGGATAAAAGTTTCCGACAAAGGCGGCGCCATCATCTTCTGGGCATGGGTCGCCGTGGTTTCGATGAAATATCCCAGCACGTTGTTATGCTTTATTTTCAGGCTGCTGACGCCGGAAAGCTCGGCATATTCGCCCTGCATGGTCGCGATCACGCCACGACCTTCGTCGCGCAACTGGCGGGTCTCGTCCAGATCGCTGTCGAAGCCAGCGGCGGTAAAGCCGCCATCGCGGGCGAGCAAGGGTGGTTCAGCGACAAGCGCGTCATCCAGAAGGTCGATCAGATCCTCATGCCCGACCAGATCCCGCGCGGCTTCGGCCAGCACGGCAACACTGTCATCGCCCAACATCGAGGCCACGCTGATCGCCTGCGTCAGCCCGGCGCGGATCGCCGCCAGATCGCGCGGCCCGCCCCGGTCAAGCGCCAGCCGTGACAGCGCCCGGTCCATGTCCGGGACCCGCGACAGCGCCTCTCGCAACTCGGCGGTCAGGCGGGCATCGTCTGCCAGATGCGCCACGGCGTCGTGACGGGCGTGGATGGTCTCCAGATCCCGCGAGGGCGCGGAAATCCGGCGTTCCAGCAGCCGCGCACCCCCCGCCGTCGCGGTGCGGTCGATGGCCGACAGAAGCGAGCCTTCGCGCCCGCCGGACAAGGCCTGTGTCAGTTCCAGATTTCGCCGTGTCGCCGCGTCGATCTGGACAGAGCCGGCGGCCTCTTCGCGCAGCGGCGGGCGGATCAGCGGAAGCTGTGCCTTCTGGGTCAGTTCAAGATAGGCGGCAAGCGCACCCATCGCCGCCAGTTCGGCGCGGCTGAAATTGCCGAAACCGTCCAGCGTGTCCACCTTGAACAGCGCCGCCAGTCGACGCGTTGCGGCCGCGGAATCGAAATTCTGCGGCGCAAGTTCGGTCAGCGCGGCACCGGCTTCTTCTGTCAGTTCCTCAAGTCCGCTGCCCTCGACCGCCAGCAATTCGCGCGGTGCGATCCGGGCGAGTTCCGGGGACAGCCGTGCCTGCGGGCACGTCATCACGCGCAGCGAGCCGGTCGAGATATCGACCCAGGCAAGCGCCGAATCTTCGCGCACTGTCGCGAAAGCCGCCAGGAAATTGTGGCGGCGTGCCTCCAGCAGCGATTCCTCGGTCAGGGTGCCCGGCGTCACCAGCCGCACCACGTCGCGGGCCACAACGGATTTGGAGCCGCGCTTTTTCGCCTCTGCCGGATCTTCCATCTGTTCGGCAATGGCCACGCGGAACCCCTTGCGGATCAGGGTCAGCAGATAGGATTCGGCGGCATGGACCGGCACGCCACACATCGGGATAGGCTCTCCCGCGTGGGTGCCGCGCTTGGTCAGCGCGATGTCCAGTGCGGCAGCGGCGGCGACCGCGTCGTCAAAGAACATCTCGTAGAAATCACCCATGCGATAGAACAGCAGCGCACCCGGATTCGCCTCGCGGATCGCGAGATACTGGGCCATCATCGGGGTGGGCTGGTCGGACATGGGGCCTCCTTCGCGACACGTTCTAACGCATCACGCGGTGATTGCCAGAGCGTCGCGGCTGGGGCAGGCTGAAGCGATCAAGGGAGGATGGAAGATGAAGTATGCGATTGCGATTCTGGCGCTGTCGGCGGGGCCTGCCATGGCCGAATGCCCCGCGCCCGAGACGATCTATGCGGCGGCAGAAGGCTGGCTGGCGGGTGAAAGGCTGGCCGATCCCGGCGTCACCAATATGGAGGATGCGGCCTGCGCCTATACCCATTGGCGAGAACGGCTGGAGGACGATCTGGGCCGTCCGGTCGGCGTGAAGGTCGGTTTCACCTCGAAGCCCGCGCAGGAACGGTTCGGGGTCGATGCGCCGGTGGCCGGTGCGCTGTTCCAGCCGATGTTGCTGCAAAACGGGGCCGAGGTCAGCATGACCGGATCGCGCACCCCGTTTTTCGAAGCCGATCTGATTGTCACCGTCGCCGATCCCGACGCCCTGTCGGCGGCCACGACGCGCGAGGAAGCGGCAGCGGCGCTTGGCGATGTTCAGGCCTTTGTCGAGATGCCGGATATGGCTTTGGCCGAGGGGCTGGCCCCGACCGGGCCGATCATGGCGTCTTACGGCGTGATCCCCTGGCGCGGGGTCATGGGCGATTCTGTTGCGCTGTCCGAGCTGTCCGATCCGGTGGCGGATCTTGCCGCGCTCAGCGTGACGCTGACGGCAAATGGCGAGGTCATGGATCAGGCCACGGGCGAGGCGTTGCTGGGCCATCCGCTGGATGTCGTACTGTGGCTGGTCGGGCAGGGCGGCTATGACCTGTCCGAAGGATCGGTCATTTCGCTTGGCTCGCTTGGCGCATTGCATCCCGCCACGCCGGGGCTGGAGATCAGCGCCGATTATCAGGTCGGCGGCCAGCCCCTGTCGGTCGCCTTCACGACCGTCGAATGACCGAAGGTCTCAGCCACATCACCTTCATCTGACGCGATCTGGACCGGATGGAGGAGATTCTGACCCGCGTGCTTCATGCCCGCAAGATCTATGACAGCGGGGGCGAGGGGTTTCCCTCTCGCCCGAGCGGTTTTTCGACATTGGCGGCGTTTGGGTGGCCGTGATGCAGGGCGACCCGCTGCCCGAACGCAGCTATAACCACGTCGAGTTCAGGATCGCCGATGCGGATTACGACACCCGGCTGGCGGCTGTTCGCGAACTGGGGCTGGATCTGCGCGAAAGCCGCCCGAGGGTCGCGGGCGAGGGGCGCTCCATCTATTTCCACGACGCGGATAACCATCTGTTTGGGCTGCATACGGGGACGTTGGAGGAGAGGCTGGCGCGCTATGAGGCGAGCAGTAAAACATACGTCTCGCCGATCTGAACCGCTGGCATCTTTTGGGCCCGGTGAAAGAAAATGCCCGACGCGCAGGCGCCGGGCATTCATCATGTCAGCCCATGAAGGGGCCGGTCAGGCGTTGGTCAATTACTGACCAAGTTGAGCCGGCTGATCGTTTTCGAGCGCGAGGCTTTCGTCGTACTCGAAGTTTTCTGCGGCTTCGATCTCTTCCTCGGTCAGCTCGCCGAGGATCAGATTCTCACCATCCATGGTCACGCGGCTCATCGGGACGGCCACGTCGGTGTCACCGATATTAAGGAAGCCACCGTTCGAGAAGACAAGCTGCTGGCCATTGTCGGTGTTGATGATGGCTTCAGGTTCGCCCACATCCTCGCCATTCACATCGAGCACGTTCATGCCCAGAACGTCGCCTACGGTCAGAGCGGCTGTGTCTGCCGTGGCTTCCGCTTCCGCTTCGGCTTCGGCTTCGTCGACATTGGCCTCCTCTCCGTCTGCGGCGGCATCCGTGGTTCCGGCCTGACGCTGCTCGCGTTCTTCCATAGTTTCGAGTGTCACTTCGGGTTCACCCGAGACGGCGACCTCGATCGTGGGTTCTTCCGTCATGGTAACAGAAACATTGGCTTCCGCGCCGGTATAGGACAGCTGCGGCTCGGACTGCGTGACGCTTACCTGCGGTGCCTCTTCAGACTGCACCAAACGCACAACGGGTTGCTCGGCAGCAACTTCGACATCACCGTCCGCCGTTTGTACCTCGCCACCATCGGCGGAAGCGTCAGCATCGACATCACCAGCTTCAGCGCCATCCTCTCCGACGCCGAGGTCAATGCTCAATTGAGGCTCAGCCTGGGTCACCGTGATCTCCGGCTCGCCCTGAACAACTTCGACCTGTGGATCGCGGGCGGCAACTGAAACTTCCGGGTCGCCCTGGAGCATATAGATACGCGGTGCAGGGATATCGACGCGAACGATGATCTCCGGGATCTCGACGGCGACTTGCGGCTGCTGCTGCTCTATTTCGATCTGGGTTGGTGCTTCTGTCACGCTGACTTCGGGCGACTGGGAGGTTACGGTAACCTCGGGCTGAGGTACACGAACGTCGACATTTGGCTCTGGAACGCTGACGACGGCTTCGCCTTCAACTTCGATATCCTGGGAAAGATCGACCTCTGCGGTAATTTCCTCTTCTGCGTCGGCTTCAGCAGTCGCGTCGGCCTCAGCAGTTGCGTCAGCTTCAGCGGTGGCGTCAGCGTCAGCGGTGGCGTCGGCGTCAGCGGTGGCATCCGCCTCTGCTGTTTCTGTTTCACTTGCCTCATCAGCCGCTGGCGCCGCGGAACTGGCAAGCGTTGCCTCGAAATCGGCGCATTCTGCGGCGATGTCGTTGTTGATCGCGTTCGCAATAGCGTCCGGGTCAACAGAATCGGCCGAGACTTCATTTTGGCTCAGCCACATGCCAAGCGACTGACATTCCGCTGAACTGCCTTCGAGGGCTTCGGTGTTGACACGGATCTGCTGGGCCTGGCCCGCCACCGCGAAGCTGAGCGTCAAGGCAGTGCCAAGCAAAAGCGGGCGAATTGTCGTAGGGTTGGTCATTCAAAGCTCCTTGATATTGGACATTGCTGGCCGGGATATGCTGGCCGACAAGGCCCTCTCGACGAGAGGGAAGGACGGAACAGGATCCTTCAGACACGCTCCAGGATGCGTCCGCTGCGGGCACAAGCGATGCCCGAGGTGATCAGTCCAGGCGGCTTGTCCGTTGCCCCTGTCCCGACTACACAAGCTCGTGAAGGCGGTGGTCGTTCCTATAGTATTTGTTAGTCGCCCGCTGCGCTTAGCATCCGATGGCGGCGATCAACCTATCGGAGAAACAGCCGCGTACCGTCGTGCCCTGCGACTTCGCCATAAAGCAATGTGCCTTCGGGCATGTCTCGCTCAAAGCTGACCTCGGTGAATTGCTCGGTCCGGCCAAGCCTTGGGCCCTCTGTCAGGACGCGGTGGGTGCGGCCGATCTGGGCGTTCAGATGGCGGTGCAGGGCCTCGTTTCCGGCGGCGCGAAGGCGGGCGGCGCGTTCCTTGATCACTTTGCCGTTCACAGCGGGCATTCTGGCGGCGGGGGTGCCCTGCCGCGCCGAGTAGGGGAAGACATGCAGGAAGGTCAGCCCGCAATCCTCAACCAGTTTCAGCGAGTTCTCGAACATCGCCTCGGTCTCGGTCGGGAAGCCCGCGATGATATCGGCGCCGAAGACGATCTCGGGGCGCAGGCGGCGGGCATCTTCGCAGAAGCGGATTGCATCGTCGCGCAGATGGCGGCGTCTCATACGCTTGAGGATCATGTCATCCCCGGCCTGAAGCGACAAATGCAGATGCGGCATCAGGCGCGGTTCGGTGGCGATGGCCTGCATGAGGTTCTCGTCCGCCTCGATCGAATCGATGGACGAAATCCGCAACCGGGGCAGATCCGGCACCAGTTTGAGGATGCGCATGACCAGATCGCCAAGGCGCGGCGTACTAGGCAGATCGGCCCCCCATGAGGTCAGGTCGACCCCGGTCAGAACGACCTCATTAAAGCCGCGATCGCGCAGGCGTTTGATCTGGTCGACGACGACACCCGCTGGGACGCTGCGCGAATTGCCCCGGCCATAAGGGATGATGCAGAAGGTGCAGCGGTGATCGCAGCCGTTCTGGACCTGCACATAGGCGCGGTGCCGGCCGAAGCCGTCGATCAGATGGCCGGCGGTTTCCTTAACGGACATGATGTCGTCGACGATCACACGTTCGGTCTGTCCAATCAGGTCGGGTGTCAGGCCCGCCCATGTCTCTGGCCGCATCTTTTCGCTGTTGCCGACGACGCGCGTAACCTCTGGCATCGCGGCGAAGGTGTCGGGTTCGGTCTGGGCCGCGCAGCCGGTGACGATGACCGGCGCTCCGGGATTTTCGCGCGACAAGCGGCGGATGTCCTGACGGGCCTTGCGCACGGCCTCGGCAGTCACGGCGCAGGTGTTCACGATCACCGCGCCCTGAAGCCCTGCGGCCTCGGCCATCTCTCGCATCGCCTCTGATTCATAGGCGTTCAGGCGGCAGCCATGGGTGGAAAATACCGGCGCACTCATCCCCGCCAGACCCCGTCAAAGACATGCGCGGTCGGCCCGGTCATCCAAACCCCGTCCTCGCGCCAGTCGATCTGCAACTGCCCGCCCGGCACATTCACCGTAACCTTACGCCCTGTAAGGCCACGCCGCGCGGCCGCGACCGCGGCAGCACAGGAGCACGAGCCCGACGCCAGCGTCGGCCCGGTCCCGCGTTCCCAGATGCGCAGCTTGATTTCTTCGGATGACAGGATCTGCACGAACTCAACATTCGTGCGTTCGGGGTACAGCGGATGATGCTCGTGCTCCGCCCCGCAGCGATCAAGGTCGACTGATTCGACGTCCTCAACGAAAAAGGTCATATGCGGATTGCCCATCCCGGTCGCGACGGGATCACCGGCGATCGGGAGATGGTCAATATCGATATCCTCCGCCAGCGGAATCGATTTCCAATCCAGAACTGGCGCACCCATATTGACCCGGGTCAGTCCGCCGCCCGCATCCTCGGCCAGCAGAACGGCATGATCCGTGCGCAATTGCAGGTGATTTTTGCCGGAGCCTTCCATCAAAAACCGCGCAATACAGCGCGTGGCGTTCCCGCAGGCGGCCGACCGCGAACCGTCATTGTTAAAGAACACCAAGCGCGCATCCGCTGCTTCGTCGTGGTCGATTGTGGCGAGTTGATCGAACCCGACGCCGAAATTCCTGTCAGCAATGGCTGCGATTGTCGCCGCATCGGGCGTCTCGACCCCATGACGAAGGTCGATGATGACGAAATCATTGCCGAGCCCATGCATCTTCATGAAGGGCAGGCCGGGGGTGCGGGCGTGTTCCATGCCCGCCATATAGTGCGCCTGAAAACTTTTCGCCAGATCGGTCTTTTTTGAGGTTGACGCCACCACGACGCAAAACTAGGAAAGCGCCCTGTGATGTGGGCCGTTAGCTCAGTTGGTAGAGCAACTGACTTTTAATCAGTGGGTCGCAGGTTCGAATCCTGCACGGCTCACCACCTCTCATAAAATATCCTTTCCCTGTTTGGGTTTGGTGTCGGATTTGACGAACCTCTTGGGAAGGTTCGCCAAATTGCGGTCGCCATTCGGGCGGGCGATCAGTTTCTCAATCGCGGAATCGGCCATGCCTTCGCGGCCAGCGGCCTCGGTGTAGCGTTGCACGAGGGCCAGCGTTTTGTGGCCTGTGACCGCGCCGATCTCGTGCGCGGTGGCTCCGGCTTCGGCTAGACGTCGCGCGCAAGCCTTGCGCAGCCCGTGGGCGGAACACTGAGGCAGCTCGGCCTCTTCGGTCCAACGCTGCATGAGATTGCCCAGCCCACCGGCAGAGCGCATGGTGCCTTTCTGGGTGGCCAGGAATGGGCGGTCCTTCGGCAACTTGTCCAGAACCTCCGCCAGGTCCGGGTGGATTGGCACGGACACCAGAACACCGCCTGAGCGCTGCGTCTTCTGCCGCCGGTACTCGATCTTGCCGTTGCGGACGTTCTTCGGCCCCAGCTTCACTGCATCGACCCGCGCCGCGCCGGTGTAGAGCATCAGCGTCACCGCCGTATGTGCCAGCGTGCCGGGCCTGTAGACCTTGAAGAACTGCGCCAGTTCGTCCTCGTCCCACGTGTGGAACCCGTCACCGCCCACGCGAAACGGTTTCGTCGCGCGAGCCGGGTTATCGCCGCGCCAGTCCAGAGTGATCGCGAAATCCATCAACTGGATCAGCCGCTTGCGCAGGTTGTTTGCTGCGGTGGGTGTCTCGGCCTTCTCTGCGAGGATCGTCTGCACATGCCTCCGCTGCATCAATCGCACCGGCTTGTCGCCATGCTCTTCCCGGAACTTCTCGACGATCCCGCGATAAACCTTCTGCGTGCTGGGCGAGAGATCGAGAAACTCGGGTGAGCGATACCAAAGCGCCACAAGCTGGCTGACACTGTAAGGCTTTGTCCGGTCCGCCCCAATCAGCCCACGCGTCTTGTGCCCGTTCACGGCGTCCTCATAGCGCCGAACAAAGTCCTCCGACGCGTAGTCGCTCCCCAACTCCGCCGAAAATCCACCCTTCCGGAATCGCCAACGCCGTTTCCCGTGCCGGTCGAAATAGGCCGTCGCGCCGGGAAACTGCTTTCGGCGTTTCACTGGCGATCCCACGGGTTGTTGACCTCGTCCGTCTGCTTCTCGGTGCTGTATATCACGACCTTGCCGTCACGGCTGATCTCGGACCGCACGACGGGAATGCCCGCGTCCCTGTATGCTTTGAGGTAACGTGTCAGCTCTGTCTGCGTCAGCGACGCGCGGGGCATGGCCATGGTGTGTCCTTTACTCGATCAATTCGCGCCCGAGGCCGCATCCGGCCCTTCGCTCACGGCTGCTTTAACTGTGAATTTCTCGACGTATCGCTCCCAAGCACCTTTTGGGATTTTGGGATTGCGGCGTCCTGGTGCGGTGAAAATGTGATCCAGCATGTCTTCGCGGATCAGGTAACGCACGTTGGACACGGGAATGCCCACGCGCTCGGCCAGTTCCTTGGGGGTTTCAAGCAGCTTTCCCACGCTTCGCCTCCTGTCGTCGTTGCTCACGAACTGACGCGAAAGAAATCGTTTTGCGTTCAGAATGAAACAAAACTACGCTGAAACTGCATGAATCAAGCGTGTCGCCATCGTTCGTATCTATTTTTGATACAAATGACTACGAATGAGGTCAACACAAATACAAACGAAAGTTGAACATGGCTATTGTTGGCCTTGGACATCGCCTTGCGGCAGTACGGAACATGGCGCGACTCTCTCAGGAGGAGATGTCGCAAAAGCTGGGCATCAGTCGAAGCGCTTACCAGAACTACGAGCGTGGTCAGCGAGACTTGACCGCCCAATTGCTTCTGAAAGTCTACGAGGAATTCGACGTCGATCCGCTCTGGATGCTCGATGGCGATACCGAGGACGGCAAAAACCGTAGACACGAACAGATCGCCTCGGCCAATCGAAAAATCGGCATAGCAGTCGAGCGCCGGATCATTGAACGCGGTCTGACCGTGACCCCCGAAAAAAAATGGGACGCCATCGATTTCCTCTTCGATGAGTTTCTCAACACCGACTCCTTTGCCAATGAAGGCGATGGGCCGGACACCACGAGAATTGACAGCGTATTGAGGTTGGTAAGTTGATGTTGGACGAAGAACTCCGCGAAGACGTGGTAAATCTCCGCCCGCGCAAACTGCGCTTGGGTCATGGTGTTGAGCGCCTGCTTGAGGGTGTTGCCGGTGCAGAAAGCGACCCCAAGAAGGCAGGGCGGGCCGATAGCTTGCGCCCGAAGGCCGATAGCGTCAATGCGGCCCGTTGCACAGGGTGTGGTCATGTCGAATATATCACGCGCGAATATTGTCGCTGCGGTCACTACCTTGCCGGCCAAATTGAAGACGAATACCTCGCATGGGAGCAAGGTCTCGCCGAAACCCATGAACGTCTTTCGACTGAAGCGGATCGCAAGCTGAAACCGTTCAGGGTCATGGCACTCGCAGCTCTTCCTTTCCTTATCTGGCCGCTCCTCTATCCTGTGCTCTTTGACGACTTCGGATCTTTGAGCACCTGGCTCTGGATTCTGCCCGGAATCGCGATGTTCGGCCTTTTCGGCTTGATCCATGCATTTGTGACTGCCGAGCTCAACGACAGTGCTCAAGCTCTTGCAACCGCCAACTTCGAACAATTCCTTACTGAGCGCATTCGCGTACCGAGTAATAGCTGCACATGACATTGCCCATTTTCTCCATTTCATCCCTCAACGCTTTGGTTCTGGGCAGTTTCTCTGCACTATTATGCCCCAGGAAGTTGTCACATGATCGGCTGGTCGCTCTTCGTTGCGGTCTTGGAGAAAGGAAGCCAAGGTGACGAAGCATATTGTTCGGGAGGTGGATGCAACACCCTATGCAGCATCTCTCATCGAGGGCCATCGCGACTTCGGCTACAACCTCGAGACTGCTCTCGCCGACATCATTGACAACGCCATAACCGCTGGCGCGCGCACGGTGGAACTGATCGCGGACACTGTCGCGGATGAGCCATGGATCGCGCTGTCAGACGATGGTTCGGGCATGACGGAGACCGAACTGGTCGAAGCGATGCGTCTCGGGTCGAAGAACCCGACCGACGAGCGCGAGGCCGAAGACCTCGGTCGATTCGGCCTCGGCCTCAAGAGTGCCAGCTTCTCGCAGTGCCGAAGTCTGACGGTTCTGACGCGGCAAGACGGTCGAAGGTCCTGTGCGCGCTGGGACCTGGATCGCGTCGCGAAACGGAACGACTGGAGCCTCGAACTCATCGAAAACCCCGAGGTCGTGACAGGCCATGACCTCCTCGCGGAGAGCGGAACGGTTGTCATCTGGGAGAAACTCGATCGCTTGAGTGGCGGTTACACCCATGACCGCGCTAAGCGGGCTGAGCATATGAACTCTGAGTTGTCCCGTGCCGAGCATCATCTGCGCTTGGTGTTTCACCGCTTCTTGGAGGGCGCCAAGCCACGGCTAAAACTGTCACTCAACGGTCGCCCGCTGAAACCCAACGATCCCATGGCAACGTCTCATGCCGCCACGCAGAAGGACCCGGAGGAGGTGCTTCGCCTGCGTCAGGGTGACGTCCTGATCAGATGCCACACGCTTCCCCATCACAAGCGGATGAGCCGGGAAGAATGGGAAGAAATTGGCGGTCCTGATGGGCATCTGAAGGCCCAGGGCCTGTATGTCTACCGCGAGAAACGTCTCATCATCTCGGGGGGGTGGCTGGGCCTGGCGCGCCAAACCGAACTGACGAAACTCTGCCGTATAGCAGTCGATATCCCCAACACGATGGACGCCGAGTGGAAGATCGACGTCAAGAAGGCCTCGGCCCAGCTTCCCCCGGTGGTGCGTGAGCGCCTGAAGAAGGTGGTGGAAAGGTTCGTTGGCACATCCAAACGCACCTATCGCAGCAGAGGCCAAAAGCTGGTCGATGAGACCCGTTTTCCGATCTGGAATCGGGTGCAGAAGGATGGGCAGATCGTCTTCCGCCCCAACCTGGAGCACCCGGTCTTTCGAACCTATTCCGATCAGTTGCCAGAAGAACTGCGAGAGGGTTTCGAACGTTGCCTGCGCATCGTTGGGTCTGGTCTGCCGATCGAGACGCTGCATGCTGAACTCGTCGGGAACGCGGAAGCGGTCACAGCTGACGAGACTTCAGCAACCGACCTCGAAGAGTTGGTCTATTCCCTTGCAGTGACACTGATGGAAAACGGTGTGCCCTCCGAGGCTCTGTCGGACACGATGCAGAGCAACCCATTCTTGCGAGTACGGTGGGAAGCTGCCGCACCGATTCTGGAAGACTTTTTAAGGACACGAATTTCATGAATGAAGCTATCGAGACAGTGAAGAACATGGTCGAAAGTGGCCTGTTCAATCAGGCACGTAAGACCGAAGATGAGCTTCGCAGTATGATCAGAGGCGTCGCAGCTTTGGTCCCGCCGGGCCTCAGCGGAGAAGAGATCGAGCAGATTGCGCGGGAGATCGAGCACAAGCAGGGTATCAAGGCTGGACTTGGTGCGGTGGTCGACAGCGAGGATTTCGAACCTTGGCTGGATGACGCGAAGCCGTTGATCGAGCCTTTCTACTGGAACCGCTACCAGAAATTGCTCCTGCAAAACGGCCTACCGAAAGACGTTGTGATTTCCACGGACACGGTTACGGATAAAATCCTCAGCCGACTAGGCAACCCCGAGAAACACGTACCGTGGGATCGGCGTGGCATGGTGGTTGGCCACGTTCAAAGCGGCAAGACCGCCAATTATACGGGCCTGATCTGCAAGGCGGCTGATGCAGGGTACAGGCTGATCATCGTTATTGCGGGTATTCACAACAACCTTAGAAACCAGACACAGGCCCGGATCGACGAGGGCTTCATCGGTCGCGATACCGGGAAGTCCCAGGAAACCAAGAAGGGCGGTGCAAAACACATCATCGGCGTCGGCCATTTTGACCCGAACAAAACACCGGT
This sequence comes from Paracoccus albus, assembly GCF_027913035.1. NCBI lineage: Bacteria > Pseudomonadati > Pseudomonadota > Alphaproteobacteria > Rhodobacterales > Paracoccaceae > Paracoccus > Paracoccus albus. Next base: position 798,342 of record NZ_CP115775.1, read on the forward strand.
CAGCCTTACCAACACGCTACGGGATTTCAACAAGGCCACGGCCTCAACTAACACAAGCGAGATTGACTCCTACAAGGTTCCTGTCGTCCTCGTAATCAAGAAGCAGTCGAATACGCTCCGCAACCTGCTGCAATGGCTCAAGGACAATAGCGCTCGCGGTGACCGTGAGATGATTGATCAGCCTATGCTGCTCATTGATGACGAGGCAGACAACGCTTCGATCAATACCAAGTACAATAGGGAGGAAGTCACGACCACAAATAGGTTGATCCGCGAGCTTCTGAATACTTTCCACCGGAGTTGCTATGTCGGCTACACCGCAACTCCTTTCGCGAATATCTTCATCGACCCTGATCAAGACGATGAAATGCTGGCGGAAGACTTGTTTCCGAAGGACTTTATCATCGGCCTTGATGCGCCATCCAATTATTTCGGCGGCAAAAAGGTTTTTGTCGAAGGCTTGCCGGATGATGAGGAGCCAACTTGGCTGAGGTATGTCTACGACAATGAGGATGTTCTTCCCGTCAAACATCCACAGGACTTTGTCGTGGAAGCACTCCCAGACTCGCTGGTGAAAGCTGTTCGCGCCTTCGTGCTGACTGCTGCTATTCGCAAGCTAAGAAATCAAGAGCACAAACACTGCTCGATGTTGGTTAACGCAAGCTTCCGGAACCCAATTCAAGCACAGCTCCGGAATCGGCTACATGAAGTACTTCAACGGATTCAGAATGCTGTCAGAGTGAACGGTTCAACTGGTAGCAAGGGAATTGCGGACCCCGAGATCGCAGCTTTGAAAGAAGTATGGGAAAGCGAATTCAAGACGGCCCACTCCTCATGGGATGAGGTTCAGGCTGCAATACATGAGGCCATAGCTGCGGCACAGGTCGTGTTGGTGAACTACAAGTCGAAGGATGTCTTGGAATATCCCGATGAAGCTCGTGGCAAAGCGGGTAGAAAATACATTGCAGTCGGTGGTTTTTCTCTGTCGCGCGGTCTAACGCTCGAGGGACTGACGGTAACTTGGTTCCTGCGTAACACGAAGATGTACGATACCCTCATGCAAATGGGCCGGTGGTTTGGATACCGGACAGGATACGAGGATCTCTGCCGCATTTGGATGCCAGCCGAAGCTATTGGTTGGTACGCATATATTGCGAACGCGACAGAGGAATTGCACTCAGAAATTCACGATATGGCGTCTGTTCCGACAGCCACTCCCAGGGATTTCGGTTTGGCGGTGCGAAGTCATCCAGCTTCGTTGCTGGTCACAGCACGCAACAAGATGGGATCGGGAACAAAGGTCACGACGCTGATTGGGCTCTCCAACAAATTTGTCGAGACATCGAGAGTCAGCATTAGATCAGGTGATCTTGCCGCGAATATTGCTGCGGCTAGGTCTCTGGTTTCGAAGTTCAAAGGCGCAGGCTTGGAGGAGGAGCGATCGCCTTGGGGAGCGCTCTATCGTGGCGTGCCGGTCCAGTTCATAGACGAATTTCTCGCGGCTTGGCGCAACGCAGACCAGAGCGTAACGACTGACCCGGCCCCGGTCAGAAAGTATATCGATGCACGGAGTTCGGACGAGCTGCAAACATGGGACGTATTAGTTCCCAGCTTAACCAAAGGCGAGGCCAACGGAACGCTGGGCATGCCGATCGTGCCCGCCACGCGATATGTAGACCTGCACGATCTGCAACATGATTTCATGTCATTCAGTGGGAAGCGAATGCGTGTTGCGTCTCGGGGTATCGAGAAGGCTGGTGTAGACCCGGCAAGGGCTGAGGCAGCCGAGTCGCGGTATCGGGAAGAAAACGGGAAGGCAGACAGTGAACGCGTGAACTATCCGGACTCGATCTACCGACGAGAAAGAGATCGCGGCCTTTTCATCCTCCATTTCGTCAAGGCGAAGGCGCCAGATGGAAAGGAAGATGCCAAGCAAGTCGACCTGATCCCTGCTGACCCCGTTGTGGCGTGGGGCATAAGCCTTCCAGTTTCTTCTCGCCCGGCTGAACGCGTTGAATACGTGGTGAATACGGTGCGCTATCGGGAACTCTTCGGTGAAGAAGACGAAGACGAAGATCAGGAGGCACCTCTTGAAACCTCTTGATCCCTGGGAAAGACTGGACCCGGACGAAGCCAAACGGGTCGATGTCGCGGGCCGTTTCGATTTCTTCTGGGTGGTGCTGGAAGCAGGCATGCCCGGCCTGATGCTGAGGCTGCCAGGCCTGCCGCAACCACTGCCGCGTCTGCCGCAGTTGAAGAACCTTGTCGCGTCCTTCCGCCCTGTCTCGGGCGGATCGGCATTTGTTCTCGGCCTCAAGGAAAGAAGTCAGGTCGAGATATTCGAGACCCTTTGCCGAGATGTGGTAGAGGCTGGGGAAGCAAGCGCGGATCGCGACGAAGCGCTCTGCAGAGCGCTGCAACGCACCCGACGCTGGTATCACCTTCTGCGCGGTGGGAAGACCAATGGGCTGTCCGTTGAAGAGCAGCGAGGGCTTGTTGGCGAGTTGGCCTTCCTTCGGGAGCTTGTCTCCGCCTTCGGCCCGGACACGGCGATCGAGGCCTGGACCGGTCCGACCGGCTCGGCGAAGGACTTCGAGCTTATCGGAAGCTGCGTCGAGGTGAAGGCAAGGCGGGTTGCTGCAAAGCCGTTCGTGGCCATTTCGTCCGAAGACCAGCTCGCGGATGTCGAAGGGAGCCGCCTGTGCCTTCGTGTGATCAATGTGGCGTCGGCCGTCCTGCCGGAAGGTCAGAGCCTGCATGATCACGTGCGAATGACGGCCGAGATGTTCGAAGAAGACGGCGCGGCCTTCGATGCTTGGGAAGAGACGCTCCATTCGACTGGATATGATCCCGAGAACGACTACGACGAGCGGCGATGGCTTCTTAGCGCTGCGACCGATTACGAGGTGACAGAAGGTTTCCCCCGGATTTCCACGCCTCTTGTTCCGGGCGTGGAGAATGTCCGGTACGCGATCGCTCTCGATGCCTGCGAACCGTTCAAATTGGAAGGTGATCTGATCGACGTCATCCAAGGAGGGCTTGATCATGAGTGATCTGGAAGAATTCCATCATGAACTTATCGCCGATATCCAGGGCGATGCTGACGTCCTCGGCCTTGTCACGGTCGAGGCGTTTTTCGAGAAGGTTGGCGAACTGCTTACCGAGGCCGGGGAATTGGATGGCGCAAACAGAGCGTATTTCGAGGGCGGCGGCGCCAGCAATCCCATGCGGATCGACGGCTATGGCGGCGATCCAAGGGATGGCGATGGCGTCCTGAGCCTCGTGTTGTGCGACTTTGATCTGTCCGAGGAGGTGCGTGTTCAGAACAAGGAACAGATTCAGCGCCTTCTGCAGCGACTCTACAGATTTGTTGTTTCAAGCCTCAAGGCCGATTTCCGGGAGCAATTGGAAGAGACCAGTGCCGGGTTCGGCGTAGCCGACCTCATCGCCACGACGTGGAAGGACGTCGAGAAGGTCAAGCTCATAATCGTGACTAATGCAGATTTTCGCGCCCGTGCCGATGCGGCGAACGTGAAGGATCTTGATGGCAGACCGGTCACCCTCAGCGTCTGGGACCTGAAGCGTCTCAAGCAATACATGGAACAGGGACAGGCACGGGCGAATCTGATCATCGATTTCGACAAAGACTTCGGCGGGAGTGTTCCCCTTCTTGCGGCCTCCGGAAGCGATAGTGCGCTCGAAAGCTACCTGGCGGTCATTCCCGGAAAGCAGCTGGCCGCCATCTACGACAAGTGGGGACCACGCCTGCTCGAGGCCAACGTGAGAAGCTTTCTTCAAGCACGCGGCAAGGTGAATCAGGGCATCCGCAACACGATCCGCGATGAGCCGCACATGTTCTTTTCCTACAACAACGGCCTCAGTGCGACAGCCGACGCGATAGAGGTGGAGCAAGGAGATCATGGCCATCTCTTGGTTCGCGCGGACAATCTGCAGATCGTCAATGGTGGGCAGACCACGGCCTCACTCCACGCAGCGCGAAAGGCGTTTGTCGAGCAGTTGGAACAGGTTCATGCCCAGATGAAGTTGACCATCGTTCCGCGAGAACAGTCCGAACTCGTTGTCCCGCGCATCTCCGAATACGCGAACAGTCAGAACAAGGTGAATGCAGCAGACTTCTTCGCCAATCACCCCTTCCACATCCGGACTGAAGAGCTGTCGCGCAAAGTTCTGGCGCGGGGAGAGGACGGGTATCGGGACACGAAATGGTTCTATGAACGCGCACGAGGACAATATGCGGACGAACGAGGGCGAAGGACCATCGCAGAGCGAAAGAAGTTCGATGCCGAGTTCCCGCGCTCCCAGTTCCTCACGAAGACCGATTTGGCCAAGTTTGAGAACACCTGGGCTTGCCTGCCGCACATCGTGAGCCTTGGTGCGCAGAAGAACTTCGCGGAATTCGCCAAGCATATCGGCAAACGTTGGGGTTCCGAAGGTGCGGCGTTCGATGAGCTCTGGTACAGGCGCATGATCGCAAAGACCATCATCTTCCGGGCCACTGAAAAACTGGTCTCGGGCGCGGAATGGTATGAAGGCGGCTACCGCGCCAACATCGTGACCTATGCGATTGCCAAGCTCGTGCATGATGCAGAGGAACGGGAGATGGTGGTCGACCTGGACGCCGTCTGGAGATACCAGGATGTCACGCCTGATCTGAAGGCGGCACTGTTGGTTGCTGCGGCAGAAGCTCAGGACGTGATCACGCACCCGCCCGAGGGCGTGCGAAACTTCAGCGAATGGGCCAAGAAGCAGGCTTGTTGGAAGGGGCTGGAGGATCGTGAGTTGAGCTATCCGGAGGAATTCGATCGAGTACTGATTTCACCGGACCTGGCCAATGAGCGCGCGAGAGAGGCCCGTGCGGACAAGGCTGTCGAGACCAGCGTCGAGGCCGAGCTTGAGGTGCATAGGCTCGGCGCCGCGTTCTGGGCAGAAGCCCGGAATTGGGCGCGGGAGCGTGGGCTTCTGTCCCCGCGGGAAAATGGCGTTCTGGAAACGTGCGCCGCGATCCCGAGCAAGATGCCGTCGGACAAGCAATGCGCGATTGCGATGAGCGCGCTCAAAAAGCTTCAGGATGAAGGTTTTTCAACTGGCGTGGGCGTCGATGCAACCTGAATCGAACAGGAAGCTGTACAAGTTCAGTGGTCCAACCGAGTACGCTCTCCAGAACCTGGAGAACGGGGTGATTTTTTGTCAGCACTACTCAGCTTACAATGATCCATTCGAATTCTGGAGCAACATCTACGAAGGCATCCCCGATCCAAAGGTCGAACCAGAAAGATTTCTTGCCGCTGCATCGGCGTGGGGGTTCGGTACCAAGCCTGCCGAATGGAGCTACGAACGCGAACGACGTTTGTTGGTGCAGTCTGATCGTGACGACGAATTGCCGATCCTGCGCAAGTACCCCGCTGACGCCATCACGCAAATCGTGGTGGGCGAGAGGATGCCATCCGACTACCGACGCCGCCTCGAAGCCGTTCTGTCGAAAAACTACGGCAGTGTTCCAATCTCCACCGCGCGACGGTCACCGTCGACTTACCGCTTGGAAATCGAGTGAGCCGAGGTTCGGCGAAGAGCTTCTGTTGAATGAATACACGGCGCTGCTAGAGACTGTCAAAGATCGGCAATAGGACCTCCGCAATCTGCCGCGCAAGAAACGGCGGCACGGCGTTCCCGACCTGCACGAATTGCTCGGTGCGATTGCCCATGAAATGGTAGTTGTCGGGGAAGGTCTGCAGCCGTGCGGCCTCGCGCACCGTCAGGCTGCGGCACTGCGTCGGGTCGGGGTGAATGAAGTAGTGCCCATCTTTCGAGATGTGGCTCGTTACCGTCGAAGCCGGAGCGTTGCCAACTTGAACTCGAAACCGGTCGTTGAACTTGCCCGTTTTCCAGTTCTTGTGGTTCGGTGCCAGGATGTCTGGAAACTGGTGCGCACGCGGGCTCAGGCCCTCGGCCTTCGCGAAACAGGCGGCATAGAGGTAGCGGGCAAGATCGGATGGCATGTGTCCACGGGTTTCGTGACCCGAGACGCCTATCAGGTTCGGGTCGTCGAGGAACGCGGCCAGCTCTGGCTGCAGTTTCCTTGATAGGGGTTTTCGCGCGTGGCTCGTTCGGCCCATCTGAGACGTTGCCAGCAAACGTTCCTCGACACGATCCAACTCGTCCCGAAAGCTGCTAAAGTTCTCGCCTGGGTATTCTCGAGTGATCTGACCAGCGGCTTCGATCGCATCTACAACAGCGTCATACCAGGCATGTTCGTCGTCGCGTCTACTCAATCCGCTTCTCAGCCGCGGCAAGCCGGTCAACATGTCCTTAACCTGTACCATCGAGCTCCGCCGATGAAGTTTGGGAGCGGCACTCGCGTCAATATCCGATCTGATACCAACGATGATCACCCTGTGGCGTGCCTGCGGCACTCCGTGGTCTTCTGCGCGAATGACGAAATCCTTCGGTTCGGGATGATCACCCGGCAGAATGCTGGCCGACAAGGACAAGAGTCTGTAGCCGGGACCAGCATGTTGGAGATCAGACATGACCTGTTCGAAGATCGCCAGCCCCTCGACAGTCGAAGAGAGCATGCCCTTGACGTTCTCCATTACGAACACTGCGGGGCTCAGCTCATTCAATACACGACAATATTCACGATAGAGGAAATTGCGCTCGTCGTCTTTCGGTCGGTAGTCCTCAATCCCTGCGTTACGTGAGCGCCCGGCAAGAGAGTATGCTTGGCAAGGCGGACCACCGATCAAAAGCGTTCGATCGCCTGCTGTTCTGTTGGTTTCGGAAATCCTCTCCGACAAGAGCGCGGCGGTTTCTGCTTTACCAAGCTCTGCGCAAACGGCCTCATTCTCGGCGGCTTTCCATTCACGCGGAAAGAGGTTCTTCCAATCCGGGCAGTCGTGCTTTCCGGAAATCCATGAATAGTACTCGGGTGGAAACTTGCGGAACTGACGCAAGAACGCGCGAAGTCGGAGTGTCTTGTGCGCAGCACTATCCTTCTCAATCGACACAGAAATCTCGTAGGCACGAGAACCATCCGCGTGCATGCACGATGAAAATCCTTCCCCAAGGCCGCCCGGGCCAGAGAATAGATCAATTATCTGAACGGGTTTTGACACTGCATTACTCCTCGATCTCCTCTTTCCAGGTTTTCGGACTCATGGCAAGGAGTAGGAATGGTAGACATCGTTGATACCAGAACCCGCTCACAGATGATGAGTAACATTCGCGGCAAGGATACAAAGCCCGAGCTTGCTCTCAGAAGGGCTCTTCACGCGCGGGGTTTTCGATTCCGGCTGCATGTGAAGGATGTCCCCGGAAGGCCTGACATCGTGTTTCCAAAGTATCGCGCGGTCGTGTTTGTTCATGGGTGCTTCTGGCACCGTCATGCCGGTTGTCGATATGCAACCGTCCCCAAGACCCGTGCGGAATTTTGGAAGACGAAATTCGCCGCAAACGTATCAAGAGACGCTGCGGTCCACGACAAGTTGATCAGGAAGGGGTGGCGAGTTGCCACCGTTTGGGAATGCGCTTTGCGGAACCCCAAAGCATTGACGCAAACGACAGAGATGGTGGCAACTTGGCTCAAGTCAGATGAGCCTGAAATGGAACTTGGTGAGCTTCAGGTCGAGCCGCATTAGGCAATGGCGCACCGGGCCGTTGTTGTTGGCCTGTCAATATGCTTGAAGCATCTGCATCGAACGCCGCCCTATAAGGTTGTCGATTGACAACTTAACATAGAAAGCCTATATCATGTCTCGTAAACCGCACAAGTCCAAGGAGATCGAGGCGGTCTTGCGTGAGCTGGAAGCCTTGGGGTGGACGGTCACTTTGCGTTCCGGGCGCGGGCATGCCTGGGGCCTGATCAGGTGCCCGAACAACGATCCGGACTGCCGGTGCGGTGAGTTTTGTCAGATGGGTGTCTGGTCGACGCCACAGAATCCGGGCCGGTTTGCCCGGCAACTGAGGAACCGTGCGCTTGGCTGCACGAAGCTAGGCAATGCCGATGATGGCGCTCAAGAGGATGAATGACATGGCAGAAATCGAATTCGAACTGATCTTCGCCCTTCCCGGAGGTGATCACGATGCGTTCGAACTGATGGATGCGGTTTTCGAGGCCGGATTCGAGGACGCCATCGTTGGCACTGGTGTCCCTGGCATGATCGGGATCGCGCTGGAAGCTGCCAGCGATCACGCCGAAGATGCCATTCTAGACGCCGCGCGCGCGATCCAGAAACAGCTTCCTGCTGGGTCTGTACTGCGTGAAGTGCGCCCGGACCTGGTCAGCCTCGCTGATGTTGCAAAGCGGCTCGACGTGACACGTCAGTCTCTCCAGAAGCGGAAAATGCCCTTGCCCAGCCAGGGCGGTCTGTTCCGCATGGAAGAGGTTGCCGTCGTCATCATGGAAGCCGCGCAAGGTAAGGGCGCAGGAACCCGCAAGGGGCGTTTCTCGATCGAGAAGGCTGCTAGATGGCTGAGCGCCGGCAAACCTGCGCGCAGGGTCAACGCTGGTCTTGCCGTCGGCGTCATTGACGGTGCGACGCTGGAAGTGCGCGAGGATGCCAAGCACTTCATCTACGCGGACAATCCGGCAACCGACCCACGGAATAGTGCTGGCGCGGTCTGAACTCCCCAATGGTCTTTCGCGCGCCAAACCATAGCATGGCAAAGGGCGCGCATTTGCCAACCTGTAGCTTGGCAAATGGCTCAATGCGTCAGCCCCCGGTCCATGTCCCGATCGCGCACTTCTAGCTCTGTCTCAGCCGTTCTTCGGCGTCCCTCGCTAAGCTCAAGCTCTCGTTCAACTTCGCGTCCAGCGCGTTGTAGGTGGCCTCTTCGCTCAGCAAGCCACGCAACGCCTGCATTGACGCGATCTGCGAGCGTATGAGCAACGTCGCGCAACCCGCGAAACCATCCAACTGGGCTTGCAGCCTCTTCGTCGAGCGCGCCTCTAACCCGCTCAATTCCACTGCTGAGGTTTCGCAGGCCGTCACCAACCGCTCGACGCAGGCGAGCAAGTCGCGCTCCAAGGCTGTCAGGGGTGTCGTCATTCATCTCTCCTCGATCTTGATGCAGATGACCGGCGTCCCGGCCAGTGTGCAGGTCTTCAGCTCGGTCCTGTCCGGGTCCAGCGTCAGCCAGGTCTCTTCCCTCTGCTCGATCCGCGTCAGGCCCAGTTCCGTCAGCTCCGAGCGCGTCAGCATGGACGTCCAGAACCAGCTCGCGGCCATCATCGAGGCGATCCCCGTCACGATCAGCCCCGAGATCACCCAGGGCGAGATCGTCAGCCAGCGCCTGATCTGTTCGGTCCGCGTCTCGAACAAGCTCCTGTTCTCGTTCAGGAAGCCGCGCAGTACCTCGGGCAGGGGATCGCGTGTAACCGTCAGCGGCTGGCCATCGGCATCACGCACCAGGTCGCGGTTGCCGTCATAGGCCAGCACGCGCTCGGCCACGAGATAGCCGACCGGCCCCTCACCTGCGCCTTTGCCGTTGGGGAAGATACCAGATAGAGGTTCCTTTGATATTGGCGCGCCCCAATACACACGCATCCTGCCTCGCTGCCCCTTTGCCTAAGATCAATTCGAGTGCGAGGCGTGCGAGGCTGCCAGACGGATGAGCAACGGAGGATTTCTGGTTCATCGAAGCCACTAAGGAGCGAAGATGAACAAGAAATCCGGAACAAGCAAAGATGCGGCTGACAAGTTGGTCCGTGGCATTAAGCGCAAGGCACGCAAACATTACTCTGCCGAAGAGAAGATCAGGATTGTCCTGGCGGGATTGCGGGGCGAAGAGAGCATCGCTGCGCTGTGCCGCCGAGAGGTGGAGTAGCCCCCTGAAAGTGGTCCACCAACTGGGATAGATTGTCCCGTATATTGGAGGATCAGCGATGGCTGGGAAACGAGAGAAGCCCGAAGATGTTGTATCGAAGCTTCGGCAGGTAGAAGTTCTGCAAGGGCAAGGCGCAACGATTGCCGAGGCGGTGCGCCAGATCGGCGTGACGGAGCAGACGTTTTACCGCTGGCGTAAGCTCTATGGCGGGATGCAGCGGTCGCAGCTCACGCGGCTGAAAGAGCTGGAGAAAGAGAACCAACGGCTGCGACGGGCGGTGTCCGATTTGACCTTGGACAAGCTCATCCTGACGGAAGCGGCGAAGGGAAACTTCTAAGCCCTTCGCGTCGTCGCAAGTGCATCGACCATGTGCGGCGGGAACTCGGCGTGTCCGAACGCCGCGCCTGCCGCGCGCTCGGTCAGCATCGATCTACGCAGCGCAAGATACCGCAGGGCCGCGCCAATGAAGAGCGTCTGACCGATGACATCATCGAACTGGCCGACAAATACGGGCGCTATGGATATCGCATGGTGACGGGTCTGCTGAACAACGCGGGCTGGTGTGTGAACCACAAGCGGGTCGAGCGCATCTGGCGACGTGAAGGGCTGAAGGTCCCGCAAAAGCAAAAGAAGAAAGGGCGGCTCTGGCTGAACGATGGGTCATGCGTCCGGCTCAGGCCGGAGCGTCCAAACCATGTCTGGTCATACGACTTCGTTCAAGACCGCACTGCTGACGGGCGGGTCTATCGGACGCTGAATATCATTGACGAACACACCAGGGAGGCGCTGATGATCCGCGTCGATCGCAAGCTCAACTCAACCGATGTGCTGGATGCATTGACCGACCTGTTCATCCTCCGCGGCACGCCGGAATACATAAGATCCGACAATGGGCCGGAATTTATCGCGCAGAAGGTGCGGGAGTGGATTGCAGCCGTCGGCGCGAAAACGGCTTACATCGAACCAGGCTCACCATGGGAAAACGGATACTGTGAAAGCTTCAATGCCCGGTTCCGCGACGAACTGCTCAACGGAGAAATCTTCTACAGCCTAAGGGAGGCCCAAGTCCTGATCGAGCAATGGCGTATCCACTACAACACAGTCAGGCCGCACAGCGCATTGGGTTACCGTCCGCCTGCGCCCGAAAGCATCGTCCCGATGGACCAGAGGCCCACGATGCACTAACAATCAAACCGGACCACCCGATGGGGGCACGCCATCGGCGCCTTCCCCGATGGAAAATCCTGCCTCAACCTGGCTGCGGCCAGGTTGAGGCACATTGCCTGCACCCAATGGTCGACGCGGAAATAAATGAATATGACCCCGCTATTCGCGGATCAAACCAAAGGAGCCGTCGTCGCGTGAACAAATCTGCCAAAGAGTCTTGACGCTACCACAACAACTAAAGCCTCAGCATAGGCAACGGCGGTCTCGCGCCCGCCTTGAAACTGAACGCATGGCACTTTACGAAAGCGCCCCTTTATAACGATGAGAATTACCTATTCAGTAGGTGTGTCTCCCTACCGCAAGCCATTGCGATTGATAGAAACTATTCTCCTCAGAAGTGCCGCTCGTAGATTCAGGGTGGCAATGAGTCCTGGTGAAGTGTGGCCCAATACGATCTATTCGCTCATCGCTCATCGCTCATCGCTCAGCCAGAGAAAGTTGTCATCGTTCAAGTCTGCTTACGAAGTATGGATGATAACAAACACGCGAAGCCAATGGATGTGGAGCAATGCCTTATGGGAACAATTCCAGATATCCGGTGTTATCGTCAATGGAACGATCAAGATCAACATGAGGTATTAAGAAATGGCTATTCTGAATGGAACACCCGGCGCTGATGAAATATTCGGCACAGAGTTTTTTGATATCATAAACGGATTGACCGGAAGCGACACGATCTTTGGCTACAACGGTGCAGATGAGCTTTATGGCAATGCCGGCGATGACAGGATTTGGGCTGGTTATGGCGACACCGGGAATGACAGCGTCTGGGGCGGATCCGGAGATGACGCCTTGGCTGGCGGAGACGGGAACGATCATCTGGAAGGCGATGAGGGCAACGACACCCTTTGGGGTGGCGATGGCGTTGACATGCTCAAAGGCGAAGAGGGCAGCGATCTGCTTGGCGGCGGTGCCGATGACGATTCGCTACTGGGAGAAGCGGGCAACGACACCCTCTGGGGTGGCACCGGGTCGGACTGGCTAGAAGGCGGAGTGGACAACGACCTCATGGGTGGCGGCACGGGAAATGACAGCCTGTATGCTCAGGGTGGGGATGACCGCGTCTACGGCTATCATGGAGACGACTTCCTTGATGGCGGCGATGGGGACGACCTGCTCTACGGTGGCGAAGGCAATGACGAGGTTTATGCGGGCAATGGCATGAACATGCTCTGGGGCGGCGCCGGGGATGATCTCCTGTATAGTCAGAATGGTAGTGAAGAAGATACCTTCGGCTTCCTCATGGGTCATGGCCATGATGAAGTTTACGGTTTCGATGCTGGCCCTGAAGAAGGTGATGTCATCGACATCTCGGCTTTGGGCTTGGAAGGCCAACTCTCGGACCTGATTGACAATGGCACTATCACCCATGGTGGAGGGAATGTGGTGATAAACACCGCGGATGACTCATCTATCACCATTGTCGGAATGTCGATTTCGGATCTTCACGAGAACGACATCCTTATCTGAATTTCGGATTGGTAATTTTTCCGCCAGAATGCGCCCTGAAACGGGCGCATTCGTCATGTCGATCACTGTATCTAACAGGCCTCTGAAATAGTCCCGGATCCGGAACGCTGTCCCTGCATCACGGCTACGTCACACGAACGCGCTGCCTCTTGGCGCATTCGGTGTCTGAGCGACAGGGCGTAGCCCTCATGCCGGGTGGTTCGGCCGTCGATTGCCGAACGTCTCGTCTTCCGAGCGACATGTGCCGTGACGCAGGCCTGCCACAGATCGGCGACGAACCCACCTGCGTCATATCCCTTGTCGGTACCCGGCCTCAGCCGCCGGGGTGATCCCGGGGACTGGCGTGGATCATGTCCGGAGCTGCCTTTCGCCCGGCCTGACCGTCGCCCTGCACGATCAGGCCGCGCGGTTTTCTATCAGCGAATGCCCGATGAAACACAGCATCGCCCCGGTGCCGGGGGATTTCCTGTGGAGCCGCGCGTCGGGGTCTGTGGGCGAGGCATGGGTGGTATTCGAACGCGTCTCGCCCCCGAGTGAGGGCAGGAATACCATCGGTTCGAATGACTGCCCGAACGACCTCGGCACTACGATGGGGTTTGCCGTTTCGGGGCATCTGGTCGGTCTCGGCTGATGTATCGGAAGGCTCGGTTTGGGACGTGACATCCGGGGCGGGCGGATCGCACGGCCCGTCATCTTCAGGCGGGGCGCGGCATCAGCCTTCGGCTGAAAGCTCTTCATCGAGGCCCATGCCCTGGCCTGCGTCCCATCGAGCGAAAAAGGCTCATCCGACAGCAGCGGTGCGACCTCGCGCTGCGCCAGGATCGCCGCCATCACCTTGCGCGACATATCCGTCGTCAGCAACCGGTAGCGGTTCTTGGTGAAGACCGTGGGGACCCAGACCGATCGTCGATCCCGAGGCCAACACACCAGCGGAACATCAGCTTATCGTCCATCTGCTCCATCAACTGCCGCTCGGAGCGGGTCGAGAACAGGATTTGCAGCAGGCTTGCCCAGATCAGCCGTTCCGGCGCAATCGAGGCGCGGCCGAAATCGATGTAACGCGACCCGAACGCCGCATCGAGGCTGGCCATCGCATCATTGACCACCTGTCTGATCTTGCGCAGCGGGTGCCGCGGCGCGATGCGCTCTTCCAAATCGACATCGCTAAACAGCGACCAGATCAACTCGCCCGTTCCGCGCATAGGTCACCACCGCCGTTACCGTGCCAAGGGTGAATCATGCTCTCACATCGCCGTGGCGGGTCGATTATTTAAGCAGACTGTTAGAGCATTTTCGGATCAATTTTTCTCATATCCTGAGTTTGCAAAGTAATTGGCGCATTCGTCTGGGGTGAATGCTTCGAGGAGAGTGGCGGTGGCCGTTTCAAGGGCCTCAACAGTTCTTGCGGCCGCCTTGCGCAGGAGGGCTTTGAACTTCCCGGTCCTGTTCGCTCGCATGCGGCGTCTTTTCTGGAAGCTGATGCCGTGGCGGCGGAAGACGTCATGGATCGTTGAGAGGGCAAAACGCTCGCCCCGTTCTTCGACAAGGCGGTCGCGCAACTCGGCAAGGTCCATGTTGGGGATCTCTTCAATAGCGGCCATCAGGAAATCGTGCTGTGTGCTGTGCCTCGATTCTTCCCGAGCGCCGGTCGCCGCCGCGTGGCTTGGGGGTGGTGCGTCCGGTCCGCAGATAGTCGTCCATCCTGCGCACCGCACTGGCGATGCTCACGCCGAAATGGCGGGCGGCGGCATTGCGCGACATGCCGCTCTCAACAGCACGGATCACCCGGATGCGAAGGTCTTCGGAAAGATATTGAGCCATGCATGCTGGCCTCCTCCGCCAGCACACATGGTGAATCAGACTTCCGCCCGAACGGGAATCCCATTCGATTCAGTCAGACAAAGAAGTGCTTTAGCAGACCACTGCCTCGGGCGATGAGCTGGCTACAACTGCCAGGATATTGCGAACCACTGCTGGTGTCGGTACGTCGGCAGCACCATGTTGATTGCCGATAGGCGCAAAATCTGCCAAATCTTGGGCGAGAAGGCAGAAGCGTTCACAACCCTTTCGTCTATTAACCACGACAACGGCGAAACGCGCGGCGAGCGCCTAATTGCGACGGTCAACGACTGCTTTGGCACGTGATTTGCCAAGCGTTCCCGTCGTCGATTATCTCAATTCTGCCCTCAAAACCTTCGTAGATTGGCTGCGTGTAAGGAAAACCATGCGACGCCCAAACCACGCAAAAGCACCATCGTGACGGTCGTTCGAGAGTAAGCGTGATCGTCAATGCGCTCGTGAAAGCGGGGACACGTGGAAAGCTCAGATTCATGAGAAACAGGGCTGCGAAACGCTGGCCGATCTTTCAAGGCGTTGCGAACGCTCGGAACCAACAACGGGTTCTGCAAAAAGCGTTTGGTATCGCGCGAGCTGACAACGCCTGTTACCCGCGCGTGATGTCAAAACTACCAATGAAACCCCGGCCCGATCATGCGGGCCGGGGTTCAGATTGGCCCAGCCTTATTGAGCAGCCGGGGCTTCTTCTGCTGTACTTTCAGCGTCTGTGGCATCAGCGACAGTAATGCGGCCGTCGGTTTCCGGGGCGAAGTCGGGCCCTTGTTTGGCGATGTATTCCGCCAGAACATCCGCCAGGTCCGGGCCGAAATCATAGGCTTTCATGCCGTTTGTGGCAAAAACCTCATATCCGTCGCCGCCGCTGCGCATGTAGTTGTTGGAAACGATACCGTAATCTGCGCCCTCATCAATCGGGGCCCATTCGCCATCCGCCATGACCTGCACATCGCTGATCCGGCTGCCCGGTTCCGCCGCAGGATCGACGGTGTATTTCAGGCCCGCGACCTGCGAGAAACGACCTGCCTCTTCCTCGATCTGGCTTGCACCGTTTTCAAGCGCTGCGACCACGTCAGAGCCCTTCAGAACAAAGGTAGACAATGTGTTCTGGAAAGGCAGGACAGAAATCACCTCGCCCATCGAAATCGGTCCGGCATCAATCGAGGCACGCAGACCGCCGCCATTCTGGATTGCGATCTGGATTCCCTGATCCTTGACCCGGTCCAGCATGGCATCGGCAACCAGCGATCCCATGACACATTCCCGCGCGCGGCAATCGGCGCGGTCGGCACCGATGGGCGTTGCCGTTTCCGCGACCAGCTTGTTTTTCAGCTCTTCAATCGGCGCGCCCAGTTCTTTGATACGGGCAAGTATCTCGGCATCCGGTTCGACGGAATTGTCTATCAGGATCGGCTCACCCTCTGCCGCGATCACCTTGCCTTCGTCGTCGAAGGTCAGCTTCAGATGCCCCAGATATTTGCCGTAGGATGCGGCCTGAACCACCGGAACCTGCGTTCCATCGGCACCGGCGACCATCGTGGGATACGGCCCCTCTGCGCTGTCATCGGTGCTGGACAGGTAGGTGTGCGAGTGACCGCCGACAAGTGCGTCAAGCCCCGGCACTGCCGCCGCAATTTCCTGTTCGTGACCATAGCCGATATGGGTGACGGCGATGATCTTGGTCACGCCTTCCTCGGTCAGCTTTTCGACATCGGCGGTAATCCCTTCAATGTCGTCCTGAAAGATCAGCGCGTCACCTGGAGAACTGATTTCCGGTGTATCCATCGTCGTGCCGCCAACCAGACCAATCGTTTCCCCCCCGACCTCAACAGTGGTCGAGCGCAGCAGCTTGTCTTTCAATACATTCGACTGGCTGGCGTCGATATTGGCTGAGATGATTGGAAATTCTGCCCGCTCGATCAGTGCCGCGAGTGTTTCCGGCCCATCGTCAAATTCGTGGTTGCCGACGGCCATCGCGTCGTAGCCGAGCTTGTTCATGAACTCTGCCGTGTCTTCGCCCTTATAGGTCGTATAGAACAGGCTGCCCTGAAACTGATCGCCCCCATCCAGCAGGATCACCGGCTCACCCGCCGCTTCGAACTCGGCCCGCAATTCGGCAATCTTGGTCGCAAGCCGCGCGGTTCCGCCAAAGCATTCGCCGGCCTCCTCGGTTTCGGCATCGCAGGTCGAATCGTATTTGTTGATCGATTCGACGCGGCTGTGGAAGTCGTTCGTGTGCAGGATGTGCAGCACCGAATCTGCCTTGGCGGTGCCGGCGGTCAGGGCCAGCACGGCGGCAGAGGCCAGAAGACGGGTCTTGGTCATCAGAAACTCCTTCGAGGGTACGTCATCAGAACGTCACGATACTGATACATTGCCGCGCACGATGCGGCGCGTCAAACGTGGAAGTGATAACGGCGGAATGCAAAAGCCTTATGACGGTCGCAGCCCCTTGACCGCGCGCCGCCAACAGCCGAAATACGCGCCATGATGATCTACAAGGTGCTTCGCAGCCCCGAATGGCGACAGCTTCAGGATCAGGGCGAAACGGCGGGCGCGCCGGTCGACCTGGCCGATGGCTATATCCATTTCTCTACCGCTGACACACTGGCCGGAACGCTGGACAAACACTTCGGCGGTGAGGACGGTTTGTGGCTGCTGGGCTGTGATGCCGATGCCTTGGGCGAAGCCTTGCGGTGGGAGCCTTCGCGCGGCGGTCTGCTTTTTCCGCATCTTTATCGAGCCCTTGTCCTGCAAGAGGTCACTTGGGCACGCCCTCTGCCTCTTGGACCAAACGGGCATGAGATCGGAGAACTGCCGTGAAGATGGTCGAACGCGTCGGCCTGCGCTTTCTTCACCGCCTGCACCCGGAATCCGCACATGACCTGTCGCTGCGCGTTCTGTCCAGTGGCCTGGTGCCAATGCCGGGCGGGCCAGTCACCTCTCCCCGGCTGAAGACGCGCATTGCCGGGATGGACCTGCCCAACCCGGTCGGGCTGGCTGCTGGCTTCGACAAGAATGCCCGCGTCGTCGGCAATCTTATGCGGGCGGGTTTCGGATTTATCGAATGCGGGGCCGCAACGCCGCGACCACAACCCGGCAACCCAAAACCTCGTCTGTTCCGCCTGCGCGATGATCAGGCGATCATCAACCGGTTCGGGTTCAATAATGACGGTGCCGAAGCGATTGCCGAGCGGTTGTCGCGGCGAAAGGCCGGTATTCCGGTCGGGCTGAACATAGGCGCCAACAAAGACAGCCTCGACCGGGCAAAGGATTTTGCCGAAGTGGTACGCGTGGCAGGGCTTGCCGCCGATTTCCTGACGGTCAATGTGTCCTCGCCGAATACCGAACGGCTGCGGGATCTTCAGGGTGCGGACGCGCTGACGGGGTTGCTGCGAGATGTGATGGCCGCTCGCGACGCCTTGTCCGAACATCGGCCCGTATTCCTGAAAATTGCGCCCGACCTTGATGATAACGGGCTTGCCGACATTGCCAATATCGCGAATTCGGTTGGGGTGGACGGCATTATCGCGACGAATACAACATTGTCGCGCGACGGAATTTCCGGGCCGCATAGCAATGAAGCAGGCGGTCTGTCAGGTCGCCCGCTATTTGAACGCTCGACCCGCATTCTTGCCCGCCTCTATCGTATGACGGGCGGACGGATACCGCTGATCGGCGTCGGCGGCATCGGCGATGTCGAAGACGCGTGGCAAAAGATCCGTGCCGGGGCAAGCGCGGTTCAACTGTACTCGGCCCTGATCTATCACGGTTTTTCCTTGACCGCTGAAATCGCGCGCGGCCTAGATGAACGTGCGGCGGGCGAAGGGCTGACCAGCCTTTCGGAACTGACCGGGACGGGGGTCGAGGATTGGATCTAGGATCTCTGTCGCAGTCCAGACCCGGTGCAAGTAACATTCGTCGTGTTCGCCTCTGACGGCCGGTTCGCTAGCGGGCGCACTCGATACCTGCGCAGATTTTGACCTTCAGACCCGGCTTCGCTTGGATCCATATGGAAAGCTGCCGGTTTTTTGGGGGGCGCTATTCGACCCACGTCCCGATCTCTATTTGATTTCAAGTTGCTGCAGCTTGAGGTTGCTGAGGCATGCGTGTGGCGTTTCTAGGTTGCCGTTCACCTGATAGTCATAACCGTCACGCAATCCTATCATTTCACTTCCGCTAAGAAACAGCCAACGATCTGCAAAGAGTCCTGACGACAGACAGAACCAGAACTCAGTCGATGGCGGAATCCAAGATGCGGACACGCTTAGCTTTCCGTTGAAATCGGATACGGATCGGCACCGCATGAAGTCCACACCATGCTTTTGCCTGCGTCAGCGGCCGCAATGATCACGCTTACGCTCTTCTGCAACCTAATCGTATCCAAAGAATTCCGGTTATACAGCAGTACCGAAGCCGCGCCGGCGCTACGCCGTTAAAGCGGCGTAACGCGATCTTGTGCTACCAAACCATGTGGCGTTCCGCGAATGGTCAAGCCTTGCTCAGTTCAAGCAAAGTTCCTCAATTGCGCGGCGGCGGTTTTTGGAGAGGCGCTCTGCGATCTTCCGGCCCTTCGCACCCTTTATGAGCGGGCGCACCGATGGCGGAATAGCATTCCCGTCAAGGCTGGCCCGCAGTTCAGGAAAAATCCCCAGAATTTCGGAAACTGAGGCTTCCGGCAGCGTCTTTGCGGTCTGTTTGCCGAAATAAAGCGTCTCTGTCGGCGTGCCGTCGGCGAAGACGACCTCGTGCTGGTCACACATGAAGTGGACGTAAGTCACGCTGTCCATATCGTCGGCAATCTCGATACCTGGAAGACCGGCGAGTTGTTTCGCTGCAACCAGGCATTCTGCCGATCCGGCAACCCTTAGTGCAACTTTGTTGCGCAGCAGAATGCGGTGCTGCTGGCTGACCAGAAGGTCATTGGCTGGAATGTTGCGGCCAAGCGCACCTGCACGGATCATGACAGGCCGAAGGTTCGGGCTATCCTGCATTTGCTGGCGGTCGAATTCGCGCAGGCCAGTCCACCGGACCGGCTGCAGGCCGCGATCCATCGTCTTGACCAGATCACCCGGCGCAAGATCGGCCGCGCGGACAGGGCCTTCCGAGGTGTCGATCATCGTATCGGCGGTGAAGCATATGACACCGACAATTTCGAAGTTGTCGGTACGGAACGTATCGCCGCCCGTTAAAGTAACGTCCCAGCGACCGCCGTCATCGAGACCAGCGTTAATCACCGATTCGTCCGTGACGCCAACGGTGTAGACTGGACCCGAAGGAGAATTCCTGATCATCGCGCCGTTTTCGAGCAGCAACGTATCGACACCGCTGCCGGCGTTCAAAGAAGCGGAGGCTTGAGACCCAGTGCCAAGCGTCGAGTCGTTGCTGACGAAAACAAAGTCGTTTCCGCCGTCAAAGCTGGAAGTGTCTTCAATATATGTACCGTTCTGAACATATAGCGTATCGTCGCCATCGCCCAAAGATACTCTATTTGGGGAAGTACCGCCTGCGATTGTCGCCTTATCGAGGACGATGGACCCGCCACCTTGCATCCGAGCGATGTTGACATCGTTGACCTCGGCGTTGGTGATCGAAATGTCATATGTATTCAGAGTACTATACGTCGCTTGAGCATGGTTTATAGCATCGGACAGCGTAGAGCCGTCGATCTGAATTTCGTGGTGTCCATCACCTAGCTGGACAACTCCGCCTACCGATGCCCCATTTTCTACGACGATTGACGTATCGCCATCCGCCAGGTGGATCAAACCCGTGACAGTCGAGTCGTCCAGAACCAGCGTATCGCCGCCAGTGCCTCCGCCGCCCCCCGAAATGTTTCCGGATATCGTAGAGTTCGTAAGCGACATCGTGACATCGCCGGTATTACCCGGAGGAGTGGATCCATTGTTCTCGCGATAAATCCCGCTCGAGATGCTGGAGTCGTCTATAATGACTGTTGAAGGCTGGCCCGCGTCGTAACGAAGCTGGCCGTCCACCGTCGAGTCGGTGAAGCTAAGACTGTTTTCGCCGACATGCTCGTCAAGGTTGATATTACCTGTCCTTGACCCCGTAACATTCAGCGTCACACCAGAATCAACATTGAAGGACGTGAAGTCGTCCGTGATATCGTTCACAGTACTGTCTGTGATATCCACATCAACATCTGCGCCGGTTCCAATGCGGACCTGTCCGCCGACGCTGCTGCCGTTCAGAATGTCCAGGCTTTCGGTTCCGCCGCCGATATCTGTTCCCGACCAGCCGAGTTCAAGATTGCCGGTTACTGTCGAGTTGTCGATCGTAACGCTATCAATTCCTTCGCCGGTGCTAATCTCGGTAGCTGTGCTTCCGCCTGCTACTGTAATCTGATCGTCGCCATCGCCAGAACTAACCGCCTTAAGGCTGCTGTTGTTTGAGACCAGTGCAGCATTGTTGCCGTTGTGAAGCGATACGTTGCCACCAATCGAACTGTTTGAAGCTGTAAAGGTGTCATCGCCATTGAGACCACCTTCTACATAGCCCCCGACTGTAGAGCCAGTAATCGACAGTGTGGCATGACCCTCACTTCCAGGTGCCGGCGCGGTTCCAGTAGCGACCCCCCAGTTTTCACGATCAATGGAACCTGCAACGCTTGAGTCGATCAGCTCGATCGTTGCTGTGGTCGCCGCATCATAGTAGATATTCTGAGACAGCGTTGAGTTTTCGAGCCGGATACTGCTGCCGTTGACATGATCGTCAATGCGGACATATCCACCTTCCGAGTCCGTCATGTTGAGCGTTATGCCCGTATTTCGGTCAGCGCCAATGTCGTCGCTAAAATTGCCGAATTCGCTGTTATTCATCTCAACAGAGAGACCTGCACCGGTGTTGGCGAGGATATCTGAGACAGTACTGTTGCTAAGATTGATCTCTTCGGTTCCGAGAGTTTCGTCCGCACCGTTTGTATCGGTCATGTCTATGGCCCGGGCGCTGCTCCCAGTTAACGAAATTGTATCAATTCCGTCGCCAGCAAATATATGGCTGTTAATAGTGCTGTTTGTCGCCTCGATATAGTCGTTGCCATCGTGCAAATAGGCACTTCCCGTGACCTGCGTCGCGGAAACGCTGGCATTGGTGATCGTCACGCGGTCGTCGCCGTCATAGAGGTTAATGTTATTGGCCCGCTCACCTGACGTTAGTGTCACTCCGGGGCTGCCGGTTACCGTGACATCGGTGCCTGAAGTGCCACCAGTTGCATCAACGGAGACGCTGTCCCCACCAGTGGTTCCTGTGATGTTGGCCATCTTTTAACTCTCGAATCGATTATGCGTCATTGCTGGTGGGGACTTAACCTAAATTATCCACTCAGACCGTATCGTTTTGGCTGCTTACGCCTGTATTTTTGTATAGTTTTCCGTTTGTTGTCATATATTTACCTCAATAATTTTAATGCTTGACATTCTTAAAATGTTGTAGATAGCACCACGAGGCGCTTAATTTTCCGTGCAATTCTCGCAAATTCGATCCCGGCGTATCGTCACTGCGGCAGGTTCCCGTAAGTCATTGACAACTTGAAAGAGTTCGTTTTTCTGAGAGCTGATGTGGTATAATTTTAACCATGTTTGAAATGACAGGGATCGACGCATGACTACCCCATATCTCCGCTATGACGACCTGCGGTTGCTCAGGGTCAATGCGCAGGTAAAACACGACGAGCCTGCCGTGGCCGCTACGGTGCGAACGCTGATTGCCTATGCCATGCAGGGTGGTCTTTCCGTGCTGTCAGCGCCCGTCGTCGGCATCTCCGAACAGATCGTCATCCTGAAGTCTGACACCAGCTATATCGAGATGCTGAACCCCACTGTCGTGCGGGCAGAGAATTTTGAGTTTTTGGCGCATGAAGCGACAGTCCTTGCCCCGAATGTCACTTTTCCGGCGTGGAGGCCCGGCAGGATTGTTGTGAAATGCCAGCGTCTCGATGGTCGTGTCATTGATGCCACCGTTGAGGGCGAGAAAGCGCGCCTCATCGCGCAGCATCTGGAGTATATGCGTGGCGCAACGCCTGTGACGCGAATTAGCCCGTTTCAGCGGCTTGTCGCGGCAAATGTTGCGAGCTGTGTCGATTTGCAGCAGGCTTTCATGCGCGAAACGGTTGCACCGCTTGCCGGCGACAAAGCGCCAGAGCCGTTCAAGCTTTACAGAGCCGAAGACGGCCTTTTGCGATATGCATTGGCGACCGAGAGGGGCCAGATTACTTCGGTGGTGGATGAGGCAAATCCATACACCTGCCAGAACGACCGCCAAAGCGGGATCCTGTCGGTACTCGGTTTGGTTTCGACTGGCGCGACCGTGCTTATTGATCGCCTGACTACGCCGCTGTTCCCGCTTATGGCGGCCGAATTGCGTGGGGATCTGAGCCATTGCGTTTGTGATCCTGAACCCGACGCCATTGCGCTCGCGAAACGTCTGATGCCTGAGTCGGTTCAGAATGTGGTATTCGAAGCCGCTGCATTGCCAGACCATGCCGCCAAGCTGGCTAAGCGTTCAGTTGGCGCGGTTTTGTCGGATGTGCCACTGGGATTGCTCGTCGAAAGCAGTGAAAAGAAGATCGAGGCCTATTTCCGCCCGATAAGCAAGGCGTTGACATCGAACGGCTTCGTTGCACAATATGTTGGGCCTCAGTCAACGCTGATCGCGAAGGTTCAGGCAGCAATGCTGCGGATATTCCCCGACGTGTATGTGCGCGAC
Organism: Paracoccus albus; assembly: GCF_027913035.1. NCBI lineage: Bacteria > Pseudomonadati > Pseudomonadota > Alphaproteobacteria > Rhodobacterales > Paracoccaceae > Paracoccus > Paracoccus albus. Next base: position 821,457 of record NZ_CP115775.1, read on the forward strand.
CTGCCAAGCGGTAGTATCGTGGTCGGCGCGCGCACTGCATTCGAAGACAATAAAGTAGTGCCCAATAGTCTGCTGATACGCCCCCGGCCTATTGAGATCATTCCCGCAGCAACGCCGCCCTTGTCGCTTACGCATGTTCGCAAAGATACCGATGCCGAAGCAGAATGCGAGATCGCCTGAAACATGAAGATTCTATTGGCGCACAATGCCTATCTCGGGCAGTTTCAGCATTTTGGCCCGTGGCTGAAAGCCCGCGGTCACGACGTTATGGTTCTACATCGAAACGATGTGCCCAAGGATGCCGATCTGCCGCGCGCGCAATTCAGGGATGCCCGGCACCGCGCGCAGCAACAAGAGCGGATCTTGCAGGAGATCGAAAACGCGCTCTGCTCTGGCATGGGGTCGGCGGCGGGTGCGATAGCGCTGCGGGATCAGGGATATAGCCCCGATATCATTATTTCGCATTGCGGTTGGGGGACGGGACTGTTCCTGAAGGAAGTCTGGCCCGAGGCGGTCTATATCGCCTATCACGAATGGTACTATAATCTGGATGCGCTTTCCCCGGCCGACCAAATTCAGCCCCTGACGCGAGACCAAATCCTGCAATCCGGGCACAACATGGCGCGCAATATGCCCATCGTTTCAGAGTTCGTTCATGCAGATGCCTGCTGGAGCCCGAACAGATTTCAGGCAGGGCAGTTTCCGCGTCACCTGCGCGAGAAAATTGTCATCACGCATGACGGTGTCGACACCTCGCTCAATAAGCCAATTCCGAATGCGAAGATCAACTTTCCCTGGCTTGATCTCAGTAGCAGCGACAAGATCGTGACTTATATTGGTCGCGGGTTCGAGCCGACGCGCGGTTTTCCAACTTTCATGGAAGCCGTCAAGAAGGTGCAAGAAAAGTCTGCCGACGCCCAGGTCGTTATCGTCGGAAGTAATCGTGTCGCATATGGCGAAGCGTTGTCGCAGGGGGATAGCTGGCTTCACCGAATGCTGGACGATCTGGATATTGACCTGTCCCGCGTCCACATCACTGGAACCATTGAACTGCCCGATTTGCGCAAGGTTCTGGCTGCGTCTTCGGCGCATGTCTATCTGACGGTGCCGTTTGTTTTGTCTTGGTCGATGATGGAGGCGATGGCGATCGGCTGTCCGGTCATCGCGAATGATTTGCCCGCGACCAGCGATATTATCACCAACGGCGAGAACGGATTCCTTGTCACAACCAACGATGCCGACGCGTTGGCCGATCGGATCTTATTCTGCCTCGACAAACCGGAAATGATGAAAAAAATCGGGCGAAACGGCAGGAAGTCCATTGCCGAGCGTTTTGAAATGGACACCGTCTTCTCGGAGCGTGAAAAGATGATGGAAGACTTGCTGAGGACGCAGCGCAATCACCTGTGAAGGCGTGGTTTGATACAACCGCGACCGGGGGCCAGCAGTTATGACGCTGATCGACGTAGTTTTTTGTGATCGCCCGGCCGATAAAGCTCTATTTCGCACAGCGAGGCGGACGCTGCGGTGGTTGGCTTCAAGTGTAAGCCTGCAGCCAGTTGGTACCCGAACGACGAACTTTCCCGAACAGTCTCAAACAGGCTTTGCATCGCCCCTTAAGGGGGAGATTTTGCGATTACAGCGCCCTTGGTGAAGCTTTGCTGTCCAGTTCATCCCTTGCGCGTTTCATTCCATCTTCAGCTTGCTGCGCTGTTCAGGGCGATGCTCAAATACTTGTTATAAAATACGTATTTCACAAGCGGCGTTGCTTTGCTAGCAGGACCGCCCAAAAACAATCCTATCAGGAAATCAAGGAGATACGTTTTGAAGGCAGGAATAATGCTCATGTGTGGTCTGACGCTGCTATCGGCTTGTGCATCGAACGAACCCGAACAAAAGGAATTCTACCGCATGAGCTGCAGCGAGCTGGCCTATCACGAAGGCAAGCTTGACGGCGAACTGGACGCGGCGAGGTCGAAGTCACTGACAGGCGGGCTGACCGCGGCACTTGGCGGACCGGACGTGCAAAGCTATGGGCAGACGCAGGCCATCATTGGCGGGGTCGAAGAACGCCGCGCGATAAGGGTCAATGACAAGGTGCAGATCGCCAAGGCTTTGAAGCGCTGCTGAGTGGTTCCGGGCGCTGTCATGTGGCAAGCGGGAACAAAAAAAGGGACGCCCTGCGCGTCCCTTTTTCATTCAAGCTGCCTAATGATCAGCGCAGGATCGACTTGCCCGCATAAACCGCTGCATCGCCCAGCATCTCCTCTATCCGGATCAGCTGATTGTATTTCGCCAGCCGGTCGGACCGCGCCAGCGAACCCGTCTTGATCTGGCCGCAATTGGTGGCGACGGCAAGGTCGGCGATGGTGGAATCCTCTGTCTCGCCAGAGCGGTGCGACATCACCGAGGTAAAACGGGCACGGGTGGCCATCGCGACCGCATCCAGTGTTTCGGAAAGCGTGCCGATCTGATTGACCTTCACAAGCAGAGAGTTGCCACAGCCTTTCTTGATGCCTTCCTCAAGGCGCGTCGGATTGGTCACGAACAGGTCGTCGCCAACCAGCTGAACCTGGTCGCCCAGCTTGTCGGTCAGCAGCTTCCAGCCTTCCCAGTCATCCTCGGCGCAGCCATCTTCGATGGACAGGATCGGATAATCAGCGCAAAGCGCGGCAAGGTAATCGACATTCTCGGCAGAGCTCAGCACTTTGCCTTCGCCTTTCATGTCGTATTTGCCGTCTTTGAAATACTCGGTCGATGCGCAGTCGAGCGCCAGCATGATGTCATCTCCCGGCTTGAAGCCAGCCTTGTCGACGGCTTTCAGGATGAAATCCAAAGCGTCGCGCGTGCTGGACAGGTTGGGGGCAAAGCCGCCCTCGTCACCGATACCAGTGGACAGACCCGCCGCAGACAGCTCTTTCTTCAGCGTGTGGAAGATTTCTGAACCCATGCGCACCGCCTCGCGGATGTTCGCGGCGCTGACCGGCATGATCATGAATTCCTGAATGTCGATCGGGTTGTCGGCATGTTCGCCGCCATTGATGATGTTCATCATCGGAACCGGCAGGATATGCGCGGACGCACCGCCGACATAGCGGTACAGTGGCAGGGCAGAGGCGTCGGCGGCCGCTTTCGCAGCGGCCAGCGACACGCCAAGGATGGCGTTCGCACCAAGGCGGCCCTTGTTCGGCGTGCCGTCCAATTCGATCATCAGCGCGTCGATTGCGCGCTGCTCTGTCGCGTCCTCGCCAATCAGGGCCTCCGCGATCTCGCCATTCACGCTGTCGATGGCGTCAAGCACGCCTTTGCCCATATAGCGCAGCTTGTCGCCGTCGCGCTTCTCTACGGCCTCATGCGCGCCGGTCGAGGCGCCAGAGGGCACTGCGGCACGGCCCATCGTGCCGTCTTCCAGGGTCACGTCGACTTCAACTGTGGGATTGCCACGGCTGTCGAGGATTTCACGGGCGTAGATGTCGATGATCGCGGTCATTTGTCCCTCCTGATCCGTTGGGGCGGGTATATCGCCGCGTCAGACCGGGTGAAAGCCGCAAAATTCGTTGCATCAGAGATGACCGGATCATTCGCCGGGAAGGGTGATATCTGCCCAGATCGGCAAATGGTCCGATGCCTGCCGTGCAAGCGGGCTGTCACCGACGCCGGTGGCGCGGATTTCGATGCAATGCGAAACGGCAATGCGATCCAGCCGCAGGCGCGGCATCGGTGCCGGATAGGACGGGCCGGGGGCAATGATCCGCAGCATCTCCAGCGACTCCAGACCGCGATCATCGCGCCATTCGTTGAAATCGCCCATCATCATGACAGCATCGCCCGCCAGCCGCGATGCCTTCGCCGCCAACCGCGCCAGTTGCGCACGGCGAGACGACCGCGCCAGTCCAAGATGAACCCCGATCAGGGTCAGCCCCGCAACGCGGACAGCCAATGCGCCGCGCGGTTCGATCCCCGGAAGCGGCAAGCGGCGTGTCACCGCGCTCTCTGCCAGATCGGGGCGCATCAGAATTGATTGGCCGTGCCAGCCCAAAGAGGTTTCCCCGGTTGTGCGCATCTGGATCGGCACCAGCCCGGTCATCTCTTCGATCATGGCGCGCGGCAGGGCCTCTGGCCGGGCACCGAAGCGGAAATCCACCTCCTGAAGCGTAATGATGTCGGGCGAAAGCTCTGCAATGACCTGCAGGTTCCGTTCAGGCGCGTGGGGGCCCGTCAGCCCGCGTCCCTTGTGCAGATTATAGCTGGCGATCCGTAGCTTCATGTCCCGCAGAATGTGCGGGTCACGCGTTCGGATTCAAGTGGTGCAATCGCCAGATCGTCCCATTCGGGCCGGTTTTCAAACGGCGAATGCAAAGCCTCATCCAATTTGTGAAACGGCGCGAAGTCATCCACTATAGCAGCCTGTATCGCCTCTTCCACGCGGTGATTGCGCGGGATGCGAACAGGATTGGTTTTCGCCATCAGTTCAGGATCGGGCTTTGCCTTCTGCCAATCGCCGTACCAAGCGTCGAAGGCATCGCGGGCCATGAACTCATCCCGCGCCTCGCCCGAGGCCAGCCCCGCAAAAACGCGTGTAAAATCGGCACGTTCAGCCGCCATCAGGTCCAGCAGCCGGTCGATAAATGCCTTAGCAGAGTCAGAGGGTTGCAGGCCGATCTTGGCGCAGAAATTCTGCATCCACGCCGCTTGATACAGGTCGGGGAAGCCGTGGACTGCGCGCGTCGCGTCCTCGACCGCCTTTTCCTCATCTGCGCCCATCAGCGGGATCAGGCAGGACGCAAACTGCGCAAGGTTCCAGATGGCCACATGCGGCTGTTCGGCCCATGCATAGCGCCCATGCCGGTCAATCGAAGAAAACACCGTGTCGGGATGATAGCCGTCCATGAAAGCGGCAGGTCCGTAATCAATCGTTTCGCCGGAAATCGCCATATTGTCGGTGTTCATGACCCCATGCACGAAGCCAAGGGCCATCCATCGCGCAATCAGGCTGGCCTGCGCCGCAATCACCCTCTCCAGCAGTTCCAGCGGTGACCGGGCATCGCGATAGTGCCGCGCGACGACGTGGTCCACGAGTGCACGCGTCGCCTCTATATCGCCACGGATGCCGAAATATTCGAATGTGCCGACGCGTATATGGCTGGCAGCGACGCGCGTCATGATCCCGCCGGGCAGGGTGGTTTCGCGATGCACCTGCTCTCCGGTGGCGACGGCGGCAAGGGCGCGGGTGGTGGGTACGCCCATGGCGGCCATGAACTCGCTGTCCAGATATTCGCGCAATACCGGGCCAAGCCACGACTTGCCGTCGCCCTGACGAGAGAAGGGAGTTCTGCCGGCACCTTTCAGTTGCAGGTCGAAACGCTTGCCATCCGGTGCCACCACCTCGCCGATCATAAGTGCGCGGCCGTCACCAAGCTGCGGCGAGAGATGCCCGAACTGATGCCCGGCATAGGCTTGCGCGATTGACGCTGCACCCGGCGGCAGATCATTGCCGGACAGCATCGCCAGCCCCTGTTCCCCGGCCAGCCAGTCAGGGTCCAGTCCAAGGCGCCTGGCCAGCGGACGGTTCAGGGCAATCAACTTTGGCTTCGGACTGCCGGCGGCATCGACCTGCGCATACATGCGCGGCGGGAGCGTGGCGTAGCTGTTGTCAAATACAGGTGCGTTCATAGCTGAAAATGTAGGCAGGCGCGTGAGAATGAAAAGGGGCCGCGAAATGCGACCCCTTTAAATGCCTTGCGCTCAGCCTTGCGGGCGTACATGCGGCGAACGCGTGATACCTGCGCCGTGCAGCGCCCCGGCAAGCGCTCCGCCAGCCAGCGGCGCTGCAAAGAAGACCCACAGATCGGCAAGGGCCTGACCGCCGACAAACAGGGCGGGACCGAAGCTGCGGGCCGGGTTCACCGACACGCCGGTGACGTCGATGCCGACAAGGTGAATAGCAGTCAGCGTCAGGCCAATGGCCAGCCCGCCAAAGCCGACCGGCGCGTCGGATTGGGTTGCACCAAGGATCACGGTGACAAACAGGAAGGTCGCCACGAATTCGAACAGCAGCGCCGCGCTCAGCGTATATTCGCCGTTATAACCCGCGCCATAACCGTTCTGGCCCAGACCGTTTGCCGCAACCGTATAGTCTGCCTGGCCCTGCGCGATCAGCATGACTACGAGTGCCGCGAGCGTCGCGCCGGTCAGCTGCGCGATGACATAGGCGACGAAATCCGAAACGCTCAGCCGGCCCGACAGCAGGAAGCCCAGTGACACCGCCGGGTTCAGCTGTGCGCCCGAGATGACGCCGAACCCATAGGCCGCCGCCACGATCGACAGGCCGAAGGCAAAAGCGATGCCCTGAAAGCCGATATGCTCTCCCATCAGCACGGCAGCGCCGCAGCCGAAGAAAACCAGAATGAAGGTGCCGATCATTTCGGCGATGAATTTATGAGACATTTTTCCCTCGTTCGCCGCCTCATGCGGCAGGTGCAGTTGAACCGGAACTTGCTAAAAATCAAGTCACGACTTCGCTTCCCTTGCAGCTTTGGCCGACAGCGCGTATCGCCTGCGCAAAGGAGTGTTGCGATGAAATTTCTCGATCTGGCCAAGGTCTATATCCGTTCGGGCGGCGGCGGCGCGGGTGCTGTCAGCTTCCGGCGCGAGAAATACATTGAATATGGTGGCCCCGACGGCGGTGATGGCGGTCGCGGTGGTGATGTGGTCGCCGAAGCGGTCGAAGGGCTGAACACGCTGATCGATTTCCGCTACCAGCAGCATTTCTTCGCCAAAAGCGGGCAGCATGGCATGGGCCGTCAGCGGACCGGTGCGGGCGGCGACGATATCGTGCTGAAGGTGCCCGTTGGGACCGAAATCCTTGAAGAGGATCAGGAAACGGTCATTGCCGACCTGACCGAGGTCGGGCAGCGGGTTGTTCTGGCCAAGGGCGGCAATGGCGGCTTCGGGAACCTGCATTTCAAATCCTCGACCAACCGTGCGCCACGCAATGCCAATCCGGGGCAGGAGGGGGTGGAGCGCACGATCTGGCTGCGCCTGAAACTGATCGCGGATGCGGGGCTGGTCGGCCTGCCCAATGCCGGGAAATCGACATTCCTCGCCGCGACATCTAACGCGCGACCGAAGATCGCCGATTACCCGTTCACGACATTGCACCCGAACCTTGGGGTTGTTGGCATTGATGGCCGCGAATTCGTTGTTGCGGATATTCCGGGCCTTATCGAAGGCGCGTCCGAAGGCAGGGGCATCGGTGATCGCTTTCTAGGCCATATCGAACGCTGCTCGGTTCTGCTCCATCTGATCGATGCAACTGCGGACGATGTGGTTGCCGATGCGCAGACCGTATTGGAAGAGCTGGCGGCCTATTCCAGCGTGCTGATGGAAAAGCCGAGGGTGACGGTGCTGAACAAGGTCGACTCTGTCGATGAAGAAGAGTTGAGCGAGAAAAGCGCGGCCTTGTCAGCGGCGCTTGGCACCGGGGTCATGGCAATGTCCGGGGCCACTGGCAAAGGCGTGCAAGAAGTGCTGCGCGCGCTTTGGGTGGAAATCGCCCCCTCGCGCGAGGTTGAACAGAAAGACACCGGCGCATGGCGGCCCTGAGCCCGGACATTTCCGCAGCACGGCGGCTGGTGGTCAAGGTCGGATCGGCCCTGCTGGTCGGGCCGGACGGTCTGCGCGCAGACTGGCTGCGCGGCCTTTGTGATGATGTCGCGCAATGGCGCGCGCAGGGCGCCGATGTTGTCCTCGTTTCTTCCGGGGCGATTGCCCTTGGCCGCCGCGTGCTGGGCCTGCCTGCAGGTGCGTTGTCGCTTGAGCAGGCGCAGGCATCTGCTGCGGTGGGTCAGATCAGGCTGGCCCGCGCTTATGAAGAAGCGCTCGCCCCCCACGGTGTTTCGACCGCGCAGGTGCTGGTTACGCTTGAAGACACGACCGATCGCCGCCGCTATCTGAACAGCCGCGCGACGATGCAGGCTTTGCTGAACTACGGCGTCGTGCCCATCGTGAACGAAAATGATACGGTTGCTACCGACGAAATGCGCTATGGCGACAATGACCGCCTGGCCGCGCAGATCGCCGTCACAGCAGGTGCGGATCAGTTGTTGCTGCTGTCCGATGTCGATGGTCTTTATACCGCGAACCCCAAAACCGACCCTGCGGCGCTGCATCTGCCCGTGGTCGAACGCATCACCCCTGAGATCGAGGCAATGGGTGGAGACCCCGTTTCCGGCCTTTCTAAGGGCGGCATGAAAACCAAGCTGATGGCGGCGCGAACGGCGGTCAGTGGCGGGTGCGCAATGGCGATAGCCGAAGGATCGGTCATCCGCCCGATTTCCGCTGTGGCCAGCGGCGCTCGCGTCACATGGTTCTTGCCAGATGGTGATCCTCAGCTTGCCCGCAAACGCTGGATCGCGGCGATGAAGCCGAAGGGTGAGTTCATTATTGATGCAGGGGCCGCGACCGCGCTGAAAGGCGGCAAATCGCTGCTGCCCGCCGGCGTCACCCGCGTTCTGGGCGACTTCGGTCGGGGAGAGCCGGTTTCCGTTCTGGGCCCGTCGGGCGAAACGCTCGCGCGGGGGCTGACCCGCTATACCTCGGACGAGGCGCGTGCAATCGCCGGGCATCGCAGCGAGGAGATCGCCGAAATCCTTGGCTTTGCCGGTCGCGCGGCGCTCGTCCATCGCGATGATATGGTGGTCTAGGCCCGCTCAGGCAGCAAGTTGCAGACCGACGCCTCCGGCTGCGGCAAGGATGACGACCAGCCACGACGGTGCTTTCCACGCCACAAGCGACACGAAACAGGCGAGGGCCAGGGCGAAATCACGCATATCGCCAACCGCGCTTGTGAATACAGGGTCGTAAAGCGCCGCTGCAAGGATACCGACGACAGCTGCATTGGCACCTTGAATGGCAGAGCTGATGTCCTGCCGTTGGCGCAGCGTTCCCCAGAATGGCAAGACCGCGATCAGGATCAGGAAACCGGGCAAAAACAAGGACAGCAGTGCCAGAGTCGCGCCTGCCATGCCATTCGGTCCCGGCTCCAGCAATGCGCCAAGATAGGCCGCAAATGTGAACAGCGGCCCCGGAACTGCCTGCGCGGCACCATAACCGGCAAGGAACTGATCGGCAGAGACCCAGCCGGGTGCGACAACCTCTGCCTCAAGCAGTGGCAAGACCACATGCCCGCCACCAAAGACAAGCGCACCGGCGCGAAAGAAGCTGTCTGCGACCGCCCAGCTTTGCGAAAGCTGGTGGAGCAACGGCAGGAAAACCAGCAGAACCAGGAAGCAGGTAAGCGAGAGTATTCCCTGTGATCTGGTGACCGGGATGGACAGCCGATCCGCCGCTGGCCCGGCCTTGGCTTTGCACCACACCAAGCCCGCCAACCCACCGATAATGATGGCCCCGATCATTCCGGTGGCCCCGGGCAGAAACGCGATCATGGCGACGGCTGCAACAGCGATGCTTGCCCGCTGACGGTCCGGGCACAGGTTTCGCGCCATACCCAGAACAGCCTGCGCGACAATGGCGACGGCGACGATCTTCAACCCGTTCAGCGCCCCTGTTCCAATCGGACCCGAAACAGCCGCAGATGTCAGCGCGAAAACCAGCAGAATGATCGCCGATGGCAGGGTAAATGCGACGAAGGCGGCCATCGCGCCCAGCCATCCTGCGCGAGACAGGCCAAGCGCGAAGCCAACCTGCGACGATGCCGGACCGGGCAGGAACTGACACAGCGCCACCAGTTCTGCATAGCTGTCATCGTGCAGCCAACGCCTTCGGGTTACAAATTCGTCCCGGAAATAGCCCAGATGCGCGATTGGGCCGCCAAATGATGTCAGACCAAGCTTGAGAAAGGCGAAAAGGACCTCGGCAGGCGTGCCACGGGCGGGACCTCTTTCAACGCTTTCACCTGTCATGACGAACTCCGTTTTAGCCTGATCCCTGCTCAGGATGCGGCAGTATCATGACATTCTTTTGTCAGCCGTCAGAGGTGTTTTGTTCTACGTGTCGCATGAACCAGTTCGAACCGCAGGATGGGCTGAACCCCACCCTACGGGTTTGGAAAAAATGCGTAACGACTACTCTGGCAGCACGCGGACCGCACCCTTGTCCGCACTGGCGGCAAAGGTCGCGTAGGCCTTCAGCGCGGTCGTCACATTGCGCTTGCGCTTTTCGGCGGGACGCCAGCCAAGCTTGTTCTGCTCGACACGGCGCGCCTCAAGCTCTGCGTCGTCCACCGCCAGATGGATGGTGCGGTTGGGAATGTCGATTTCGATCCGGTCGCCGTCACGCACAAGGCCGATCATACCGCCCTGCGCGGCCTCGGGTGAGGCGTGACCGATGGACAGGCCCGACGTGCCGCCGGAGAAGCGGCCATCCGTGACCAAAGCGCAGGCTTTGCCCAGACCCTTGGATTTCAGATAACTGGTCGGATACAGCATTTCCTGCATCCCCGGCCCGCCTTTCGGCCCTTCATAGCGGATGACGACGACGTCGCCTTCCTTGACCTTGCCGGTCAGGATGCCGCTGACAGCCGCGTCCTGGCTTTCATAGACGACCGCCGGACCGGCAAATTTCAGGATGGATTCGTCCACGCCAGCCGTTTTCACGATACAGCCGTCCAGGGCGATATTGCCCTTCAGCACCGCCAGACCACCATCTGCCGAGAAGGGAGAGTTGACCGAGCGGATCACCCCGCCCTGACGATCTAGATCCAGCGTGTCCCACCGTTGGGACTGCGAAAAGGCGGTTTGCGTCGGCACGCCGCCGGGGGCTGCGGAATAGAATTTGTGAACCGCCTGATCCTCGGTCCGCGAGATATCCCACTGGTCGATTGCCTCGCCCAAGGTTGCCGCGTGAACCGTGGGGCTGTCGCGATGGATCAGGCCGCCGCGCTCCAACTGGCCAAGGATCGCCATGATGCCGCCTGCGCGGTGGACGTCCTCCATATGCACATCCTGTTTGGCTGGCGCGACCTTGGACAGACATGGCACCTTGCGGGAAAGCGCGTCGATATCGTCCATGTCGAACTCTATCCCGCCTTCATAAGCGGCGGCGAGGATGTGCAGCACCGTATTCGTGGACCCGCCCATCGCGATATCCAGCGACATGGCGTTCTCAAACGCTTTCTTGTTGGCGATATTTCGGGGCAGGACGCTGGTGTCCTCCTGCTCGTAGTAGCGCTTCGCCAGCCCGACAATTCGTTGGCCGGCTTCCTCGAACAGACGCTGGCGGTCGGCATGGGTCGCCAAGGTAGAACCATTGCCGGGCAGCGACAGGCCAAGCGCTTCGGTCAGGCAGTTCATCGAATTGGCGGTGAACATCCCCGAACAAGACCCGCAGGTCGGGCAGGCAGAGCGTTCGATCGCTGCCACGTCCTCGTCACTGACATTGTCATCGGCGGCGGCGACCATGGCGTCAACCAGATCGAGCGCCTGCATCTTGCCGTCTTTCAGCACGACCTTCCCAGCCTCCATCGGGCCGCCGGACACGAAAATCGCCGGAATGTTCAGCCGCATCGCCGCGTTCAGCATACCCGGCGTGATCTTGTCGCAATTCGAGATACACACCATCGCGTCGGCGCAATGCGCGTTGACCATATATTCGACGCTGTCCGCGATGATTTCGCGCGAGGGCAGGGAATAGAGCATCCCGTCATGGCCCATCGCGATGCCATCGTCGACGGCGATGGTGTTGAACTCCTTGGCGACACCGCCCGCCTTTTCGACTTCACGCGCGACCATCTGACCAAGGTCCTTCAGGTGGACGTGACCGGGCACGAATTGGGTGAAGCTGTTTACAATCGCGATAATCGGCTTGCCGAAATCGCCATCCTTCATCCCTGTTGCACGCCACAGGCCACGAGCGCCCGCCATATTGCGGCCATGAGTCGAGGTACGGGAACGATAGGCAGGCATGTCGGCTTCCTTCAATTTGGCATGGCCGGTCGAGTCTGACCCTCCGGCAGCTACAGCAGCTATATCTAGCGCCTTTTGTCAGAGGTCGCCAGAAGGCAGGAAGGGTTTATGTTCCTTTCCGCTCAGATCATGTCTGACGAAAGAAAATGTCGGCTTGGCGCGATGCGCTGAGGCCATAAACTCATATGGAAGCGGTTTTTTCTGATGAATCTTGGGTGCGGTGATGTGTTGCTGGCCTGCCCTCGTGATCGGTCCCCAATTGAATACGGCGACCCGATCGGACGAGGTGCAACCGGCAATGGTACAGGCGAAGTAACCGCCAAGGACCTCCGGATCGCGCAGGTTTCGCCGATGCATTTTCAGGTATGATGTTCGAGCTGGCGGGGCGGCTTGTTTGTTCGTCACCTTGGTTGGCGTGCTGACGATATCTCTGATCCTACATTGTCTTTGATGACATCCTGTTCAATTGATGACTAAAGAGGTTGATCGGTATGTTTCTGCTTGTCTTTATCCTGCTGCAGAAAAACTGCTGATACTGTCGCGTTCCCGTATGTCTGGATATTCCGCATGAAGCCCTTCGATTATCGATTCTGCGAATTGGATGAGGGCGTGCTTTAGCATCCGTGGATGCAGTAAATGTTTTGATTCGAAATTTTAGACCTGCACCTTCGGTTACGCGACGACAGTGGGCAGGAGGAATGATCCTCGCAGCTATATCGGCGGATCGGAACGGAACCAGTTTCCATGACGTAAGGGCAAATCCGTCAGGCGGTTCTTGCTGGGTGGAATGGGCAAGTCGGCGGAGAAGAGATTAGTTAAAACTTATCGCCTGTTGGGTGTGGTTCGGGGTGTCTTCCATAACCTCTCCATTTTCCAACGCCATCTTCTTTCCGCCGGATAGTGAAAGATTCTTATGCGCTGATACGCCAACCGACAAGGCTTGGTCTCAGCCTCGTGTCAGAGAGTGGTGGCCGCAGGGCCTATGCCGGTTGCTGCTCTATCTTGCGGATCGGGATCTCGGCCCCACTGGTCGTCGTCGATTCTTAAAATACTACTTGCATTGCCTGTATGTCACGATGCTCTTGCATGCTGAGAGACATTCACACCAGATTCCCTCGGGCGAGAGTCCGTCTCGAACTTGTCCAGAAGATGCGTCAGGTCGTTGACCTGCGATGAAAGCGAGGAGGCCGCGGTCGCATAGCTTTCGGACATTGACAGGTTCGCCTGATTGACGCTGTCGAGATGTGAAAGGGCCGAAGATACCTCCTGCACGCCGGTCGATTGTTCAGCGGTTGCGTGGGCGATGCCAGAGATATTGGTGACCACGCCGCGCACGGCTGTCTGGATGTCGTTCAGTGCCGAGCCTGTCTGCCGAACCAGTTCGACGCCAGACTGAACTTCGGCTTCGCTCTTGCCGATCAACTCGGCAATGCTTTGCGAAGCTTTACCCGATTGCTGGGCGAGGTTGCGTACCTCTTGGGCGACGACGGCAAAACCGCGACCGACTTCGCCTGCACGCGCGGCTTCGACCGCCGCATTGATCGAAAGCAAATTCGTTTGGAAGGCAAAATTCTCAATCACGCGGGTGAATTCGCCCATGCTTTTGGTATGTTCTTCGATACGTTCGATGGCTGAGACCGCATCTACCACGACGTCGTTGCCATGTTTGACGACCTTTTCAGCCTCTTGCGCTGCGCCGTTCGCGTCTTGCGCCGCCGAGCTGGTCATGGAGGTGTTGCCCGAAATCTGTTCGACCGCTGCCGCTGTTTCTTCCAGTGATGCTGCCTGGCTTTCACCACGTCGTGCCAGATCATCCGCGCCTTTCGCAATCTGACTGGCTTCTTCATGGATCATTGATGCACGCTGGCGGATGTCGTCCACCATCGTCGCGAAATTTTCCATTGTGCGATTGAAACTGTCACGTACGGCACGGAATTCGGGCGGAAACTCCTGCGTCAGGCGATGGGTCAGTTTGCCATCTGCAAGCTTTCCAAGCGCGTCAATTAGATCATCTACCGCCGCCTTCTTCTCTGTCACGTCGGTTGCCATTTTCAGGACACCCGCAACCTCACCGGCAGAGTTGATCAGCGGGACGTAGCTGCCATTGATCCAGACAGTCTTGCCCGAGCGCGTCACCCGGTCGAATTCACCTGTGAAGGCCGCGCCTCTGCCCAGCTGACGCCAGAAATCTGCGTATTCAAGTCCGCTCGCGAATTCCGAGCGGACGAAAATCCGGTGGTGCTTTCCGATGACATCTTCCCGGCGGTAGCCCATGAATTGCAGAAAGTTGTCATTCGCTTCGACAATGGTGCCGTCAGATGTGAATTCGATCATCGCCTGCGCGAGGCTGAGCGCCTTAACGCGATCGCTGTCGCTGAGAGTGGGTGATTCGGTCATGGCCGTCCTCGTGTTTGATCCGGGATCAGCTATAGCGGCCATGTATTAATAACTCTTTGATCATAAATCTAAAATTATCATGGTTTTCCATATGGGCGCTGCAGTGGACTTTCCGGCGCCGCATTCGATACAACGGCTGCAATCTGACGGGATCTGATATGCGCATACTGTTTCTGGGCGACGTGATGGGCCGTGCGGGCCGCGCCGCCATAGCTGAGAGGCTGGCCGAACTGCGGAGCCGGCTGCGTTGCGACTTTTGCGTGGTGAACGGCGAAAATGCCTCTGGCGGGATGGGGCTGACGGGCGGACATGCACAGCTTCTTCTGGATTCGGGTGCTGACGTGGTGACGCTTGGCGATCATGCTTTTGATCAGAAGGATATGCTGGGCTTTGTTCAGAAAGAGCCGCGCGTTCTGCGACCATTGAACTTCGCCAAGGATGCGCCGGGTCGCGGGGTCGGGGTTTTCGAGGCAAGTCGCGGACGTAAGGTCATGGTGGCACAGGTCCTGGGTAACGTATTCATGCGCCGTGCCTTCGACGATCCGTTTTCGGCATTGGACAGCGCCTTACGCGCCCACCCGATGAGCGCGATGGCCGGGGTGCAGGCGGCTGTGATCGACTTCCATGCAGAAGCGACGTCGGAAAAGATGGCGGCGGGGCATTTTTGCGATGGCCGTGTCAGCCTTGTCGTTGGCACGCATACGCATGTGCCGACCGGCGATACACAGATTTTGCCCCGTGGTACCGGTTATATGACAGATGCGGGTATGTGTGGCGACTATGACAGCATCATCGGCATGGATAAGGCAGAGCCGATGCGCCGTTTCGTGACCGGCATGTCGAAGGAGCGGTTCAGTCCGGCCGTGGGCGATGTCACCTTGTCAGGGGTTTTGGTGGAAACAGATGATCGCAGCGGTCTTGCAACTGCCGTCTGGCCGGTTCGAGAGGGCGGGCGCTTGTCGCAATCGCTGCCGCCGAGACAGCAATAGTTCAGCGTGGCTTGCACAGCGCCCGCGTATCGTCCAAAGATGCGCCGATTGGCCGGTTGAACCGGCGGCGTGCTTGAGGCTTCAATGTTCGGCATTGAACTAACGGAAACCACTTCTGCGATTGTTACGATACTGATCATCGCGGGGATGCTGACGCTGTTTGTGCGCGAGCAGTTTCCACCCGAAGTGACGGCGATTCTTGGCGCGGCGGTTCTGCTTGTGCTTGGTGTGCTGCCGATGGCCGATGTGCCGTCAGTGCTGGCCAACCCGGCACCGTGGACCATTGCATTCATGTTCATCATTGTCGGTGGGCTGGTCAGAACAGGTGCGCTTGACTGGATCGGTCAGCACGCGGCGCGCCATGCCAAGCAGCGCCCCTTTGCAACGCTTGCAGGCCTGTCCGCGACCGTTCTGGCGATGTCCGCATTTGTGAACAACACGCCCCTTGTCGTGGTCATGATGCCTATTTTCATGCAGCTTGCACGGGAACTCGATCAGGCCCCGTCCAAGCTGTTGATGCCCTTGTCGTATCTGTCGATCCTTGGCGGGACCGTCACGATGATCGGGACCTCGACGAACCTGCTGGTCGATGGTGTTGCGCGTCAGGCCGGAGAAGAAGCTTTCGGAATTTTTGAGATCGCGCCAGTTGGCCTTGTCATGGCGACGGTCGGGCTTTTCTACTTGCTGTTCATCGCGCCGCGATTGCTGCCAGAGCGGGATTCAATGTCCGCGCTCATGTCTTCCTCGCGTTCCAGGATGAAGTTTTTCACCGAGGTTGCCATCCCCGAAGACAGCACGCTTGTCGGTAAGAAGCTGGACGAGATCGACATTTTCACCCGCGAGAATGCACGTGTCATCGACGTATTGAGAGGCGATGCATCGCTGCGCCGCGATCTGGCCGCCGTCACGCTGGAGGCGGGCGACCGCGTCGTGCTGCGCACGCCCATGTCAGAAGTCCTCGGCCTGCAGGGCAACAAGGACCTGCGAATGGTCGATAAGCTGAGCTCTGTCCAGACGAACACCGTTGAGGTGCTGATTACGCCCGGATGCCATATGATCGGGCGTTCGCTGGGCTCCATGCGCCTGCGTCGTCGCTATGGGGTTTATGTGCTGGCAGCGCATCGCCGGAACCAGAATATCGGGCGCCAGCTTGACGATCTGGTGGTCAGGGTCGGCGATACATTGCTGCTGGAGGGGGCGCCCGCCGATATCCAGCGTCTTTCGGCTGATATGGAGATGGTTGAGGTGACGGTTCCGTCTGATCGCGCCTATCGCCGCCGTCATGCCCCGATTGTCGTGGCCGTGCTGGCCGGCGTCGTGATCCTGTCGGCCTTTGAGGTCGCACCGATCCAGCTTCTGGCCTTTCTTGGTGTCGCCATTGTGCTTGGCACGCGCTGTATTGACGCGGATGAGGCATTGAGCTTTGTGGATGGTCGCCTGCTGGCGCTGATTTTCGCCATGCTTGCGGTTGGCGCAGGGCTTGACCAGTCGGGCGCGGTCGAACTGGTGGTTAATTGGATCTCGCCGACGCTGGCCGATTTGCCGCATTGGGCACTGGTCCTGGCCGTCTATCTGCTCGCGACGACGTTGACCGAAACGGTGACCAACAACGCTGTTGCGGTAATCGTGACGCCTGTTGCGATCACGCTGGCCCATTCGCTGGGCGTGGATGCCAGACCGCTTATCATCGCGGTGATGATGGGTGCCTCAGCCAGCTTTGCCACGCCGATCGGCTATCAGACGAACACCCTCGTCTACGGGCCGGGCGGCTATCGTTTCAGTGATTTCATTCGTGTTGGTCTGCCGCTGAATTTGCTGATGGCGATGACGGCATCTCTGGTAATCCCGATCTTCTGGCCATTGTAGGGAGTATACCATGTCTATTAAGCAGGTCGTAATCGCGGGTATTGCAACCGCGGCCGTGTCAGCTTGCGCCATTCCAAATGAGCGGGCGGTTCCTGATGATGTGAACCTCATTGGCGCTCGCCTGACGGTTTTCTTTTCGAACGGGATGCAGTGCCATGCCGACAATATCGTCGGTTCAACCTCCGGGGTGTTCGCGGATTGCCCCATTCCGGTGCGCTACGACGTGACGATGAAATCGCAGGGACATCTGATCGCCGGATTGTTTGAGCCCTATGCCGACGTGCTGGTCACGATGCCCGACGGGCGCAGCAAGATGCTCAAGACACCAGAGTCGCGGAACTGACGGCTCAGGTCCTTTATGACTCCGACCACAATGACGATTGATATCGACTGAAGGGACGCATCGGCAGATCTGACGCACACCTCGTTTGGATTTTGGCACTGTTGATGATTGCAGCTTTTCCTAAAGCGGCCAGACGGTCAGCAGCATCGGGACGGATACCAGCATCACAATCATTTCCAGCGGCAGGCCCATTCGCCAGTAATCGCCGAAGCGATAATCGCCCGGTCCCATGATCAGCGTGTTGTTCTGATGCCCGATCGGCGTCAGGAACGCGCATGCCGCCGATACGGCAACCCCCATCAGAAACGCATCGGCATTCACGCCAAGCTGTTCGGCAAGGCGAATTCCCACCGGAGCCGCGATGATTGTGGTCGCATTGTTGTTCAGGATGTCTGACATGAACATCGTCGTCACCATCAGCAATGTCAGCGCGACCCATGCAGGATAACCTGATGTCAGCTGCGCAAGGGCGCCTGCAATCAGTGTCGTGCCGCCGGTCGAATCGAGCGCTTGACCAAGCGGGATCATCGACCCCAACAGCACGATGACGGACCAGTCGATATGGTCGTAAACCTCGGTGATCGACAGAACGCCGAACAGCACATAGGCTACGACAACGCAGCCAAGCGCGATTGGCATTGTCACCACCCCGAGGCTGGTAAAAAGCACCGCGGCCACGAAAAGGCCGATCGTCAGGGCCATCTGCCATTCCCGCATCACGGTATGACCTGCACCTTCCAGCGGCAGCAGGCCCATTGCGGCGACAATCCCGTCCAGATGACCCTCGGGCACCAGCAGAAGCATGAGGTCGCCTGCCTCGATCCGTTCGCGGCTGAGCTTGCCAGAGATGATCCGTCCGCGCCGACGCAGCCCCATCAGCACCGTATCGTGACGATTGATAAGCCCCGCGCTTTGAACCGTTCTGCCGACAATATCCGCACCGACCGGCACGAGACATTCGATCAGGCTCTCGCTCTGGTCCTGTCGTGGCCGGGCGCGGGCTTCTGCCCGGCCGTCGGGATAGCTGAGCCGCTGACCGGCGCGGAATTCGTCCAGTGCCTCGGCCGAACTGCGCAGCGTGATCACATCATCCGCCGAAAGGATGATCTCTTCGGGCTCGCCCTCCACTGTGTGATGATGATGGCTCAGCCGGATAACGCGAATGCCAGAGGATCGCCCGGCCTCCTGCAGCTCTGCCAGCGTTCCTTCCACCAACGGGCTGTTTTCCGTCACGACCAGTTCAACCTGATAGCGGCGCATACGTTGCGATGGGTTGGCTCCTGTTTCGCCCGTATGGCGCTGCGGTATCAGACGCCAGCCGATCAGCGCGATGAAGACGATCCCGGCGATGGCAACGACGCCGCCCACCGGCATGAAGTCGAACATGCGGAACGGCTCGCCAAAGACATCCTGCCGAAAGCCGGACACGATCAGGTTCGGCGGCGTGCCGATCAGTGTCAGCATACCGCCAAGGATCGTCGCAAAAGCCAGCGGCATCAGCGTCAATCCGGCCACGCGGCCCATGCGCCGCGCGACCTGCATGTCGATCGGCATCAGTATCGCGAGCGCGGCGATATTGTTCATGAAGCCGGACAGAAATCCGCCAATGCCACTCATGACCGCGATATGCAGGCTGATCGGCCGATCATCCTTTATCAGCAGCCTTGTCAGCACCGCCACAGCGCCAGAGCGCATCAGCCCCGCCGTCGCGATCAGGATAAGCGCCACGACCATGGTCGCCGGATGCCCGAAGCCGCTGAAAGCGTTGTCAGATGGAACGACACCTGTCACCACACCCACCATCAGGCCGGCAAAAGCCACCAGATCGTGGCGCCAGCGACCCGTGAACATAACCACCATGACAACGGCAAAAATCGAAAAAAGAATAATCTGAGGAATCGTCAAAGGAACTGCCCCCGGAAAAACACGCGATCAGGATAGCCGGACGGCCAGAAACCGCAATCGCCGCTGATCCCTTGCAGTCGGTGTGCAGGCTGGATTAAAAGCGCCGGAAACCCGCAAATGCCGAATATCGAAGGACCACCGATCATGGCAGGCCATTCCAAATGGGCGAACATCCAGCATCGCAAAGGTCGCCAGGACGCGATCCGCTCTAAACTTTTTTCCAAGCTTGCAAAGGAAATCACCGTCGCGGCGAAAATGGGCGACCCCGACCCCGACAAGAACCCGAGGCTGCGGCTTGCGGTCAAGGAAGCTAAATCGAACTCTGTCCCAAAGGATGTGATCGAACGCGCGATCAAGAAGGCCATAGGCGGCGATGCCGAGAACTATGACGAGATCCGCTATGAGGGCTATGGCCCGAACGGCATTGCAGTCATCGTGGAAGCGATGACCGATAACCGCAACCGCACGGCGTCGAACGTGCGCAGCTATTTCACCAAATCCGGCGGTGATCTGGGTCAGACCGGATCGGTCAGCTTCATGTTCGACCGCGTGGGCGAGATCAAATATTCCGCCGACGCGGGCGATGCCGACAGCGTGATGATGGCGGCAATCGAAGCGGGTGCCGATGATGTCCAATCCGATGATGACGGCCACTGGATCTATTGCGCCGATGGCGACCTGAACGATGTCTCTACCGCTTTGGAGGAATCGCTAGGTGAATCGGAAACCGCCAAGCTGATCTGGAAGCCGCAGGCCCCGACAGAGATTTCGGATCTGGACACCGCACAAAAGCTGATGCGCCTGATCGAGACACTGGAGGATGACGACGACGTGCAGAACGTCACCGGCAACTTTGATCTGACCGATGAGGTCGCGGCCCAGCTTTGATCAGGGCTGAATAAGAACATCCCGCGCGGCCCTTCGGATTGCGCGGGTCAGACCGGCGAGCTGTGGTGCGAAGATCCGCGTCACCTGCCAGAAAAGCGGAACGTCAAGCGTGGCGCTCTCTGTCAGCGGGACGAGACGACCGGTTTTCAGATCCTCTGAGATAAGTATTTCGGGGTTCATCCCCCAGCCCATGCCCAGAATGGCTGCCTGATGGAATCCCTGCGTCGTGGGGATCAGATGCGTCGGCGGGGCAATCCGCTCACCGGTCTGTATTGTGATCCATTGGGTCTGCAAGCCATCCTTGGCATTGAAGGTGATCGCTGGCGCCCGTCGCAGCGAGGCGGCATTCACGCCGCCACCGAAATATGCCGCGACGAAGGCTGCCGAGGCCGTCGCCACATATCGCATTTTCCCAAGCGCAAAGCTGTCGCATCCCGCCACCGGGCCGGGTTCAGCCGTTATTGCCGCGCTGACCAGACCTGCCCGCAGCCAGCTTTCCGCGTGGTCCTGATCGTCGATAACCAGATCGACCAATCCCGGTGCCTCTGGCAGGGCGTGAATGGCCCATGTCGCCAGATTGTCCGCCGTCACAGCGATGCGGATTGTGGGCGTCCCGGCGTCGTCTCCCAATGGTCCATCCAACCCGGCCTCCAGCAAGCGGACCTGATCGAAATGGGCAACCAGCCGCAGGCCCGTATCGGTCGGCGCAGCTGGCGGTCCGCGATCCAGCAGGATCTGTCCGACGCGCCCCTCCAACGCCTTGATGCGTTGTGAGATAGCAGATTGTGTGACGCCAAGCGCATGGGCCGCAGCCTCGAAGGAGCCACGGCGAACAACCTCTGACAAGGCAGCGAGGGCGCGATAGTCGAACATTAGAAGTACTAATACCGTATTATATGATTTAATTTTACTAATGAGTATCAGCAAGGCAATACCTGCGGCAATGACAGGAGCCGATATGCACGCTTATCTTACCGGTCTGGGCACCGGACTTTCACTGATCCTTGCAATAGGTGCGCAGAACGCCTTTGTCCTGCGACAGGGGCTGCTGCGAAGCCATGTCTTCGCCATCTGTCTGTTCTGCGCCGTTTCAGACGCCATTCTGGTGACCCTCGGCGTTTTTGGCGCAGGCCTTCTAAGCCAGGTTGCGCCCTGGTTCACAGAAGTCATGCGTTGGGGCGGCGCGGTTTTCCTGCTTTGGTATGGGATGCGGGCGTTTCGGTCCGCGCTCAAAGGCGGCGACGCATTGCGGGCAGCGGGGCAGGCGCAGCCGTTTTGGGCCGCCATGGCGACCGTTGCGGCGCTGACATGGGCCAACCCGCACGTCTATCTGGATACGGTCGTGCTTCTGGGGGCGGTTTCGGCTGACTTCGCAGATAAGCGCGCATTCGCTGCAGGCGCGGTGACCGGCTCTTTCCTTTTCTTTTTCGCGCTCGGATACGGTGCACGGCTGCTGGCACCTGTTTTTGCAAGGCCAAAGGCATGGCAAGTGCTTGATCTGGTCATCGCCCTGGTGATGTGGTCTATCGCGGTATCACTCATCTGGGGCTAGGGCATGGATGCCAGACAGCGCAGCGATCTGGCGGGCATAGGATGGATGGTCCTGACGGGCATTCTGTTCGTCCTCTTCAATGCGCTTGTCAAAATGTTTGGACAGGGGCTGCCAGCCGCTCAATCCGCTTTCATCCGCTTTGCCTTCGGTATCATCCTTGTCGCGCCGGTGCTGCTACGCGTTCCGCGACAAGGTTTTGCAAAAGGGCTGACGGGGCTTTTCGTTCTGCGCGCGGCGCTGCATGTCTGTGGTGTCATCCTGTGGTTCTATGCCATGACACGCATCCCGATTGCCGAGGTGACGGCGATAAACTTCCTGAACCCGATTGTCGCGACGATCGGCGGAGTGCTGATCCTGCGAGAGGCTATTTCCTGGCGTCGTGGTGTGGCAATTCTTATCGCTCTGTTCGGTGCGATGATCGTGCTGAGGCCGGGAATGCGCGGTCTCGACAACGGGCATCTGGCGCAGGTTCTTGCTTCTGTTTCTATGGGTCTGTCCTATCTTGTCGCCCGCAGGCTCGCGCAATCCGTGCGGCCGGAAATCGTCGTCGCCATCATGACGTTGAGCGTTGCGGCCGGGCTTGCGCCACTGGCATTCGCGGTCTGGGTCCCGCCAAGCGGCGAGCAGGTCCTGGGTCTTTCGTTATGCGCCGTGGTTGCGACTGCGGCGCATTACGCCATGACCCGCGCCTTTGCGGTCGCGCCGCTGAACGTCACGCAACCGGTTACCTTCCTGCAACTGGTCTGGGCATCAATTCTGGGTCTGGCGGTTTTTCAAGAACCGCTTGACCCAATGGTCCTTCTGGGCGGCACGATGATGATCGCATCGCTCAGCTACATCACCTGGAGAGAGGCGCGGATACGCCCCGCGCCCTCAGAGGAAGTCCAGATAATGTCGCGATGATGGCTTCGGCGGCAACCCGATATCGCGGCGCAGATAAGCACTTTCAGGCGGCTTCGCCAGCTTGGGCGGTTTGCGGCGCACAAGCCCCATGCGCGCCCGCCGCACAGGAAAAGACAGCGTTGCGAGCAAGATGCGCCGGTATCCGTACCGGCTGATAAGCCATTCAATGTGGTCTTGCGGGACGATGCGCCCCGGCCGGATATTGATACTCATTGCAAACCTCTGTCGGCGCGGAAACAGGGCGATCCGGGCCGAAGCAAAATCAGATTGGGAAGGTGGCGCTGAACTGCGCCAAAGGATGGCTTATCCGCGGGTCAGGCGGCGTAGGCGACCTCGCCAATTGGCGGCGTCGGTATAGGCAGTTTTGACAGTTATCATTCGTGCCCTCCCTCTCGCGGCCAAAGGTTTGTCAATTGGAGGGGATGCTAGCGCGGTGGTTGGCCATTTCAAGATGTGGGCAGCGCGAAATCACTCGCGTTGCCCATCGGCAACAGTCCTATGCCGACAAGCGACGCAGCACATGATCGCGCGTGATGATGCCGCCGCCAGTGACGGGCCGTGCGTCATCGTTCCGCAACGCGCCCAGCACTTTCCGCAGGGGCAGATCGGCAGGTAACGGCGCGCCCTCGGCTGATCCCGGTGCGGCCAGATCGGAGGCGGTCAGCACCTCCAACGGATTCATATGCGCCACGAATTCCGCGACATAGTCGTTCGCGGGACGCGCCAGGATCTGTCTTGCGGTGCCGATCTGAACGATGCGCCCGCCTTCCATCAGAGCGATGCGACTGCCCAGCTTGAACGCCTCATCAAGGTCGTGACTGACGAACAGGATCGTCCTGCGCGACGTTTCCTGCAGCAACAGAAGTTCATCCTGAAGCCGCGTGCGGATAAGGGGGTCGAGCGCGCTGAACGGTTCATCCATCAGCAGGATCGGCGCGTCGGTGGCGAAGGCGCGGGCAAGGCCGACGCGTTGCTGCATTCCCCCTGACAACTCGCCAACCGGACGATCGGCCCATTGATCCAGCCCGACCGTTTTAATCTGCTCTGCCACGCGGGTGATCCTGGCTGCGGGTGCCAGGCCCGCCAGTTCAAGCCCAAGCCCGATGTTTTCAGCCACACTTCGCCAGGGTAAAAGACCGAATTGCTGAAACACCATGGAGACATGGTTCAGCCGCAAAGCACGAAGCTGATCCTTGCTGGCATTCGGTACGGAAATCATATCGCTGCCCATCCGCACACGGACATCACCGCGAAGGACCGGGTTGAGGCCGTTGACCGCCCGCAACAGCGTGGACTTGCCCGAGCCTGACAGGCCCATCAGAACGACAATCTCGCCTTCCGTAACATTCAGCGTGGCGTTGTGAACACCCAATGTGTTGCCGGTCAGTTCTTGAATATCTGAGCGGTCCTTGCCTGCATCGGCATGGTTCAGCGCCGCCTCTGGCCGCTTGCCGAAAATGATCGAGCACCTGTCGAATTCAATCGCGTTCACGGCTTTCTCCTGACCCGCAGGGTTCGGTCCAGCATCACCGCGACAACCACGATGACCATGCCGGATTCGAAGCCCAGGCCTGTGTTCACGGTGTTCAGCGCCCTCACCACGGGAACGCCCAGTCCGGATGCGCCGACCAGTGCCGCAATGACGACCATCGACAGCGACAGCATGATTGTCTGATTCAGCCCGGCCATGATCTGGGGCAGTGCGCTTGGCAGTTCCACCTTCCACAACAACTGCCGAGGTGTCGCGCCGAAGGCTGTCGCGGCCTCTCTCAGCGCGTCGGGGGTCGATGATATCCCAAGCTGCGTCAGCCGGATGGGGGCGGGCAGGACAAATATCACCGTCGCGATCAATCCGGGAACCATGCCGATGCCGAAAAACACGATGGCCGGGATCAGGTAGACGAAGCTGGGCAAGGTCTGCATCAGATCCAGAAGGGGGCGCGTCCATGCGTAAAGGCGCGGTCTGTGCGCAAGTGCGATCCCAATGGGAACACCGACCCCCATGCAGACGACGCAGGATGCCAGCACCAGAGTCAGCGACTCCATCGTTTCTTCCCAGTAGCCCTGATTCAGGATGTACAGAAAACCCAGCATGACCCCAAACGTCGTCAGCCAGTGGCGCTGAAGCAGATGCGCGATCACCACGAACACCGCGACAACTGCCAGAGGCGGCGGCGTGATCAGAACCCAAAGGATTGCGTCGATCATTGCCTGCATCGCGACGGAAATCGCATCGAACAGGCCAGAGGCATGTGCCGTCAGCCAGTCGAAAACCCGGTCGGCAGTTTGCCCGACCGGGATTTTCTCGCCCATGAACCAGTCGGCGATGCGTGAGGTCAGCTGAGCCAATGCCTCCTCAGCCTTCAAGCGCTGCTGTCAGAACCTCGACTGCGTCGCGCCCGTCCTGTGCGGTCATACCGTCAAGCCAGATGGTCGCAGCGTCCGGGTTTTCCTGAAGCCATGCTTTTGCCGCGTCTTCCGGCTGCGCCCCGTCATTCAGGATTGCACCCATGATCTCATTCTCCATCTCAAGCGTGAATTCCAGATTTTGCAGGAACTTTCCGACATTGGGGCATTCTTCCACAAAGCCGGCGCGCGTGGTGGTCTGCACTTCGGCCCCGCCCAGATTGGGCCCGAAAATGTCATCACCGCCTTCAAGATAAGTCATCTCATATTCGGCATTCATCGGGTGGGGTTCCCAGCCCAGAAAGACAATCGGATTGCCCGAATTGGTTTCCCGGGCGACCTGCGCCAGCATTCCCTGTTCCGATGATTCGACGATATCGAATGTTCCAAGGCCGAATTTGTCTTCGGCCACCATCTCGATCAGCAGGCGGTTGCCGTCATTTCCCGGCTCGATCCCATAGATCTTCCCGTCCAGCTCATCCGCGTGCTCCGCGATGCTTGCAAAGTCGGAAATACCAAGTTCCGCACCCGCTTTGTTGGTCGCCAGGGTATATTTCGCACCCGTCAGGTTCGTGCGCAGAATATCAACCGTTCCGGCTTCACGATATGGGGCAATGTCAGCCTCCATGGTGGGCATCCACAGCCCAAGGAAAACGTCGACATCATTGGTCGACAGCCCGCTGAAGGTGACGGGCAGGGCCAGAAGCTCTGCCTCTGTCTCATATCCGAGCGCGTCAAGGACGGTGCGCGCGACGGCGGTGGTCGCGGTTATATCGGTCCAGCCGACATCGGAAAAGGTGATTTCCTT
The DNA here is from genome assembly GCF_027913035.1 of Paracoccus albus. Lineage (NCBI taxonomy): Bacteria > Pseudomonadati > Pseudomonadota > Alphaproteobacteria > Rhodobacterales > Paracoccaceae > Paracoccus > Paracoccus albus. The sequence continues at coordinate 847,438 of NZ_CP115775.1, forward strand.
GCAGGATTCAGCCTCTTGCGCGGTGGCGGGAAGGGCAAAGGCTGCGCCAAGCAGCAGGGCGGCGATACGGGTCATTTCGGCTCCTCGAAAATTATTGATTGACCAGTCAATCAAGCCGGGTTATCTCTACGCAAAACCGACCGCGAGGTGCGCGGATGCGTAAGCGTGCCGGAAAGACTACCAGAAAGACCGAATTGATCAACGCCGCAATCAGTACGATTGCGCGCAGTGGCACGCTTGACGTGACCGTCGCTGACATCGCGCGAGAGGCGGGCATGTCCTCCGCCCTTGCGCATCATTATTTTGGTTCGAAAGATCAGATATTTCTGTCGACGATGCGCGAAATCCTGCGTCGCTATACAGCGGCTGTCAGTGATGCACTTGCAGGCGTCAAAAATCCGCGAGATCGGCTATTTGCAGTTCTGCAGGCGAGTCTCGGCCCCGAGCATTTCGATGCCGCAACCATAGCGGCATGGCTCAATTTCTACGCCCTGGCGCAGCAGGACGAAGCGGCCGCGAGATTGCTGCGGGTCTATCATCGCAGGCTGAAGTCAAACCTGCTGAGCGATTTGAGGAAGGTTGAAGCCGGTCGTGCGGATCATGTGGCGGAAACGCTGGGCGCGCTGATCGATGGCGTCTATCTGCGCAAGGCATTGCAGCGCGATGCCGCGTCCGATCTTCTGGACTTGCCGAAGGCCTACCTTTTGTCGGTGATTGGCGAAGTCTGACCATACTGCCCTGGCCACCCCATCGCGGTTCGACGGCGGTTTCGAACACGGAAGCAACTGATGCGAAAATCGACGCTTGTGCTTGCTATTTTGCTGATCGTTGAAGCCGCGATCATCGCTTTTGCCGGTTTTGCACTTTGTCAGGTCCGCAGCGGTATTTGGGCCGATGTGGGTCAACTTTCGGATATGACGAGGCGGATCGTCAGCCTGGCGGCAATTGCCGTTGGCGTCGTTGGGGCCACGCTTGTTTCGGTATACGCATCGCTCAGGGCAGCCGGAAAATAGACTTTGTAGGGTAGCTAACAGGAAAAGCCGGGACTCTGAAAAGCCCCGGCCTGTGCTTGCGATCCAGCCTATTGCGGGATTTCGGCAGTGATGCCTTCGACATAGAAATTCATCTGCGAAAGCTCTTCATCCGTGGCAGTCTGACCCTCGGCCAGCCACTCACTGCCATCAGCCTTGTTCAGCGGGCCTGTGAACGGATGGTATTCGCCCGAGGCAATTTGATCCTTCAGGGCGAGGGCTTCTTCCTTCACCTCTGGCGGAACGGCCTCGGTGATCTCGCCGATCTCGACCTCGCCGTCGCCGATGCCGGCCCATGTCGCTTCGGATGTCCAGGTCCCGTCCAGCACTGCATTCACACGCTCGATATAGTATGGTGCCCAGTTGTCGATGATCGACGAAACGCGGGGCGAGGGCGCAAAGGCCGACATGTCAGAGGCCTGACCGAATCCGATGGCCCCGGCTTCCTGAGCCTTGGCCAGCGGCGCGGTCGAATCGGTGTGCTGCAGGATCACATCGACGCCTTCCGCGATCAGGGCGGCGGCGGCGTCGGCCTCTTTTGCGGGATCGAACCAGCTATAGGCCCAGACGACGCGCATTTCTACATCGGGGTTCACCTTGCGGGCATGGATGAAGGAAGAGTTGATGCCCTGAATAACCTCTGGGATCGGGAAAGATCCGATATAGCCGATCTTGTTCGATTCGGTCATCCGCCCGGCAATCGTGCCCATCACGGCGCGGCCTTCATAGAAGCGCGCGTCATAGGTTGCGACATTATCGGCGCGCTTATAGCCGGTGGCATGTTCGAATTTGATGTCGGGAAACTTTTCGGCTACGGCCATGGTCGCGTCCATGAAGCCGAAACTGGTGGTGAAGATGATCTCATTCCCGGCAAGCGCAAGCTGGGTGATCGCGCGTTCCGCATCGGCGCCTTCGGGGACGCTTTCGATGAAGGTCGTCTCGATCCGGTCGCCGAATTCTTCTTCAAGTGCAAGCCGGCCCTGATCGTGCTGATAGGTCCAGCCGCCATCGCCGACAGGGCCGACATAGATGAAGCCGACCTTCAGCGGTTCGTCCTGAGCAGCGGCGGGAAGCGCGGTCAGCGCAGCGAGCGCCGCTGCGGTGGTCAAAAGGGTTCTGCGAAGCATAAGTCTCTCCTGTTGGTCAGTTTGTTGTATGGAATATTCGCCCAAGCGATCCGGGCGCAGCGCTTCCACGTCGGCGCGCCGAGATGACCACAAGCGCTATGATTGTGGCAAGGTAAGGTGCCATGGCAAGCAACTGCACGGGCAGATTGACCCCGGCTGCCTGCAGCCGCAACTGCATCACCGTGACGCCGCCGAACAGCCAGGCCCCCGCCATGACGCCGAAGGCGCGCCAGCCGGAAAAGACCACCAGAGCCAACGCGATCCAGCCAGCACCCGCAGTCATCCCTTCGGTCCATTGCAAGACAGTCGCGATCGAAATATACGCCCCGCCGATGCCCGCCATTGCCCCGCCAAAGGCGACTGCTGCCAGCCGCACCAGCCGGACCTTGTGGCCAAGCGCATGGGCCGCGTCGTGATTCTCTCCGATGCCGCGCAGGATCAGCCCGCCCCGCGTCCGATTCAGGAACCACCATGACAGCGGTACCATCAGCAGGCCGAGCCAGATGATCCAGTGCAGCCCCAGGGGACCGGCTGCCATTGATGGGGCCTTGACCCCCTCATAGGGTTTTCCGAACAGCGCGGTCAGGCCAAGGCCGAACAGCGTCAGGGCAAGCCCGGTTGCAACCTGATTTGTCAGCAGGAACTGCGTCAGCACGCCGAAAATCATGGAAATCGCCGCACCGGCAAGGGCAGCCGCGACGAAGCCCAACAACGGGTTGCCAGTTGCATGGGCCGCTGCAAACCCGGCGAGTGCGCCTGTGATCATCATCCCCTCAACCCCAAGGTTCAGGACACCGGCGCGTTCGGCCATCAACTCTCCCAGTGCCGCGAACAACAGGGGGGTCGAGGCGGAAAGGATCGTCATGATCAGTGTCGTTATGTCGATCATGCTGCGACCCTCCGCCGGATGCGGTAACGGGTCAGCAGGTCGAAGCCCAGCAAATAGAACAGCATCATGCCCTGGAAAACCTGCACCGTCGCAAAGGGCAGCTGAAGGATCATCTGCGCAATATCCCCGCCGATATAGGTCAGCGCCATCAGCAAGCCGCCCAGCACGATTCCGACCGGATGCAAACGGCCAAGGAATGCGACGATGATCGCTGTGAACCCATAGCCAGAGCCGAAGCTGTCAGTGATCTGCCCCGCAGGGCCCGCGACCTCGAACAGCCCGGCCATACCGGCAAGCGCGCCCGACAGGCCAAGGCAGAACGCCACGAGGGCAGAGGGCCTCACCCCCGCAAACCGCGCTGCCCGTGGTGCCTGTCCGGCGGCGCGGATCTGCAAACCGCGGATATGGCGCGACATCAGGATCCAGACACCAATGACAGCAAGGGCTGCGGCGACGACGCCCCAATGGATGCCGGTGCCCGAGATCAGCTCCGGGTTCGAGGCAGAGGGGTATTGCGCCAGATTTCGCGAGCCGGGCATCCCGAACCCCTCCGGGTTGCGCATCGGGCCGAACGCCATCCATGCGGCGACCTTTTCTGCCACATATACCAGCATCAACGATACGAGAATTTCGGACGCCCCAAACCAGTTTCGCAACATCGCCGGAATCATTCCCCAGACCCAGCCGCCAAACGCACCTGCGACGATCATAGCGGGCAGGATCCACCACCCCTCGGCGGGATATGCGGCAAGGGCCACCGCAGCGCCGGTTATTCCGCCCATGATATATTGCCCCTCGGCACCGATATTCCAGATACCGGCGCGAAATCCGACGGCGAGGCCACAGGCAATCAGGATCAGCGGGCCGGCCTTCACCAGCAGTTGCGGGCGCGAATAGCTTGCCGATGCCCCGAAAAGCGGATCCCAGAAGATCGTGCGGATGGCTGCCACCGGGTCATAGCCCATGAGGCCGAACAGAAGCGCACCTGTCAGCATGGTCGCGACAACAGCCAGAACAGGCGTTGCAAATTGCCAGATCAGCGGAGAGTCGCTGCGCGGTTCAAGTTGCCACATGCGCGATCTCCGTTCCATGTGCGCCGCCAAGCATCAGGCCGATTTCATCAAGGCTCAGCCCGTCTGTCGGTCGAGGCTCTGACAGGCGCCCCTCATTCAGCGCAGAAAACCGGTCGCCCAGTTCCAGCAATTCATCCAGATCCTGACTGATGACGACAACGCCCGCCCCGCCAGCGGCGAGGTTCAAAAGCGCCTGCCGGATGGCAGCGGCAGCGCCCGCATCCACGCCCCATGTCGGCTGGTTGACCACCAGAACGCGCGGGTTCTGCAAGACCTCGCGTCCGATGACGAATTTCTGCAGGTTGCCGCCAGAAAGGGCAGATGCAGCGGTATCGGGGCCGGGGGTGCGCACGTCGAATTCGGCGATGACCTTCTGGGTGTATTCACGCGCGGCGCGGTGACGGATCATTCCGCCGGGCGCGAGTTCCTGACGCACGGATGCGGTCAAAAGCGCATTATCCGTCAGTGAAAAGCCGGGTACGGCGGCATGACCCAAGCGGTCCTCTGGCGCGGCCAGCAGACCAGCCTCGCGTCGCTGCACGGGTCCCGCGCGAGACAGGTCCACGCCACCAAGGTTAACAGTGCCACCTGGCGACAGGATCTCTCCGGACAGGGCCGACAGCAATTCCTCTTGCCCATTGCCTGCGACGCCACCAATGGCCAGAACCTCACCAGCCCGGACATCAAGCGAGACGGATTTCAGCGATGTGCCGTCGACGGAAAGCGGGGCAAGGCTCAGGTCCTTTACCGACAGAAGGACATCACCGGGGCTGCGACCGGAACGGTCGATTTCCCGCATCTCTCCACCGACCATCATGGCGGCAAGTTCGCGTGCGGTAAGGGCGCGCGGATCGCAATTTTCGATAACCCGGCCACCGCGCAGGATCGTCGCCCTGTCGCAATTGGCGCGGATCTCTTCAAGTTTGTGGCTGATATAGAGGATAGATGTCCCTTTCGCCGCCAGCTTGCGCAGGGTGGCAAACAGAATTTCGGATTCCTGTGGGGTCAGGACGCTTGTCGGCTCGTCCATGATCAGCAGACGAGGATCGCCCAGAAGCGCCCGAATGATCTCCACCCGCTGACGTTCGCCCGCCGAAAGATCGGCAATGCGACGCGCGGGGTACAACGGCAGCCCGTATGCCTCGGAAATCGAGGCGATACGGCTGGCAAGCTCTCGCCTTGGTGGCGGGTTGTCTAGGCCGAGCGCAATATTCTCTGCCACCGTCATCGCGTCGAACAGGCTGAAATGCTGGAACACCATGCCAACACCGGCACTGCGTGCCGCGTGAGGATCAGCGGGCGCAAAGTCTTTGCCGTCCAGCCACATCTGCCCCTCATCCGGGCGAACAAGGCCATAGATTGTCTTGACCAAAGTCGACTTCCCGGCACCGTTCTCGCCCAGAAGTGCATGGATATCGCCCGATCTGACATCGAACGATATGGCATCATTGGCCTTAACGCCGGGATAGGTCTTGCTAAGACCGTCGGCGCGGAAAATGACGTCTGCAGTCAATCTTCTTCCCTGTCTTCTTTTGCCTCTGATTTAGACAGATAACTTGACGCGCGGCAATTGCGCTTTCGGTCATGCACGCATAGCTTCGCGTCATGCCGGAAAAACAGCCACGATTCATACACCTTCGCACCCATTCCGAGCATTCGCTGCTCGAAGGGGCGGTTCCCGTCAAAAAGCTGATCGAGCTTGCCAGGGATGCGGGTATGCCTGCTGTGGCGCTGACCGATACCAATGCGATGTTCGCTGGGCTGGAATTCAGCGTGAAGGCGATGGATGCCGGTGTTCAGCCCATTGTAGGCTGCCAGTGGACGTTGCGCATCGGTGATCATTATGGCGCGGTTGTGACGCTTGCGCAGAACCATCAGGGCTGGCTGAATTTGATGGCCCTGTCCTCGGCCATGTATCTGCGGCAGGGGGCCGAGCCGCTGCATATCACCGAAGAAGAGCTTGCAGAGCGCGCCGGTGGGCTGATCCTGCTGACCGGCGGCGCCGAAGGCGCGGTTGGCGCCATTTTGCGGGCAGGGGATGCCGCCGGGGCCGAGGCCGCGCTGCGCCGCCTGAAAGACGCGTTCGGCAACCGGCTTTATGTCGAGCTGACACGGCACAAGGACGAATCCGGCAGGCTGATGGCGGCGGAAGCCGCGACCGAGGACAGTTTCATCCGCCTCGCCTATTTGCTGGAACTGCCGCTTGTCGCGACCAACGATGTCTATTTTCCCAAGCCCGAGATGTATGAGGCGCATGACGCGCTGATCTGTATTTCCGAACGCGCCTATGTGGATCAGTCGCAGCCGCGCCGCCGACTGACCCCGAACCATGATTTCAAGTCGCCCGAGGAAATGGCGGTGCTGTTCGCCGATCTTCCCGAGGCGATCGAAAACACCGTCGAAATCGCCCGCCGCTGCGCCTTTGCCGTCAGCCGCCACAAGCCCATCCTGCCACGCTTTGCCGATGACGAGGTCGAGGAATTGCGCCGTCAGGCCAAGGAAGGGCTGGAAGAACGGCTGAAGGTCATCCCCCACGCCGTCAGCGTCGAGGATTACCACAAGCGCTTGGATTTTGAGCTTGGCATTATCGAACAGATGGGCTTCCCCGGCTATTTCCTGATCGTTGCCGATTTCATCAAATGGGCCAAGGATCACGACATTCCGGTCGGGCCGGGCAGGGGTTCGGGCGCGGGGTCTCTGGTGGCCTATGCGCTGACCATCACCGACCTTGATCCGCTGCGTTACAGCCTGCTGTTCGAACGCTTCTTGAACCCGGAACGCGTCAGCATGCCCGACTTCGATATCGATTTCTGCATGGATCGCCGGGAAGAGGTCATCCGCTATGTGCAAGAAAAATACGGGCACGAGAAAGTCGGTCAGATTATAACCTTCGGTGCGCTTCTGTCCAAGGCGGCGGTGCGCGATGTGGGCCGTGTGCTGCAACTTCCCTTCGGTCAGGTGGACCGCCTGTCCAAGATGATCCCGGTCGAAGGGGTGAAGCCGGTCAGCGTCACCAAGGCCATCGCTGAAGAACCCCGCCTGCGCGAAATCCGCGACAAGGAAGAGGTCGTGGCCCGCCTGCTGGATTATGCGGCCAAGGTTGAAGGGCTCTACAGGAACGCCTCAACCCACGCCGCCGGGGTGGTGATCGGCGACAGGCCGCTGGATCAGCTTGTGCCGCTTTATCGCGATCCGGCATCCGAAATGCCCGCGACGCAGTTCAATATGAAATGGGTCGAACAGGCGGGGCTGGTGAAGTTCGACTTTCTGGGCCTCAAGACACTAACCGTGATCCAGAACGCGGTGGACCTGATCAATGGCGGTGGGCGACCCCTGCATATCGCCGCCGATGGCCGCAAGCTTTACGACCCGCCCGAGGGCGCGGAAAACCAGATCAACGCCATCCCGCTGGATGACAAGGCCAGTTACGACCTTTTCGCATCTGCCCGCACTGTCGCCGTGTTCCAGGTTGAAAGCTCGGGCATGATGGATGCGCTGCGGCGCATGAAACCGACCTGTATCGAAGATATCGTGGCTCTCGTGGCGCTGTATCGTCCCGGCCCGATGGAAAACATCCCGACCTATTGCGAGGTCAAGAACGGGCAGCGTGACCTTGAACCGCTGCACCCGTCGATTGACCATATTCTTGAGGAAACGCAGGGCATCATCGTTTATCAGGAACAGGTGATGCAGATCGCGCAGGTCATGGCGGGATACTCGCTTGGCGGCGCCGACCTGCTGCGCCGGGCCATGGGCAAGAAAATCGCCGAGGAAATGGCGAAAGAGCGCCCGAAATTCATCAAGGGCAGCGTTGAAAACGGCGTGGATGAGAAGAAGGCCGGAGAAGTCTTTGACCTGCTGGAGAAATTCGCGAATTACGGCTTCAACAAATCCCACGCGGCGGCCTATGCCGTTGTCAGCTATCAGACCGCCTGGCTGAAGGCGAACCACCCGGTCGAGTTCATGGCGGGTGTCATGAACTGCGATATCCACCTGACCGAGAAGCTTTCCGTCTATAAACGCGAAATAGACCGGATGGAGATCGAGGTGGTGCCGCCCTGCGTCAACCGTTCGGGTGCGACTTTTACCGTCAGCGAGGGGCGTATTCACTATGCGCTCGGGGCGTTGAAGGGCGTGGGTGTAGACGCGATGCAGGCCATTGTGACTGCACGCGGGGATCAGCCCTTCGCCGATCTGGTCGATTTCGCCCGCCGCGTCGATTTGCGCCGCGTGGGCAAACGCGCGCTTGAGATGATGGCGCGGGCAGGGGCCTTCGATCTGCTGGACGACAACCGCGCCCGCGTCATGGCCAGCCTTGACGGGCTGGTCGCGTTTTCCGGCGCCAGCCATGATCAGGCGGCGTCGAACCAGTCATCCCTGTTCGGCGGGGGCGAGGATTTGCCGCCGCCGCGCCCGGTTCTGGCGCAGGTCTGGCTGCCATCCGAAAAGCTGGGGCAGGAACATCAGGCCATCGGGTTTTACCTGTCCGGCCACCCGGTCGATGACTATCTTCCCGCCCTGCGCCGAATTGAGGTCAGTACGCTCGCCGAAATCCGCGCCGCTGCTGCCGCTGGCCCGCTTGTGACCTATATCGCGGGTACCGTATCCAGCCGCCAGGAAAAGAAATCCGCCAAGGGCAACCGCTTTGCCTTTATCGGTGCATCCGACCCGACCGGGCTTTACGAGGCCGTGGTGTTCTCGGACGTGCTGGAAGCCAACCGCGACCATCTGGAACCCGGCAGCAATGTCGTCATGCAGGTGCAGGTCGAGCCGCAGGGGGATGAGGTCAAGATGCTGGCCCGTTCTGTGGTCCCGCTTGAACAGGCCATCGCCAATGTCGGTCCGGCAGAGCTTGTTTTGCAAGCCTCCGATGTGATGGATTTCAATGCGCTGCAGGACACTCTTTCCGCGATGGGTGATGATCGCGGGCGCCGCGGCAAACTGATTTTGCGGGTCCATCAGGGCGACGAATATTATGATCTGGAGATCAGCGACCGCGCCCCTGTCAGCCCGACAGCACGACAGCGGCTTCGCGTCGTTCCCGGCGTGCTGGATGTTCTGGAGCAATAAGGGGCAGTTCGGCGCGGCCCCGACCTCCTGTCACAGCTGCGCAGCTTCAATCTCATCATGATGCAGGCAGCGCCCTCCGGTTGGCGCGCCGGGTGGCCCTGCCTCTGTATAGAGTGCCGCTGCGCTCGGTTGTGCCTCTGGCGGGCGTTCGGGTGCGACCTGCATATCGTTCGCTTGCCGCCAATTGCCGAAGCGGTAGAGAAGCGCAGCCATGGCCAGCGTCGCCACCATCCCCGCCGGAAAGCTGAGCCAGATTGCATCTGCGCCAAGCGCGCCCTGTAAACCATAAGCAAACCCAAGGCGGACAGGAAACATCGACACGAACAAGATGATCAGCGGCCAGATGACCTGTCCATTGGCGCGTATCGTTGCAAACAGCACCATCGTGACGCCAAATGGAATGAACCCCCATGTCGCAAGCAGCGCAATACGTTCGGCAATCTCAACTGCGGTGGAACCGCTGCCAAGAAAGATCTGCATCGCCTGCCTGTCGGCCAGTACAAGAAGCACGACCAATCCTCCAGTCAGCGCGATATTGTAGAAAATACCAACCCGTGTGATCTGCCCCACCCGGTCCCAGCGGCCGGCGCCGATATTCTGCGCCGCCATCGCGCTGACGGCAGCCCCGAGCGCCATTGCGGGCATCTGCACATAGGTCCAAAGCTGCTGGGTCGCGCCAAAGGCCGCCGTCGTATCGACGCCCTGCCGATTCACCAAACGCATCATTGCCAGCATAGAGCCGGAGACCACGACCATCTGGATGCCCATCGGCAGGCCCTTGCGCAGCATCAGCGCCAGTATCGACAGGTCTGGCCTCAGATAGGCAAGCTCTGCCCCACGCAGTCGCAGCGGCAAATCGCGGGCATAAATATAGAGCAGCATCGCAACAAGCGCGGTATAGTTCGCAATCGCCATTGCAAAGGCTGATCCGCCGATACCCATTTCGGGGGCGGGACCAAGCCCCTGAATGAATACGGGATTAAGCGCGACATCAAGGATCACCGCAAGCACCATGAAGATCAGCGGCGTAATGGCATCGCCGCTTCCCCTCAGCGTCATCATCAGCATGGTCATCATCAGGATCGCGGGAAGCGCCAGGAAGGTGATCTTCAGAAAGGCTCGCGCCAGCGGCGTAATCGACGGGTCGGTGCCAAGCAGGGACAGCACATGCGGCGCAAGGAACCATCCAACCACGGCCAATGTCAGGGCAACCGGAACGAAGGTCCCGACCGCCGTGCCGACCACGCGCCGCGCCGCGTCCAGATCGCCGCGGCCGAAAGATTGGCCGACAAGGATCGTACCCGCCATTCCAAAGCCGAACACGAAAGCGGTCATCAAGAACATCACCAGATTGCCGTTGGTCGTGGCAGCAACCGCATCCGGCCCGATCAGCTGACCGACCCATATCGTCGCCAGAGAGCCGTTGGCCGACTGCAGAACCGATGACGCCAGCGTAGGCAGGGCGAATGCCAGCAAGGTCGATGCAATCGGGGCGGTGATAAGATCGTTTCGTGCCGGCATAAATCGCTGCCTTCGCTCAAACTGCTACAGAAATCCGGACGCGCCTCTGGGGCCGTGCATCCAAAAAGAATGCCTCTTTCTAGAATGCCGAACTGGCAATGTCAGCGTCCGTTCGACACGATCCAAGCGACTGATCGTCGGATCCCACGGCCCTTTTCCGGTGGCAGAACTTGAATTGAACGTCCGGGGGCTACAGTTTGTGCCCGGAGACGACAGTTATTTCAGCTTTTCTACAGGGGTGAAACCATGAGCGAAGACTATACGCCGCCGAAGGTCTGGGAATGGGAAAAGGGCAACGGCGGAGAGTTTGCCAGCATAAACCGCCCTGTTGCCGGTGCGACCCACGACGCCGAACGTCCCGTCGGAAAGCATCCGCTTCAGCTTTACTCTCTGGCCACGCCCAACGGTCAGAAGGTCACGATCATGCTGGAAGAGCTGCTGGCAAAGGGCCACAAGGATGCAGAATATGATGCCTGGCTGATCAAAATCGGAGACGGCGATCAGTTTGGCAGCGGTTTTGTCGAGGTCAATCCAAACTCCAAGATCCCGGCGCTGATGGACCATTCCAGCAACCCGCCGCGGCGCGTCTTCGAATCCGGCGCGATCCTGCTCTATCTGGCCGAGAAATTTGGTGAATTCCTGCCCAGCGACCCCGCTGCCCGGACAGAGGCGCTCAACTGGCTGTTCTGGCAGATGGGCTCTGCCCCCTTTGTCGGTGGCGGCTTCGGGCACTTCTATCACTACGCGCCAGTCAAGATTAAGTATGCGATCGACCGCTATGCGATGGAAACCAAGCGCCAGCTGGACGTGCTGGATCGCCACTTGGCGGAAAACAAGTTCATGGCGGGCGATGAATATTCCATCGCCGATATGGCGATTTTCCCGTGGTACGGTCGCATCGCAACCGGTGGCGCCTATGGCGATGCAGGGACTTTCCTTGACGGGAAAAGCTACAAGAATGTGATCCGCTGGAACGACGAGATTGCCGCTCGCCCAGCCGTTCAGCGCGGCCTGATGGTCAACCGCACCTCGGGCGAGCCATCGGGTCAATTGCATGAGCGTCATGACGCCTCGGACTTCGCGACGAAGACGCAGGATAAGGTTGAAGCGCCCGAATAAGGCGGTCGATACAGGCTGAGCATCAGCCTGTTTGGTGGCGCGATAGCGGTCAAGCGCGGCACGTTTCGCGCCACTATGTCCCTGTGTGGGGCCGGAAGAATGACGTGGCCAGAACACCAGCTCGCAGTCCTGGCGTCTGTCCGGTGCCCGTGTCCTTCACGTTGTCTTTCCTTAACCCGCTTCGGTGAGCGCTCGGGTTCCTGCCAACGTCTGAACCATTCTTACCTGGCGGTGTTAGGTTATTATTCAGCAAATGCGGGGCGCCATGCTTCCACCGGACCTGAACGAAAAATCGGCGCTTTTTCTTGATTTCGACGGCGTGCTTGTCGAGATTGCTGCACGCCCGGATGCGGTGGAGGTGCCAGCCGGATTGCCAGCCATGCTTGCCCGGCTTCACGGCGCGCTGAATGGGGCAGTTGCACTGATCTCTGGTCGTCATGTGGCTGATCTTCAGAAGTTCTTGCCTGACTTACAGGCTGTGATGGCTGGCAGCCACGGGGCCGAGATCGCACTTGGTGGCGAGATCCAGCCAGCATTTCGCATTGATCTGAACGTTGCAGCCATTCATGCCGCTGCCCATGATTTGGCCAAGGATCAACACGCCCTTCTGATTGAGGAAAAGCCGCATGGCGTTGTCATGCACTATCGTGCGGATCCGGGCTTGGAGGACTTTGTCAGATCGGCGATGTCTGATCTGCAGGCTCGCTTTCCCGGCACGAAACTGCAGCCTGCAAAGATGGCTGTCGAGCTTTTGCCGGAAGGTTCCGGGAAGGACGGGGCGCTGTCGCGTCTTATGGCCGATCCGCCATTCGCCGGGCGTGTTCCCGTCTACGCCGGTGACGACCTGACGGATGAGCCTGCAATGACTGAAGCCATCGCGCGCGGTGGTGTCGCTATCAAAATCGGCGAAGGGGACAGCGTTGCGCAATATCGGATGTCCGGCCCGAAACAGTTGGCCCTCTGGCTGGACAGTCAGTTTCGGGGATGAAATGGTCGGGTTATGCACCGCTTAGTTGCCGTATCAAACCGTTTACCCCTGTGTGATAATCCATCGGGCGGCCTGGTCGTCGCACTTCAGGATGCGCTGTCTAATTCCGGTGGCCTGTGGATCGGTTTTTCTGGTGAACAAAGTGAAGACCCGGCTGAAACGCTGACCTTTCACGACGGTGCGCGATTTCAACGCGCCTCTTTCGATCTTAGCGAGGAAGATTTCGACAGCTACTATCTTGGCTACTCTAACTCTGTCCTGTGGCCCGCCTTTCATGGTCGCGCCGACCTGATCGAAATTGATCCGGTCTTTCTGGACGGGTACCGGCGTGTCAGCGAAAAAATTGCCCGTATGATGGTTCCGCATCTGAAGGAAGACGACCGCATTTGGATTCAGGACTATCAGTTGATCCCTCTCGCCGCGGCGCTGCGCAAGCTGGGGGTCACGAACCGCATCGGCTTTTTTCTGCATATCCCCTTTCCCGATCCAGCGACCTGCGCCGCATTGCCCAACCCGAAAGAGATGTTTGAGTGGCTGTCGCAATATGACCTGATCGGGTTTCAGGCGCAGCGGGACGTCCGAAACTTCACTGAAAGCGCCGCCCAACTGGCAGAGATCGAAATGCCGGGCGACGACGTGATCCGGCTTTGCCAGCGTGAAACGAGGGCGGGCGCTTTTCCGATTGGTATAGATGCAGCTGGGTTCATGGGTGACGCACGCAAGGCGCGTGAAGAGGACCGGATGCGCAGTCTGACCAATTCGAAGATGATGATCGGGGTCGATCGGCTGGACTATTCGAAAGGCATTCCGCAGCGATTCCGCGCCTTTCAGCTTCTGCTGGAAAATAATCCCGACCTGACGGAAAAGGTCATGCTCCTGCAGATCGCGCCGCCCACGCGGGAATCCGTCGAGGCCTATCAGGATATCCGCGAAGAGACCGAGCATCTGGCCGGACGGATCAATGGTCAGTTCGCGACTGTGAACTGGACCCCGATCCGGTTTATCCACCGCCCGATTCCCCGTCATGAGCTTGCCGGCCTTTACCGGCAGGCGAATGTCGGGCTGGTCACGCCATTGGCCGATGGCATGAACCTTGTCGCCAAGGAATATGTCGCGGCGCAGGATGTCGCCAATCCCGGCGTTCTGATCCTGTCGCGCTTTGCCGGTGCCGCAGAAACGATGGATGAGGCACTGATCGTCAATCCGCATGATCCCTGGGACATGGCAGATGCCATGAAACGGGCGATCAATATGACCTCGAACGAGCGCCGCCGACGGCATTCTGCCCTGCTGCAGAATGTCGTCGAAAGCGATGTCGCCTGGTGGGCCGACAATTATCTGAAGAAGCTCGGCTAATGTGGTGGTTCAGCGTATCAGCGATCGACGTCGCGGTAGTTATGGACCTGCCCGCGCCAGTCACGGATTTTCCAGCGTCCCGCACCCAGTTTGGTGACCGCTTCGGAATCGAGCGGGACCTTGCCGAAGCCGCCGGGCAGATCCAGAACATATCGCGGCATTGCGACGCCAGACAAATGTCCGCGTAGCGCGGCGACAAGGGCAAGCCCTTCGTCAATTGTGGTGCGGAAATGGCTTGTGCCACGCGCAAGATCGCAATGGTGAAGGTAGTATGGCGTCACCCGCAGCGCGGTAAGCGACCGGAACAAGCGCGCAAGTGTTTCAACATCATCATTGACGCCGCGTAGCAACACCGTTTGCGACAGCAGGGCGACGCCTGAATCGGCAAGCAGCCGAATGGCGGTGCGGGCTTCCGGCGTCAGCTCATCGGCGTGATTGGTGTGAATGACAACGTAGATAGCCTTTTGGCGCTTCAGTGCCGGTGCCAGATCGGCAATCCGTTCGGGCGAGACGACCGGGACGCGGCTGTGAAAGCGGATGACCTCGACATGTTCGATCTGCTCTACCCTGTCGAGGATTTCGCCGATCCGTCTGGCCGACAGAGTCATCGGATCTCCGCCGGTCAGAATGATCTCACGAAGGGCCGGTGTTCGTTCGATATATGCCAGTGCCGCATCCAGTTCGGACCGGGGAAGGGGGCCAGCCGCCCCGACCACTTCGCGCCGAAAGCAGAATCGGCAATAGACATCGCATGTCTGTGTGACATGCATGATGGCACGGTCGGGATAGCGGTGGGTCAGCCCCGGCACCGGACTATGTGCTTCATCCCCGATAGGGTCGTGCAGTTCATCGGAGCGGACGATCAGTTCCCGCTCATCCGGCACGAATTGTGCGGCGATGGGCGCCACTCGCTGTTGCATCGCGGGTGTAATACGCACCCGAAAGCTTTCCGCCACGCGGCGCAGCTGCGGCAGATCGTCGTGCTTTGCTAAACCCTGTACTTCCAGTTCATCGACCGCAGTCAGGGCGCGCTTCTTTCGGCTCATCGGATGAAGGGCTGACAGGCTATCTAGTTGATTGCAGTCTGCATCGGGTAATAGCCGTCACGGAATTCGCCGAACTGGTCATGTAGCTCGGGATGCTCTACCGGCTCGCCCGACATGTCGGGCAGCAAATTCTGTTCCGACACATAGGCGACGTAATAGGTCGCCTCTGTCTCGGCATAGAGATGATAGAACGGCTGATCACGTTCCGGCCGATGGTCTTCGGGGATCGATTCAAACCATTCTTCGGTGTTGGAAAATTCGGGGTCGATATCATAGACCACACCGCGGAACGGGTGCAGCCTGTGCCGGACGACCTGACCAATCATGAATTTTGCCGTGCGAACTTCCATTCGGCGCCTCTTTTTCAATGCGGCAGCATTACTCTTTTCGGGCAACACTGTCTACGGAGAGGATTACCCGAATGATGAATATCCAAGCGAAAATCAGGCTGAATATTCACCATTCGGGCGGGACATCACGCTGTTGCTGTGGGCGCGGTCACGTTGTCAGCATCTGTGGCTGACTTGTCGTCGTCCTCTTCCTCGTCATCATCCAGCGTCGGTGGCGGATCTCCGGCCAGGAAGTTGCCAAGTTTTTCAAGCCCCGGAATGTGATCGGCAAGGACTTTCAGAACAACCAGCATCGGAACCGCCACGACCATGCCAAGCACCGACCAGAGCCATGCCCACAGGGCGACGGTGATAAAGACGACAACAGTGTTCAACTGCAGGCGACGAGAGACGAAGTAGGGCGTGACAAGCTGCCCTTCGATGGCGGTCAGCGCCATGTAACTTGCGGCCGCCAGCAGTGGCGTTCCGATGTCGTCGAAACTGACGAGCCCGACCAGAAAGCACGCCGCGACGCCGGTTACGGCGCCAAGATAGGGAATGAAATTAAGGATGAACGCGGCAACACCCCAGAGCAGCGGCTGCGGCATTCCCCATATCCACATCGTCACGCCGATGCAGATGGCAAGACCGGCATTGATCAGCGTGATCGCTCCCAGGTAGGAACCAAGAGCAGATTCGATTTCGCGTAAGGCAGTATAGGCCGCGCGCTTTTCGCCCAGCGTGTCGAAGCTTTGCACGACTTTCAGGTAAAGCAGGTCACCGGAAGCCAGAAGGAAAAACAGCAAAAACAGGGTGAAAACGATCTGGCCGATTACCGAAGGACCCGTTTCCATGATCGCCTGAAGCGTCGTTGTCTCTTGCGTGTCGACTGTGACGGTCACTTCTTGCGGATCAATGTCATCCGGGGGCGCAACAGTTTCAGCCGAGACTTCCGTTGTCGTCGTGGCAGGGCCGCCAATGACACCGGGATCGTCGAGGGAAGAGGTCGCAGGTTCGGACTCTACCTGCTCCTGCTCCTGTGCCTCATCGTTATTCGTCACCTCATCAATACGCTCTGCGGCCTCCTCCAGCGGGCGGATGTTCTCGCGCAGGGTCTGAAAACGCTCTTCCAGACGTTCGGCGATGCGCGGGCTATCTTCCGCAATATCGCTGATCGGACCAGAGACGAAATAACCCAGCCCGCCGACCAGCATGACCATGCCAACCGTAACAATCGCAGCAGAGATGCCCGACGAAATACCAATCCCATCCATCAGGCGACGGAACGGCACGAACACAAAGAACAGCAGAACCGCCAGAGTAACCGGCATCAGGAAGGCGGCGGCCATCGTGATGAAGTAGAACAGCAGGATCAGGAAAATACCGATCACGGGCCACGCCGGCACGTTTCTTACTTTTTCCTCATCACGCTCTATTCGCGGAAAGCGGTGCTTGGTGGTGTAGCGTGGCTCTCGCGGCATTCCGGCATCCTTTGTTCGCTGCGCATTGCGACACAACGCCACGAGTGCTGCAAAAGGTCCGAACAGGTGGCGGAAAACTGTTTAGTTTCTATCAGCGCTTGCCGCCTGCCACATGTCAGATCGGATGGTCGCCGCTGGAATCTATGACCCGCGTTGGCAGCCCCATCTCGCCCAGCAGTTCCAGGAACGGTCGTGCAGACAAGTCTTCGACATTGACCATGCGCTTTACGTCCCAGACATCGCGAGCGATCAGAATGGCCGCCGCAACCGGTGGCACACCGGCTGTATAGCTGATGCCCTGACTGCCAACCTCCTCATAGGCCTGCTTGTGATCGGCGACATTGTAGATGAACACTTCACCCTGTTCGCCGCCGCGAGAGCCCTTGACCAGATCACCGATGCACGTCTTGCCTTCATAATCCGGGGCAAGGCTGGCCGGATCGGGCAGCACGGATTTCACCACCTTCAGCGGAACGACCTCTTGCCCTTCAGCGGTGGTCACCGGCTGTTCCGACAGAAGGCCAAGCGACTGCAGCACGGTAAAGACGTTGATGTAATGCGCACCGAAGCCCATCCAGAACCGGACATCGGCTGAAGGATAACGGGCAGACAGAGAGTGTACCTCATCATGGCCCGAGAGATAGGCGGTCTGCTTGCCGACAACGGGCAGGTCCCATTCGCGGCCAACCTCGAACATCTTGTTCTCGTTCCACTTGCCGTCCTGCCAAGAATAGACCGTGCCGGTGAATTCGCGGAAATTGATCTCCGGGTCGAAATTGGTCGCGAAATAGCGGCCGTGGCTGCCAGCGTTGATATCGACGATATCAATCGAGTTTACCTCGTCGAAATATTCATCCTCGGCAAGGCGGGCATAGGCGTTCACGACGCCGGGATCGAACCCGGCACCCAGGATCGCGGTCATGCCAGCCTTTTCAACCGCTTCGCGGCGCTTCCACTCATAGTTCGCATACCAGGGCGGCGTTTCGCAGATCTTGTCGGGCTCTTCATGGATGGCGGTGTCGATATAGGCGCATTTCGTATCGATACATGCCTGCAACACAGTCATGTTGATGAAGGCAGAGCCGACATTGATGCAGATGCCCGCGTCGATTTCGCGAATCAGATCAGCCACGGCCTCTGTATTCATCGCGTCGACCTGATGGGCGGTGAAATCCATCTTGTGGCCCTTGTCGCGCAGCGTGCCGATAATGCCGTCGGCCTTGGATTTCGTACGCGACGCGATATGAAGCGAACCAAATTCGTCCGCCCATTGCGCAACTTTGTGCGCGGTGACCTGAGCGACGCCGCCGGCGCCGATGATGAGCACGTTTTTAGCCAACGTTTCCCCCTTCGGTGTCAGGACAGGCTGTCCCGATAGTCGTCATAGTTGAATTCGCGGGCAACACGGATATTTCCGTCTTCGTCGCGAATTGCTATCGCTGGCATATTAACGCCATTGAACCAGTTTTTCTTTACCATCGTGTAACCGGCGGCGTCACGGATACTGATCCGGTCGCCAATCATCAGCGGGCGGTCAAATTGTGCATCGCCAAATATGTCACCGGCAAGGCAGGTTTTGCCCGCGATCTGGTAGGGGTGGCCGCCATCCATCGGCAGCTTCGCGGTTTCGCGATAGATCAGCAGGTCAAGCATATGCGCTTCGATGCTGGAATCGACGACAGCAATTTTTTTGCCGTTGTCGATGATATCCAGCACGCTGACCTCCAGCGAAGCGGTGCCCGTGATGCTTGCCTCACCCGGCTCGAGGTAGACCTGAACGCCGAGCGTGTTGCTGAAGGCTTTCAGCCGGTCGGCCAGTCGTTCCAGCGGATAGCCTTCGCCGGTAAAGTGGATGCCGCCGCCAAGCGAGACCCAATCGAGCTGCTTCAGAAACGCGCCGAACTCCGCCTCGATACGGTCAAGCTGCGTGGAGAACAGGTCGAAATCGCTGTTCTCACAATTGTAGTGGATCATGACGCCAGAGATACGATCCTTCGCTGCCTCCAGACGCTCCATGTCCCATTCGCCGAGTCTTGAAAAAGGGCGGGCCGGATCCGCCAGATCGAACCCCGAGGTTGAAAACCGCGGGTTGAGGCGAAGGCCGCGCTCTATATGGGCTGCCTTATCGGCGAAGCGGTCAAGTTGCGTCAGTGAGTTGAAAATGATCTTGTCGGCGTATCCGATGGCCTCGTCAATCTCATGATCCGCCCACGCGACGGAATAGGCATGCGTTTCCTTGCCGAATTTCTCGCGGCCAAGACGAAGTTCGTACAGTGAAGAAGACGTCGTGCCGTCCATATAATCGCGCATCTGGTCAAAGACCGACCAGGTGGCGAAACATTTGAGAGCAAGCAGCGCCTTCGCGCCAGAGGCGTCACGCAGTTTCGCAACGGTTTCCATATTGCGGCGCAGTGAAGCAATATCCATCAGGTAGAAGGGCGTTTGCAGCGACATCTTTCCCCCGGTGCCAATCAAGGGCTGCGATATAGTCTGCCCGATCAGGTTTCGCAAGGAACCGCAAAGTCGTCAGCCTCACTTTGGGCATATGCTCAGTTTGGCTCGGGCGCTGAATGGGGCACAGTGAAGGCGACGTAATTCCGGTCCTCTTCGCGGAAATATGCCAGCGATTGTGTAAGGTGGCCGATCAGGAACCAGCCGAATCCGCCCTCAGGGTGGTGGCACGGCTCTGGCGGCTGTGAACTCAGGCAGGCGCGGGGTAGCACGCCGCCATCGTCGCTGACCGAGCAGGCGAGCCCGTCGCTTTGTGCGACAACGCTTAGGTGAACCATCGGTTTGGGTTCCTTGCGGTCAGCCCTTCCGTGCTGTGCGATGTTGTTCAGCAATTCTGCCAGCACCAGTTCGGACCGCCCCAACAGATCTGATGAAATATGCGGATGCAGGCGCTCGCCAAATGCGATCAGGGTTTCCCTTACGGTGTCCGGCCTTGCGCGAAAGCTGCGGGTAAACACAAATCGCTTCTGCTTGGATGTCTGGGCACTTTCGACGACCAGATGTTTTCTGCCCTCCATCAAGATGCCCCACCCATGTCTTTTGTCTGGAATTCGAAAATCTGATCCATCCGCGTCAGCTTGAACACCCGTTCGACATTTGGTGTCAGCCCGCGCAGGAACATGCGTTTGCCATCGGGCAGAGCCTTCTTCAGCGCAATCACCGCGCCAAGGCCAGAACTGTCCAGAAACTCTACCGTCGCAAGGTCCAGTACAAGATCCGGCCCTGCCTCTGCGACATGGGGACGTACCTTGTCCTTGAATTCCCCGGCAATTGCCGCGTCCAGTCGGCTTTCAGCCAGTTGGACCAGGATATGATCTGTTTGGTCCCGTATCGTGACGTCCATGACAACCCCGTGATCTGTGCGCATGTGGCATCGCTATCGAAGAAGAATTACGATTCGATAAACGCCAGAAATCCGAGGTCAGGTCATGCAGGTCCGAACCAAGTTGGCAGATGACAGTATAGAGTTGCGTGTTCCGGCCGGTCACGTCGTTGCCAATCTCGACGGGGGTCTGTTGCATGCGACCGGAATCCCCTATGCTTCGGCCGTGCGTTGGCAACGTCCTGTTGCACTGCCCGCGCGACGGATCGTGGCCAAGACGAAAGCCCGTGCCTGCCCGCAGCTTCCGGTTCCTCGCCTCGACGCCGCGCTGCCAGACGCCTTTCAGGGCCTGCAGTTTGATGAAAATTGTCTGGATCTGTCGATTACCGCGCCGGTCGGCGCTGACAAGCTGCCGGTGATCGTCTGGCTGCATGGTGGCAGCTACGAATCCGGTGCCGCCGATATGGCCATATTCAATCCGGATGCTCTGGTGGCCGAACAGAATGTCGTTTTCGTCTCTGTCAGCTATCGGCTTGGCCTGTTCGGCTGGCTGTCCGGCGATGGGCGTCCGGCCAATCTGGGTGGGTTGGATGTCATTGCGGCGCTGCGTTGGCTGGCCAAAAATATTGCCGGGTTTGGTGGTGATCCCGGGAATGTCACCTTGCTCGGCCAGTCCTCGGGCGGTGATCTTGCGGCGCGGTTGCTTCTGGCACCCGATGCGCAGGGTCTGTTTCACCGCGCCATTATCCAGAGCGCACCGCTGGCATTGCCTCTCGCCGCGCAGAGGTTGCAGAACGCGATGCGGAAGGCTGCGGGCGACCTGACACATGACATGTCCGTTGCCACGCTGCTGGAACATCAGCAGAGGGTTCGCAAGGCTGTTCGCCTGCGCGGTCTGGCGGGGCAGATGCCATTCGGCCCGGAGTTCGGCGCAGAACCCTTCCCCGCCGTTCATGAATTGAGGGATACGCAGGTGGCAGCGGCACAACGGATTCCGATCATGATCGGGCATGTTCAGGATGAGGCCGCGCTGTTTGTGCCGCCCTCGCACAGCTTTGTAGGACGCTTGGCTGACGCTGCCCGGCGCCTGCTGGTGGCTTCGTTGACGTCACGCCTGTATGGTGCGCCGGGGCGCGAATTCGCGTGGAGGCACATCGCGGCAGGGGGGCAGGCGCAGCGCTTCGTCATCGAATGGGAAGGTGGTGCGTTCGGGAAGGCACACCTGCTGGACCTGCCGCTACTGTTCCCGGGCCCGGAGTGGGTCGGTACACCGTTGCTGCCTGCGAATATGAGCTTGGATGAATTAACCGAAGCGGGCAGACCGCTGCGGGCGCTATGGGCGGGCTTTGCCCGCGACGGGCAAGCCGGAAAAGACGTGCCCGGCATCGTGCGCTTCGCACCGCAGGGCTGAGACGAAAAAAAGCCCGCGGCGTAGCGCGGGCTTTTCATCAGAAGTTTGGCGTTGTTCAGGCGGCTGCCTTCGCCTTTTCCACGATCGCACCGAATGCTTCGGGCTCGTGAACGGCCAGATCAGCCAGAACCTTACGGTCAACCTCAATACCTGCTTTGGTCAGGGCATTGATGAAGCGCGAATAGGTCATATCGGCGTCAATCGCGCGGACAGCGGCGTTGATGCGCTGAATCCACAATGCGCGGAAGTTGCGCTTGCGGTTCTTGCGGTCGCGGGTGGCGTATTGGTTCGCCTTGTCCACTGCCTGCGTGGCGGTGCGGAAGTTGCGCGAACGGTTGCCGTAGTAACCCTTGGCCTGCTCCAGAACCTTTTTGTGGCGGGCGTGGGTAACCTTGCCGGATTTAACTCGTGCCATGTGTCAGTCCTCGGATCAGCGGTTATAGGGCATGTATTTCTTGACGATCTTGGCATCCGCGTCACACAGGACGGTGGTGCCGCGCGCATCGCGAATGAATTTCGTCGTGCGCTTGATCATCCCGTGGCGCTTGCCGGCCTGAGCCGACTTCACCTTGCCCGAGGCAGTCATCGAGAACCGCTTTTTGGCGGCTGCTTTGGTCTTCATCTTCGGCATTTTACTCTCCTTGTCAGAGGTTTACGCACGACTCGGCAATGCCATATCGGCCGGCCGCGCGGGATTGAAGGCGCCCCTATACGAAGGGATGAGGGTAAATGCAAGCCGATTCAGTTGAAAAGCCGATCCCACGCCGCACCAAGCTGGGCCGCGCCAACGCTTCCCGGTTCGCGCCATGCAGCGAATCCCAGCACGACAAGCCCCGCGACCAAAAGTATCGCAGCGGTGCGGGGCGCCTGCGTCCGCAGAAGGTCGACGACAGCGGCGAGAACGGACAACAAGCAAAGGCCGCTGCCGAGAAGAAGAAAAATATCAGTCATTTAACTGTCCCGCGTTGGTGTTGCGGAACGGCTTATTCCGTCTCGGACCGGAAAATCAAGCTTTCATCGCAGGGTGCAACGCGTAGAATGTTCGTCGTGCCTGCCGTATTGAAGGGCACACCCGCCGTCACCACGATCTGCTGATTTTCAGCCGCAAAGCGGAATTCACGCGCCGCCTTTGCCGCGACGATCACGGCCTGACGGAAACGTTCCAGAGGCTGAGTCGCGACGCAATGGGTGCCCCAAGTCAGGCACAGGCGGCGCAGGACACGCGGGATCGGCGACATCGCAATGATCGGTGTACGAGGCCGTTCCCGCGCGACAAGGCTGACCGTTGTACCAGATTGCGTATGTGCGCAGATGGCCTGAATGTCGGTCGTCTCGGCGATTTCACGCGCGGCAGCGACGATCCCGTCTGCTACGGTCGTGCGATCTGCCTTGCGCGATGCCTCGATCACCTCGCGATAGGTGGGGTCGCTTTCGACGGAACGGGCGACGTGATCCATCGTCGTAACCGCCTCAATCGGGTACTGCCCGGCCGCTGATTCCGCCGACAGCATGACCGCATCGGCACCTTCATAGATGGCATTTGCAACGTCCGATACCTCGGCCCGCGTCGGCATCGGGCTTTCGATCATCGATTCGAGCATTTGTGTCGCCACGATCACGGGCTTTGCCGCAGCCCGGCAGCCACGAACCAGACGTTTCTGGATCGGCGGCACGGATTCGACCGGCAATTCGACGCCAAGGTCGCCGCGTGCCACCATGATCCCGTCAGACACGGCAAGGATTTGCTGAAACGCGCGAACCGCCGCGGGTTTCTCGATCTTGGCCAGAACTGCGGCGCGGTCCTTTGCAAGTTCGCGCGCCTCCAGCATATCCTCGGGACGTTGCACAAAAGACAGCGCCAGCCAGTCGACACCCAGCTGACAGGCGAATTCCAGGTCGTCGCGATCCTTTTCGGACAACGCAGCCAGCGGCAAGACGACATCGGGGACGTTCACGCCCTTGCGGTTAGAAATCGTCCCGCCGACTGTCACAGTGCAATTCGCAAAATCCGGGCCGCATTCTTCGACGCG
Source organism: Paracoccus albus (assembly GCF_027913035.1). Lineage (NCBI taxonomy): Bacteria > Pseudomonadati > Pseudomonadota > Alphaproteobacteria > Rhodobacterales > Paracoccaceae > Paracoccus > Paracoccus albus. The sequence continues at coordinate 871,243 of NZ_CP115775.1, forward strand.
CAGGCGGATCTTGCCGTCATTCACCAGCAGGCCCGAGCCAACTTCCAGGGCCGCAAAAATCTCGGGATGGGGAAGCTGCGCACGAGTCGAATCGCCGGGTGTCTCATCCAGATCGAAGCGGAAGGCCTGCCCGTCGGTCAGTTCTGCCGATTCGTCCTTGAAGGTCCCGACACGCAGTTTTGGTCCCTGAAGGTCGGCAAGAATCGCGATCGGCCGGCCCGTATCGGCCTCTATCTTTCTGATGACGTCATAGCGTGCGCGATGATCGTCATGGGTGCCGTGGCTCATATTCAGGCGGAAAACATCGGCTCCGGCTTCGAACAGGGCGCGGATGGTGTCGTAATCGGATGACGCCGGTCCCAGCGTTGCCACGATCTTGATGTTACGGTGGCGTCTCATGTGGGTCTCCCTCTGGCGCGATCTGCGAATGTTTCCGCTATCATGGCCGAAAGCGGCGGCGTCGACAACTGGCAGAGCATGAAGATTTGACGTATGGGGCGCGTATGAATGATGACAGTCCTATCCGACACGAGGCCTTCTGGACCGAGGGCGAGGATCGCGGCAGCCGCTGGCTGATCACCTGCGACCATGCGACCAATCGCGTTCCCGACTGGGTTGGCGGTGGCGATCTGGGAATCGCTACGGATGATATGCAGCGCCATATTGCCTATGATGTCGGGGCCGCCAATGTATCCAGAAAGCTGGGTGCGCTGATCGGGGCACCGGTCGTGGGTTCGGATTTCTCGCGTCTCGTGATCGACCCCAACCGCGGAGAGGATGATCCGACGCTGCTGATGCGCCTGTATGACGGCACCGTTATCCCTGCCAATCGCGCCGCAGACGCGGCAGAGCGTGAGCAGCGACTGGATAAGCTGCATCGCCCTTATCACGACGCTCTGGAACGGCTGGCGGCCATGCGAAGTGACCGGGCAATCTGCGCCATACACAGCTTTACGCCGCAGTTGCGCGGTCGTGCGTCCCGTCCGTGGGTGGTGGGTGTTCTTTATTCGCATCATGACGAGCGTCTTGCACCACTTCTGATAGAGCGTTGTCGCCGGAATGGCTGGGTGACGGGCGACAATCAGCCGTATTCAGGTCATCTGGACGGAGATTCGGTTGACCGGCACGCGCTGAAGCAGGGGCGCCCGAATGTTCTGATAGAGGTTCGCAACGATCTGATCCGTGACGAAGCGGGGCAGGCCGAATGGGCGGAAAAACTGGCCAGCGTGCTGGATGGTCTGCTGGAAGAGGCCGGCATCTAGGCACTAATCCCGGTCGGGTGCGCCCAGCGGAAAATAGCTGCGGAAGGGTCGCGCCTCATCAATCGCCCGTGCGAAGGATGGCCGGGCAAGAAGGCGGTCGCGATAGGCGCGCAGATTGCGGCAATCCTGCGGTATCTCATGCGTCCAGTCGGCATAGAACAGCGACGGCCCAGCTGCGCAATCGGCCATCGTGAAACTATCACCGAGCGCCCATTTAAGCCCGTCCAGCTTTTGCTCCAGCCAGGCATAGGCACGGTTCAATTTATCAATCGCGACCTCAAGACCCGGCTCCTTTTGAACACCATTCAGCCCAAGCGCGCCATCTACGGCCCATTGCATGGCATTCATGACATGCTGATCGAAGAAGCGGTCCATGAATCGCACCTGCAGCGCCAAATCGGGATCATCGGGGATAAACCTCACCTGACCGGGATGATTCATATCGAGATATTCGATAATGATGCTCGTCTCCGCGACCGTTGTGTTCCCATCGACAAGCAGAGGAAATTTGCGGATTGGCCAGCGATCAGCCCATTCGGCGGTATTTTCCGGCTGATCCGGTGCAATCATCCGGAACTCGAACGAAATATCGTTCTCATACAATGCGATCAGTACCTTCTGCGTATAGGAAGAAAACGGATGGCCATAAACGATAAGGGTCATATCATGCTGCTCCGGTTGCGGCCGCTCCACGCTGCGCCAGTTCGAATGGTCGCGCAACTGTTGTAGAGCTTTGGGCCCGACGGATTTCTTCAGGGCTGATCGAATCCGTTTCGGGGGATTTGCTGGCATGCGCTCAGCAAACGGTAATATTGTTCAGCACCCGGACAGCAGTTTTGCGGTGTTTGTCGCATGGGATCTCGGTTGCGACAGATATCCCTGGTGGATTTGCGTATAGCAGGGATAGACAGCGATTTAGACTTGACCGTGCCGGGCTTTACTGATCGCGCTGACGAAGCTGTTCGGCGCGAAGGGGGTCTGCGGGATACACGCCGAGGATATTCGTCATTGACGTGAAATAGCGCAGCTCATCCAGTGCCAGCCGGACATTGTCGTCTTCCGGGTGCCCCTCGATATCGGCGTAGAACTGGGTTGCTGTGAAAACGCCGTCGACCATATAGCTTTCCAGCTTCGTCATGTTGACGCCATTGGTCGCGAATCCGCCCATTGCCTTGTAGAGTGCCGCCGGAATGTTGCGCACGCGGAAAACGAAGCTGGTCATCATGCCCTGTTCGCCGTTGCGGTTCGGGCGGCGCGCATAGTCGGGCTCGCGTGCCATGATCAGGAAGCGCGTGGTGTTGTTCTGCCGGTCCTCGATTTCGTCTGCCAGCCGGTTGAGGCCATAGATTTCGCCTGCCAGCGGTGCGGCGAGTGCGGCAATGTGACGCTGCCGCTGTTCAGAGACGACCTTAGCCGAACCGGCGGTATCAGCCCCCGTCATACCGCGGATATTGTTGTCGCGCAGAAAACGGCGGCACTGGCCCAGCAGGACCGTATGGCTCATTGCATCGGTGATTTCGTTCAGCGCCACGCCGGGCAGCGCCAGCAGAGAGATGTGAACGCGCACAAAGGCTTCATCAATGATGTGCAGACCGGATTCGGGCAACAGGTGGTGGATATCTGCGACGCGGCCATAGGTCGAATTTTCCACCGGCAGCATGGCCAGATCGGCCTGACCAGAGCGCACGGCCTCTATCACATCCTCGAAGGTGCGGCAGGGCAATGCCTCCAGATCGGGGCGGGCGTCGCGGCAGGCCTGATGGCTGTAGGCACCGGGCTCTCCCTGAAAGGCGATGAGATTCGCTGGGCTGGTCATTTCCGTCACATGCAATTGACTTACCGGGTCTTTGGGCGTGAACTATACCTTGAACAGGGGGAAAGAAAGCGGATAGATACCGCGAGAATTTTGAACACTACCTAGTGGGGCCGGCAAATGTTCAACACGATGACCACAACAAAAACCGCAGCAGCACTGATCGGGTCTCTGCTGACGATGCTTTTGCTGTTCTGGGCCGGCAGCGCGCTGTTCCATGTCGGACCCGCCGAAGGTTCCCACGGGGATGAGCCGGTCGCGCAGGCCTATTCCATTCCGGTCGAATCCTCTGGCGGTGGTGAGGTCGAAGCCGAAGAAGAACAGATCGACTTCGCGGCCCTGATGGAAGCCGCGGATCCCGCCAGCGGTGAGAAGGTCTTTGGCAAATGCCGCGCATGTCACAAGGTTGACGGCAGCGATGGCACCGGCCCGCATCTGAACGGCGTTGTCGGTCGCGCGGTGGCAGGTGCCGATGGCTTCAGCTATTCCGATGCGATGGTTGCCCATGCGGGCGAGGCACCGGAATGGACGCCGGAAGCCTTGCAGGAGTTCCTGGCCGATCCGAAAGGTGTCGTGCCGCAGACCAAGATGGTCTTTGCCGGGCTGCCCAAGCCGCAGGATCGCGCCGATCTGGTGGCTTACCTGCAATCCACGCAGTAACCGCCGTCAGGGACGACATTTTCAGCGCCCGGATTGTGTCTCCGGGCGCTTTTCTTATGGTTGATCACGAAATCGCGGATTGATCCGGGCATGGCGCGTGCCTTAGCGTTGTTGCGACAACTTTGCGAAGGATCGCCATGAACCGGAACGTTCGTTTTGCCGCGCTGCTGCTGCCGCTTGCCTTCCTTGCCGGACCGTTGACCGCGCAGGAAAGCCAGGCGCCCGCAACCGAAACTGCCGATGCGGCAACCGCTGCCGATAATGTCCCTGCCGGGCGCGCGGCAGAGGGTGAAACCACCATCGCCCACGGCATCGGCATTTTCGGCCCGCCGGAACTCGCCGCTGATTTCGAGCATCTGCCTTATGTAAATCCCGATGCGCCGAAAGGCGGTGAAATTTCAATGGCGATGCCGGGCGGGTTCGACAGCTATAACCCGTTTACCGTGCGCGGTCGGCCGGACATCCTGTCTTCGATCATGCTGGAACCGCTGATGACCGGTACGATGGATGAGGTCGGCACCGCTTATTGCCTGATCTGCGAGACCATCGAATATCCCGAAAGCCGCGACTGGGTGATCTTTCATCTGCGGCCCGAGGCAAAGTTCTCTGACGGCACGCCCGTCACCGCCGAAGATGTGATGTTTTCTTATGAGACATTCCGCGACAAGGGCCTGTCATCCTTCCGGGCGGTTCTGGCGCAATCGACCAAAGGCGCAGAAATTATCGACGATCATACGATCCGTTTCGATTTCATGCCGGATTATCCGCGCCGCGATGTGATTCAGTCAGCGGGCGGGCTGACCATTCTGTCAAAGAAGGATTTCGAAGAGAACGACCGCGATCTGGCGGCATCCAGCGACAAGCCCTATCTCGGCAGCGGTCCTTATGTGTTTGAGCGGGCGGATATCGGGCGGACTTCGGTTTATAAGCGTAATCCGGACTATTGGGGCAGCGATCTGCCGATCAATATCGGGCGGAACAATTTCGATACGGTTCGGGCCGAATATTTCGCAGACAGCGAAGCCGCGTTTGAGGCGTTCAAGGCCGGGGAATATACCATCCGGCACGAAAACTCGTCGATCCAATGGGCGACAGGTTACAATTTCCCGGCGCTGAACAACGGGCATGTCATCAAGACCACCGTTACCAATCAGAACAAGGCGCCTGCGCAGGGTTTCTTCATCAACATGCGTCGAGAGAAGTTTCAGGACCCGCGCGTGCGGCAGGCGATCGGGCTGCTGTTCAACTTCAAATGGTCGAACGATGCTTTGTTCTACGGGCTTTATACCCGCACGGAATCCTTCTGGGACAACACAGACCTGAAGGCCACCGGCACGCCAAGCGAGGCTGAACTGGCCTTGCTGGAGCCGCTGGCCGCTGACCTGCCCGAAGGTGTCCTGACGGAAGAGGCCGTGGTTCCGCCCGAAGGCAGCGACCGCCAGCTTGATCGGCGCAGTCTGCGGCAGGCGGCGGCATTGCTGGACGAAGCCGGTTGGGTTGCGGGCAGCGACGGGATGCGGCGCAACGCCAACGGTGATTTGCTGAGCGTCGAGTTTATGAATGACAACCAGACATTTGACCGTATTATCAACCCGCTCATTGAAAATCTTCGTGCAGTTGGGGTCGATGCCACGATGGCGCGGGTGGACGGGACAGAACACGAAACCCGGCGATATGAGTTCGACTATGACATCATCATTGGCCATGCGCCGACCGCCCAGATCGCGGGTGACGGCCTTTATCAGGTCTTTGGGTCGCAGGGGGTGGATGACGTGTTCAACCCCTCTGGCGTGACCAGCCCGGCCATTGACAGCCTGATCCGCACCGCGATTTCGGCTGACAATTACGAAGAGATGGCAGTGGCGACCCGCGCGCTCGACCGGGTGGTGCGGGCGATGTATCCGTGGATTCCCAACTGGTATAACCCCAAGCAGTTTCTGGCCTATTACGATCAGTATGAATGGCCCGATCCGCTGCCGCCCTATCTGTCGGAATCGCTCAGTTCGCCTTGGTATCTTGATATCGCGTGGTATAACGCTGAAAAGGCGGAACAGCTGAAACGGGCCGGGGCATTGCGCTAACCGGTCGGGAACGAGCAGGCAGAGACCTGACGAAAAGAAGGGCAGGGCATGGCAGCCTATATCTTACGGCGTCTGCTGCTGGTCATACCGACGCTGATCGGGATCATGCTGGTGAACTTCGCCCTGATCCAGTTCGTGCCGGGTGGCCCGATCCAGCAGGTGATCGCCCGCGTGCAGGGCGAAGGCAATACGATGGCCGAGGTCTCCGGCGGTGGCGGAGAGGGCGGTATTCAGTATGCGGGCGCTCAGGGCCTGCCGCCAGAGCTGATCTCGGAATTGGAATTGCAGATGGGGTTTGCCGAAATCGTCTGCGAACCGGGATTTGAGGGCGAGCCGAGCCTGTCCGCCGAAGAATGCAGCAAAGAACCAATCGGCACCGTCCGCCGTTTCGGCATCATGCTGGGCAATTATCTGCGCTTCGATTTCGGGGAAAGCTGGTTCCGGTCGAACTCGGTGACGACGGAAATCGCGCGGACCCTGCCGGTGTCGATCACGCTGGGGCTGTGGACGACGCTTCTTGCCTATCTGGTGTCGATCCCGCTGGGAATCCGCAAGGCCGTGCGCAATGGCACGCCCTTTGACACATGGACATCGGGGATGATCGTCGTGGCCTATGCCATCCCGTCCTTCCTGTTCGCGGTTCTGCTGATGACGCTGTTTGCGGGCGGTACCTATTGGCGGATATTTCCGCTTCGGGGGCTGACCAGCCCGGATTTTGAATCGCTGTCGCTGTTCGGGCAGATCAAGGATTATCTGTGGCATATCACCCTGCCTGTGATCTCTATGGCGATTTCGGGCTTTGCGACGCTGACCCTGCTGACCAAGAACAGCTTTCTGGATGAGATCAACAAGCAATATGTCATGACCGCCCGCGCCAAGGGCCTGACCGAGCGGCGCGTTCTGTATGGCCATGTTTTCCGCAATGCCATGCTGATCATCATCGCCGGGCTGCCGGGGATGCTTCTGGCCATCCTGTTCGGCTCTTCGATCCTGATCGAAACGATCTTCTCTCTTGACGGTCTTGGCCGGTTGGGTTTTGAGGCCGTGGTGCAGCGCGATTATCCGCTGGTGTTCGGAACGCTTTATATCTTTGGCCTGCTGGGTCTGCTGATCGGCATCCTGTCGGACCTGATGTATGTGCTGGTCGATCCGCGCATCGACTTTGAGAAGAGGGCGGGCTGATGGCGATGTCAGAACTCAATCGTCGCCGCTGGCGCAATTTCCGCAACAACAAGAGGGCCTTCTGGTCGCTCATCATCTTCACAATCCTGTTCGGCCTGTCGCTTTGTGCCGAGCTGATTGCAAATAATAAGCCTCTGGTCGTGAACTATCGCGGTGATCTTTATTACCCGGTTTTCAATTTCTATCCCGAAACCACATTCGGCGGCGATTTCCAGACAGAGGCGCTGTACAGGCTGCCCGATACGCAATGCCTGATCATCTCGGGCGGGCGTGAGGAATGCTGGGATGAGGATCCCGAGGCCTATATCGCATCTGTGAAGGATGGCAGCGCCGGGGTGCCCGAGGCCGAGCAGGGCTGGATGGTCTGGCCGATCATTCCCTTCCATTACCGCGATACCGATCAGGTCGGCCAAGCGCCGAGCGCGCCGGACAGCCGCCACTGGCTGGGCACGGATGCGACGACGCGCGATGTGCTGTCGCGCACGATCTATGGCTTCCGCACCTCGGTCGTGTTCACGCTGGTGGTGACGGCGGTGGCGTCGGTCATCGGGATCGCGATGGGCGCGATACAGGGCTATTTCGGCGGCCGGACGGATATTCTGCTGCAACGCCTGCTGGAGATATGGCAGAACACGCCCGTCCTTTACGTCATCATCATCATGTTTGCCGTCTTCGGGCGAAGTTTCTGGCTGCTTGTGATCATCATGATCGTCTTTGGCTGGCCAGCTTTGGTCGGTGTGGTCCGGGCCGAATTCCTGCGGGCGCGGAATTTCGAATATGTCCGCGCCGCGCGGGCGCTTGGTGTGGGTGATCGCAAGATCATGTTCCGGCATATCCTGCCCAACGCAATGGTGGCGACGCTGACCATGCTGCCTTTCATCGTGACCGGCACGGTTTCGACGTTGGCGGCACTGGATTATCTTGGCTATGGCCTGCCAAGTTCGGCCCCCAGCCTTGGGGAACTGGCCCTTGTCGGCAAACAGAACCTCCAGGCACCTTGGCTTGCCTTTACCGCCTTCTTTACATTCGCCATCATGCTGTCGCTTCTGGTCTTCATCTTCGAAGGCGTGCGCGATGCCTTCGACCCCCGGAAGACCTTCAAATGAGCAGCCGCGATCAGGACAAGAACGACCCGGTCCTGCCGGTAGAGGCGTTGGCCCCGGCCCCCGGTCTGGGGCCTGCGCCTGTTGACGATCATCAGCACGAGGGCCAGGGCGACACCTTGGCAGAGCCTGACGCGGCAGCCCATGTCACGCATCCCGCCACCTTGCCTGATGAGATCGTGCTGGATGTGCGCAAGCTGAAGGTCAGCTTCAGTCAGGACGGGCAGATCATCCCAGCCGTGCGTGGTGTCAGTTTCCAGATCGGCCGGGGCGAAACGGTGGCGCTCGTCGGGGAATCCGGTTCGGGCAAGTCCGTGACCGCGCTTTCGACCGTGCAGCTTCTGGGTGATGCCGCGAATTTGGACGGTGCCATTAGCTATGAGGGAGAGGAGCTGCTGGGTGCCAGCCCCGCCAAGCTGCGCGATATTCGCGGCAACGATATCAGCTTCATCTTTCAGGAGCCGATGACCTCGCTGAACCCGCTGCACACGCTGGAAAAGCAGCTTTCAGAAAGTATCGCGCTGCATCAGGGCCTGAAGGGTGCTGCGGTGCGCGAACGGATTCTGGAACTGTTGAACCGTGTGGGTATCCGTGATCCCGACACCCGTCTTGCGGATTATCCCCACCAGCTTTCCGGCGGTCAGCGGCAGCGGGTCATGATCGCGATGGCACTGGCGAACCGGCCGGAATTGCTGATCGCGGATGAGCCGACGACCGCGCTTGATGTGACCATTCAGGCTCAGATCCTTGATTTGCTGGCAGAGCTTAAGCGCGAAGAGGGCCTGTCGATGCTGTTCATCAGCCATGACCTTGGTCTGGTGCGGCGCATCGCGGATCGGGTCTGCGTGATGAAAGACGGTGAGATCGTCGAGCAGGGGCCGGTCGAGGGGATCTTTTCCGATCCGCGGCATCCCTATACCAGGACGCTGCTGGCGGCAGAGCCGACCGGCAGGGCAGCTGCTGTTGCTGAAGATGCACCAGTTCTGGTTGCGACCGATGATCTGAAGGTCTGGTTTCCGATCCAACGCGGTCTATTGCGTCGCACAGTCGGCCATGTGAAGGCTGTGAACGGGGCGACCCTGTCGGTGCGGCAGGGTGAGACATTGGGGATTGTGGGCGAATCCGGATCGGGCAAGACGACGCTGGCGCTTGCGATCATGCGGCTGATCGAAAGCGATGGGCCGATCCTGTATGAAGGTCAGGATATCTCGAAATGGGGCTCGCGGCAGTTGCGTGACCTGCGTCGCGATATGCAGATCGTCTTTCAGGATCCTTACGGCAGCCTGTCCCCGCGCATGACCGTCGAACAGATCATTGCCGAGGGTCTGGGTGTGCACGGCGTCGAAAAAGGTCGCAACCGGCGCGAGATGGTGGCCGAGATCATGGCCGAGGTCGGCTTGCCGCCCGAAACCATGCACCGCTATCCGCATGAGTTCTCTGGCGGGCAGCGTCAACGCATCGCCATCGCGCGTGCCATGATCCTTCGGCCAAAGGTGGTCGTGCTGGACGAACCGACATCGGCACTGGATATGACCGTTCAGGTCCAGATCGTGGAATTGCTGCGCAAGCTGCAACGTGACCACGGGCTTGCCTATCTGTTCATCAGCCATGATCTGCGGGTTGTACGCGCCATGTCGCATAAGATCATGGTTATGCGTGCGGGTGAGGTCGTAGAGCAGGGGTTGGTCGAACAGATTTTCGACTCACCAGAAACCGACTATACGCGGGATCTTATGGATGCCGCTTTCCGGGACTATCGAAAATGAAAATACTCTTTGTCCACCAGAATTTTCCGGGTCAGTTCTTGCATCTGGCACCTGCTCTTGCGGCACGTGGGCACGACGTAACGGCATTGACAGATCAGAAAAATGATCGTCCCAGCAATGTCCGCGTCCTGAAATACAAGACGCCCGATGAGGTCACCTGCTCTCAACCATTTGCGAAAGCATATGCCGAACATGTCGAGCGCGGCTATATGGCAGCGCGTGGTGCTCGTGCGTTGCGGGACCGGCACGGCTATGTGCCCGATGTGATATTCGGTCATTCCGGCTGGGGTGAAACATTGTTTCTCAGGGAAATCTGGCCGGATGCAAAGCTTCTGGTATATGCGGAGCTGATCTACCGAACGCGCGGCCATGACATCGGCTTCGACCCGGAAGCGACGGGCAACCTGGACTGGTCGCGCTTCAATACGGTCGCTCGCACTGGCCATCTTGCGATGGGTATTCTGCAGTGTGATGCGGCCTTGTCGCCTACTCGCTATCAGGCGGAAAGTTTTCCGGCAGAGCTTCAATCAAAGATCACCACCGTTCATGACGGTATCGATACTGATCTGATGCGCCCTGACGCCGAGGCCAGCTTTACCCTGCCGAATGGCAACGTGCTGAAAGCGGGTGATGAGGTGCTGACCTATGTTTCGCGCTCGCTTGAGCCTTACCGGGGTTTCCACGTTCTGATGCGCGCGCTGCCAGATGTCATGGCGGCGCGGCCCAACGCTCAGGTCGTGATGATCGGCGGGGATGGTACCAGCTATGGCGGCAAGCCGCGCGATGCAAAGACCTGGAAGGCAAAATTGCTGGCGGAAACAGAGGGACGGCTGGATCTTGAACGTATCCATTTCCTTGGTCGCGTGAAGTACCATGATTACCGCCGGGTGCTACAGGTCGGACGGGTGCATTGCTACCTGACCTATCCCTTCGTGTTGAGTTGGTCGCTGACAGAGGCGATGTCTGCGGGTGCATATATCGTTGGCTCAGACACGGCGCCGGTGCAGGAGTTGATCCGGGATGGGCAGAATGGCAGGCTGGTCGATTTCTTCGATCAGAAGGCGCTGTCCGCCGCATTGATCCGGGGGCTGGAGGGCGATCCGGAGGCCGAGCGTATAAGAGCCGCCGCGCGTCAGACGATCACTGATGGCTATGATCTGAAACGCCACAGCCTGCCGCGCCTGATCGACTGGGTGGAAAGCTTTGGGCCGCAGGACTAGTCCGGCAGCGTGACCGTTGCGGATAAGCCGCGCAGTTGCTCGTCTCTGCCAAGTTTCAGCCCGCCACCATTCAAGGCCGCAAGATCGGCGATAATTGCAAGGCCCAGACCGGCACCCGGGCCGCGTTCATCCAGTCGGGTGCCGCGTGACAACGCACGACTGAAATCCGCGTCGGCCATACCGGGGCCGTCATCGGCGATGGTCAGGTAAACCTGCCCTTCCTGCCGTGCAGTCCTGACCGAGATCCGGCTGTTGGCCCATTTCGTGGCATTTTCCAGCAGATTTCCGAGAATTTCCTGAGCGTCCTCATGCTCAATCGGGAGGGTTGGGGTGGCGATATCGCGCAAGACTTCAATGCCTCGATCCTGCAGTGGACGGTTCAGCACCAGCAGAATATCGTCAATCACCGGGGTGATATGTGTCACCTGGCCCAACACGCGCCGACCGCCCGCGCTGCGTGCCCGCTTCAGGTGCCACGCGATCTGACGATCCATCCGTGCGATGACCGCCTGACCCGGATCGTCGGGTGGCAGATCACCTTGCAGCGCCATCAGCGGTGTTTTCAGTGAATGGGCCAGATTGCCGATCTGTTCGCGGGTGCGGGCAAGCTGATCTCTGTTCTGCGTCAGCAGCGCGTTCATCTCTTCGGCGATGGGTTGCAGTTCCGCGACATCAGGGGGGCGCAGCGTGGCTGTCTGGCCTTCGCGGACAGCACGCAGATTGCGACCCATAAGCCGCAGAGATGACAGGCCAGCCGTCACCTGAACCACAACACCTACCGCCAGACCGATCCCCAGCACAGCAAGGGTCAGCGCCAGCGGACGGCGGACGGCTGCCAGAGCCGCATCGATCTCTGCCTGTGGTGCTGTCACGGTGACGCGCAAATCCTCGTCGCTGCCCGGAACGGTGAAAGCGCGGGTTGCCGCGCGCAGCATGGCCCCATCCGGTCCCAATGTCTGCGCCCCCGATGCATCAGCGGCAGGCACAGGCAGTTCAGATTCATAGAGCGAGTCCGAAGTGATAAAGACACTGCCATCCGCAGATACCTGCCAATACCACCCTGACAGAGGCTGACTGAATCGTGGATCGGTTGGACTGTCCACCAGTTGCGCCAACCCTGAGGAATCCGCGCCCGTTCCGACCATCAACGCGTCGGAAACCGCCGCAAGTTCGGCATCGAAACGTGTAGAGACGAAGCGTTCGAGCACATTGCCGATGATCAGATAGGCCGCGAGAAGTGCAGCGCTCAGCCAAAGCGCTGACAGCCATAGCAGGCGGCCCCGGATGGATTTCCAGCCGATCACGCCTGCGTCGCCGTCTGATCGTTCAGCAGATAGCCTTCGCCCCGGCGGGTTTCGATCACGCCGTCTCCGACTTTTTTGCGCAGTCGGCCGATGACGACCTCGATGGACTTGAAGTCGCGGTCGGCATTGGCGTCATACAGATGTTCGGCCAGCTCGGTGCGCGACACGACGCGGCGCTTGTGGTGGATCAGGTAGGCCAGGATGCGCAGCTCGAACGCGGTCAGTTTCAGCGGCACACCGTCGCGGGTCACGACGCCAAGCTGCGAATCAAGCGTCAGCGAACCGGCCCGGATCACTGACTGGGCGTGACCCGCCGCGCGGCGCACCAAGGTCTGGGCGCGTATCACCACCTCGTCCAGACGAAAGGGTTTGACGGCGTAATCATCGGCACCGGCGCGGAACCCCGCCACCTTGTCCGCCCATTCGCCGCGCGCGGTCAGGATCAGCACCGGCATGGAAATTCCGGCTGCGCGCCAGCTTTCCAGCACCTCTATCCCCGGCATTCCGGGAAGACCCAGATCGAGGACAGCGACATCGTATGTTTCGGTCGCGCCCAGAAACTCGCCTTCCTCGCCATCGGTCGCGCAATCGGTCACGAAGCCCGCATCGTTCAGCGCCGACGATAGTTGTGACGAAAGTGTGGGGTCGTCCTCAACAATAAGGCAGCGCATCAGTCGTCCTTGTGATTCTTGTTCATCGGCACCCGTGCCGCGTTCAGTCCCCTGCCGCGCACATCCAGAATACGACCCGTTTCGCCGTCCAGCCGAATGATGATAATATTGCCCTGTTTCGACAGCAGGACGAGTTCCTGAATGCTGTCGCTTCCCAGGGCGAATTCGTAGGGGGCGGGCGAATCGACTCGCGCGGCCAGCAACCGGCCCTGAAAGCGTTCGCCGACTATTTTCACGACCTCGTGAAGGGGCAAAAGCTCTGGCGGCTTCGCCGGGGCGCACAGCGCAGCGATGGGAATCAGCAGTAAAATAAGGGCTGCACGGATCATGATCCCAGAATAATGCGTTAGAAGTAAACGGAAACCAAATGCTTCATTGGCGAAAGGTTCGCAATAGGGCGGCTAGGCAGGGCTCATCCGGGGCGAAGAGTTGCCCTGCGAAGATTCGAAAGGAAGTAACTATGAGCAGTAAACTGAAACCTTCTATTCTCGTGCTGAGCCTGATGGGCGTTCTTGGCGGAGGTATGGCCGTCGCTCAAACGGCCCCCGCATCCCCTGATGCTGATGCGGATGCGCCCGCGACGACAGCACCGGCAGATGCTGCGGAATCGGAGGCGCAAGTCCAGGTCCCCCAACTGTTCCAGAGCGATGATTTTGCCGATGTCGAGACGCGTCCCGGTCCGCGTGGCGGTCTGTTCGTTGGCGGCAGCATTGCCGAGACGGGCAAGGATTTCGATGCCATCGTCAGCCGCGACGGCGAATTGATGGGCGTGCGGACCGCCGAAGGGTCGGCCTTGCCGCAGGCATTGATGGACGAATTGCTGCCCGAGGCTGCGCGTGCGCATCCGATCATGTCGGAGATCGCAGAGCTGAATACGATTGGCAGACGTGGCGGCGCGGTCATGATCGGCGGGCAAGCTGCATCGGGCGATGAAGTCCGGATCGGTTTTGATGAAGACGGAGAACTGATGCGCTTTGAGCGCGGCGATCACGGTGATCGTGGCAAACGCGGTTTTGGCAAGCATGGCGAGCGCGGCGAGAAAGGTCAGCGCGGCTATCATGGCGATAGGTCCGAACGCGGTGATCGTGATGGTGATCGTGACCGCATGGGTCAGCGCGATGGCGGTCCTCATGAAGGTGGCCAGTCCCAAGGCGGACCGGACGGTCGCCCGCAGCCGGGACAGTCGCCTGCGCCGGTCGATGAGGCCGCGATCCGCAGCGCCGTGGAAGGGGCGGGTTATTCGGAACTGGGTGAGTTCAGCCCCAATCCGCGCGGAGCCTCGTTCGAAGCGTTGAATCCGCAGGGTGAAGAGGTGGTCGTTTTTGTCACGCCTGAAGGTGAGGTCGTGCGCGAAACCGCCCGCTGAGCACTGTGAGACTTAGCTGAAATCGGGCGCGACCTGCGGGTCGCGCCTTTTTCCATTCCGCTACGCGCCGTTCAGTGCCCGTTCCAACAGCGACAAGGCGTGTGCGACAGATGCAGCGCGCACCTGTTCCCTTCCAAGAGGGCCGAATTCAACCGTTTCCGATTGGGTTACAGTCACGGATGACACGGCAAAGCAGACGCGCCCCTCGGGCTTATGGTCCGATCCGCCCGGCCCGGCAATGCCGGTAATCGCAACCGCAAGTGCTGCCTCTGATCTGGTGCGGGCACCATTTGCCATTTCCCGTGCCGTTTCCTCGCTGACCGCGCCGAAACGGCTCAACGTCTCGGCGGATACGCCCAGCATCTGTTGCTTGGCGGCGTTGGAATAGGTGACGAAGCCACGGTCGAAGACGTCCGATGATCCCGGCACTTCGGTCAGTGCCCCGGCGACGAGCCCGCCCGTGCAGCTTTCAGCCGTGGCAATCATCATCCCGCGCGTGCGGGCGGCTTCAAGAATGCGGGCGGCAACGCTCATGCGATCAGCCCGTGCCAGATGCCCGCGCAGATCATCGTCGTGAGACCTGCGAACACGCCTGCCCACAGGTCATCCATCATGACGCCCATCGTGCCGCCTTCGCGGTCGGCACGGCCGATGATCCACGGCTTCCAGATATCGAACAGGCGGAACAGCAGGAATGCGGCCAGCCAGCCCGGCCACGGAAATTCGGTCGAAGGCAGGCCCGCATGCCAGAAACCGTAGGAGGGAAAGCACAGCGCCAGCCATTGGCCCGCGACCTCGTCGATGACGATTTCGGAACGGTCGGGGTCCTCCATCCCTTTCGTATAATGCGACACCGACCAGAAGCCGAGCGCGGTGACGGCGATGGTTGCGAGCGCCAGAAGGGGAAAGCTGCCGATCCAGTGAATGACGACGCCAAGCGCCACAGCAACGGCGGAGCCCCATGTTCCCGGCGCGGGACGAATGTCGCCCGCGCCGAACCATGTCGCGATCATACGGTGCATCGCTTACTCCTTCACAAGGGTTGCGGTGGCGATGGCGGCGATACCTTCGCCGCGTCCGGTGAAGCCCAGTCGTTCGGACGTGGTGGCCTTGACGGAAATGCGGGTCGGCTGAACCTCCATGATCGCGGCAAGGCGGGCCTGCATGGAGGCAGCATGGGGGCCGATTTTGGGCGCTTCACAGATCAGCGTGACATCGGCATTGCTGATCGCAAAGCCCTGCCTTCGGGCCAGTCCCGCCGCATGGCGCAGGAAGATTTCGCTATCAGCGCCCTTCCATTGCGGGTCGGAGGGGGGAAAGTGACGCCCGATATCTCCTTCGGCCAATGCGCCATAGATTGCATCGGTCAGCGCGTGCATTCCGACATCGGCATCCGAGTGCCCCTTGAGCGCCATGTCGTGGTCGATCCGCACGCCGCAAAGCGTCACATGATCGCCGTCCTCAAAGGCATGAACGTCGAAACCGTTGCCAAGGCGAATATCCATGGAGCCCCCTATGATACGGCGAGCGCGGTCGAAATCCGGCCCGTATGTCAGTTTCAGATTGTCCTCCGAGCCCTCAGTAATGACAACCTCATGCCCGGCCCGCCGTGCGAGTTCGACGTCGTCTGCGGCGCCATCGGGAAAGTCGCGATGCGCGGCAAGGATTGCATCCAGCCGGAAGCCCTGCGGTGTCTGTGCGCGGAACAGGCCATCGCGTGGCTGCATGCCGGTCACATGCCCGTCGGCACCCCGCCACAGCGCATCGGTGACGGGCAGGGCCGGGGCTGCGGCCACGGCACCGCTTTCCAATGCGTTTACGACCTGATCGATAACCGGGGCAGGCACCAGCGGCCGCGCCCCGTCATGGATCAGCACATAGCGCACGCCGCTGCCTTCCAGCACCTCCAACCCGGCGCGGACGCTGTCGGACCGTTCTTTCCCGCCGGCAACCAAAATCACAGGCCCAGAGAGTTCAGCGACGCCGCGTTCCATTTCATCGGGGCTGAGAACGACCACAATGCGCGAAAAGCCGGAGAATGCGGCGATGGACCTCGTGATGACGGATTGCCCGCTCAGCTCGCGCCACTGCTTGGCCTTTCCGCCCATGCGGGTGCCGCGTCCGGCAGCGGTGATGATAACGGCGAAGTCTTCGGCATTTTTCATGGCCGAAGCTGTAGAGCAGCGCCGGGGCTGGCGCAATCTTCTGCGGCGATACGCCACCCTTTCGAAAACGTCGGGCTCATTGGCCCCTGTCTCTTGCCGCTTTCTCGGGGTAAGACGTGACAAGCCATTTGCAGGAGCCGTGCCATGACCGAACTTTCGCCCTCTGACATCGCCAAGGATGCGGCTGCCGCTGCGGCTGTTAAGCTGGTTGAAAACGGTATGCGGCTGGGCCTCGGCACGGGCTCGACCGCGGCCTTCATGGTGCGTCGGCTGGCAGAAATCGTGAAACAGGACGGTTTGCAGCTTCGCTGTGCGGCGACAAGTCAGGCGACTGCGGATCTGGCTGAAAGCCTTGGGCTGAAGATCGAGTCGCTCGACGATATCGGCTGGCTGGACCTGACGATCGACGGCGCGGATGAACTGGACCCAGATCTGAACCTGATCAAGGGCGGCGGAGCGGCGCTGCTGCGCGAGAAGATCGTCGCCAGTGCCTCTGACCGGATGGTTGTCATGGCCGATGGCAGCAAGGTGGTCGAGGTGCTGGGCGCATTTCATCTGCCGGTCGAGGTGATCGGTTTCGGCTGGCAGACGACGCAAGAGCTTATAAGTCGCACCCTTGACAGGCTGGAACTGACGGATCGGCCCATCCTGTTGCGTCAGCGCGACGAAATGCCGCTGCTGACGGATGAGGGAAACTACATACTTGATCTTTCACTGGAAGCGATCCCGGAGCCGGCGCGTTTGTCGGCGGCGCTGAATGCCATTCCCGGCGTTGTAGAGAACGGATTGTTTCTGGGGCTCTGCGATCTGGCGCTTGTCGGAAAGCCGGATGGCGAGGTGGTTGAACTGCGGGCAGAGGATGCCGAGGAATGAGTTTCGATTACGATCTGTTCGTTATCGGTGGCGGGTCGGGCGGCGTTCGCGCGGGCCGTATCGCGGCGGGATATGGCGCGAAGGTGGCGATTGCCGAAGAAAGCCGTATGGGCGGTACCTGCGTCATTCGTGGTTGCGTACCCAAGAAGCTGATGATCTTTGCGTCCTCCGCGCCGGAAATGGCAGAAGAATCGAGGGGTTACGGCTGGCCTGATGCCACATCGGGCGATTTCTCATGGCCTGATTTCAAGGCGAAGCTGGATGCCGAGCTCGACCGGCTGGAAGCGGCCTATACGCGCGGATTCGAGGCGGTCGGCGGCACGATCTATCACCAGCGGGCGCATCTGACTGGCCCGCATGATGTGGAACTGGCCGATGGCACCCGGATCAGCGCCAAGCATATCCTGATCGCGGCGGGCGGGCGTCCGCACCTTCCGGGCATTCCGGGCGAAGAGCTGGGCATGATCTCGGACGATATGTTCCTGATGGACAGCCTGCCGGGCCGGGTTCTGGTTGTCGGCGGTGGATTCATCGCCTGTGAGTTTTCGACCATCTTCAACGGCCTGGGCGTCGATACCGTGCTGGCCTATCGCGGTGACCTGTTGCTGCGCGGCTTTGATCCGGACCTGCGCCAGATGGCGACGGATCAATTGAACGACATCGGTGTGGATGTGCGGCTGGAGGCGACACCGGTCAAGCTTGAAAAATCGGATGATGGCATCAGAGTCGAATTTGCCAACGGAAGCAGCGACAGCTTTGATCGGGTGATGTTCGCGACTGGCCGCGCGCCCTACACAAAGGGCCTCGGGCTGGAGGCGGCGGGCGTCAAAACAGGCAAGAACGGCAAGATCATCGTCGATCAGTGGTCGCAGACCAACGTGCCCTCAATCTTTGCGGTGGGCGATGTGACCGATCGCGTGAACCTGACGCCGGTTGCCATTCGCGAAGGTCACAGCTTCGCCGATACGGTTTTCGGGGCCAATGCCCGGTTTCTGGATCACAGCCTTGTCGCAAGTGCAGTTTACCTGCGTCCGCATGAGGTCGCGACCATCGGCATGGATGAGGATGAGGCGATCGCCCGCGGTGGTGTCGACGTCTACGACGCACGCTTCAGGCCCATGCGCTCTCTCTTTGCGGGGTCAGAGGCGCGGGTGATGATGAAGCTTATGGTGGATGAGCAAACACGCAAGGTTCTGGGTTGCCAGATCTTCGGCCCGGAGGCCGGAGAATTGATCCAGTTGGTCGCCATACCGATCACGATGGGGGCAACCAAGGAGCAGTTCGATCAGGCTGTAGCGGTCCATCCGACCCTCGCTGAAGAGCTGGTGACAATGCGGATGCCGACACGGCGGCACGAAAAACCGGAGGGGTGAAGGGTCCGGGGCAGGGCGGTTTAGCTTGACTTTCCCGGTCTGAGCCCCAGTTTCAGGCACAACGACGAAAGACGAAACAGGAAGAGGCATATCGATGGCACAAGGCCCCTGGGGTGGCGGCAGCAGCGGAAATGGTGGCAATGACGGCGACAAGGGCGGCAAGGAGCCGCCGCGTGGCGGTCAGCGTCCGTGGGGTCAAGGAGGGGATCAGGGCGGACAACAGCGGCCCGAGCCTCCGCGGCGTCCCGGTCAGCGTCCGCAAGGTGGGACGCCCGAGATTGAGGAACTGATGAAGAAAGGCCAGGACCGGCTGCGCGTGCTCATGGGCGGCCGGGGCGGTTCCGGTGACAATGGCAAGCGTCCGCGCCGCCCGGGTGGCGGTGGTGGCGGCTTCAGCCTTGATCGCCGCACGCTTGTATTCGGCGGTCTGGCCCTTGTCGCTGTCTGGGCTTTCGCCAGCTTCTATACGGTGCGCCCTGAAGAACGCTCTGTCGAGTTTCTGTTCGGTCGGTCGATCGGCACCGGTGAGCCGGGTCTGAACTTTGCCCCCTGGCCGGTTGTGACGAAGGAAATCGTGCAGGTCACGGGCGAACGCGTCACCGACCTTGGCACGGATGAAATCGACACATCGCGTCAGGGATCGGGCAATATCGTGGCTGCAGATACGGGCCTGATGCTGACCCGCGACCAGAACATCGTGGATATGGAATATCAGGTGGTCTGGAATATCTCTGACCCGGAGCAATTCCTGTTCAACCTCGCCGATCCGTCTGGAACCATGCGGGCGGTCGCAGAAACCTCGATGCGTGACATTATTGCGCGTTCGGAAATGTCGCCGATCCTGAACCGCGATCTTGGTGCCATCGCCGAAGAGCTCGGTGTTGCCGTGCAGCGGACGATGGACAGCTATCAGTCGGGTATCAACGTGGTGCGCGTCAACCTCCAGAAGGTCGACCCGCCCGCCGAGGTGATCGACAGCTTCCGGGCCGTGAACGCCGCGCAGCAGCGCCGCGACGCACTGGAATTGCAAGCGGATGCCTATGCCAACCGTATCCTTGCCGCCGCACGCGGTGAGGCTGCGGCCATGGTCGAAGAAGCCGAGGCCTATCGCGCCCAGTCCGTCAACGACGCGCAGGGTGAATCCGCGCGCTTCAAATCGGTCTATGCGGAATATGCCCGCGCACCAGAGGTGACGCGCAAACGGATGTATCTGGAAACGATGGAGCGTGTTCTGGGCAATGTCGACAAGGTCATCATCGACCCGTCGGCAGGTGACGGGGTGGTGCCTTACCTGCCGCTTGACCAGCTGCGCAGTCAGGGCGGGGCGACATCGCCTGCGTCACGTTCTGAAACCTCAGAACAACTGCTGAACGACGCCAATGCCGCAAGCGGCGATCCGGGCGCCAATACGACGACTACGACGAACGGGGGCAACTGATGGCTCGCAGAAACCTACTTGCAACGCTGGCCATCCCGCTGCTGATCGTTATCGGCGTCATTCTGGCGATGGCGATCTATATCGTTGACGAACGCGAGAAGGCGCTTGTCCTGCGACTTGGCCGCGTGGTGACGGTAAAGGAAACGCCGGGTCTTGGCCTTAAAATGCCGCTGCTGGACGATGTTGTCCGCTATGACGACCGGATGCTGGGGCTTCAGACCTCTCCGCTGGAGATCAACCCGCTGGATGGTCGCCGCGTGATCGTGGACGCCTTCGCCCGCTGGCGGATCGTCGATGTCGTGCGCTTCCGTCAGGCCGTCGGTCCTGATGGGGAACAGGCTGCGCTGCGTCGTCTTGATCCGATCGTGCAGGATGCGATCCGGATCGTTCTGGGTGGTGTTCCGTCCACGGCCATTCTTTCGGATGACAGGACCTCGCTGATGAACGCGATCCGGGATGAGGTGCGTTCGGAATCCGAAGGGCTTGGGGTCGAGATCATCGACGTGCGCCTGACCCGCACCGACCTGCCAGAGCAGAACCTGACCGAAACATTCAACCGGATGCGGGCAGAGCGTGAGCGGGAAGCTGCGGATGAAATCGCACGCGGTAACGAAGCCGCCCGCCGGGTTCGTGCAGCGGCTGACCGGACGCAGGTCGAGCTGACCTCTGACGCCCGCCGCAATGCCGAGATCATCCGCGGTGAGGCTGACGCTGCGCGGAACGAGATCTACGCAGACGCCTATGGCCGCGATCCGGAATTCTTTGCCTTCACCCGCTCGCTTGAGGCTTATGAGACCGCGCTTCAGGCTGGCAACTCGCAACTGGTCATTCCGCCGGACGGTGATTTCTTCGCCTATATCGGCCGCGATGGTTCAGCGGATGCACAGCCCGCGACAGCGCCGGAGGATCTGCCCGCAGACGAAGATTTCTCTACCCTGCCGGAAGGGGCGACAGGTTCTTCCACGCCGGCAGAACCCATTCAGCCGGAAAGCGCAGTGGTGCCGCGTCCGATTGAAATGCCGTGGGACAGCGAACCGGGTGCTGCAATGGGTGAATCGACATCCGAAAGCCCCGTCGCGCCCGCCAGCGAGGCGATCGGCGGCGGAGACGCAGCTTTGGATGATGAAGCCCCGGCAGAGCCTGCGACCGATGACGTCGATCAGCAGACCGAAGGAAGCGCCGATGCAGCGATAGCGGTTGAGGCCGACGAAACGGAAGCGGAAGCGGATGGTGCTGCTGTGGTTGTGCCGGACCAGCCAGCGGCAGAAGAGCCCGAAACGGTGCCGGAACCGGAAGCGGTTCAGCCCGCGACGAATAACTGATGCGGAAGGGGCGGCACTGCTGCCCCTTTCCTTTTCGCAAGTCACGATGAGTTCATCGAAGCGGAGCGTGATTTATTTGCAACGTCGCCCTATCTGACGTTTGTTGCGTTTTGCAACTCGACCGAGGTCTTGCACTGCAATCCCGCGCTAAAATGGAAAGGATCATTGGATGCGCAATCCTGTAACCCGTTTTATGGCCACCGCTTCAATCGCGGCTCTGACTTTGGGCGCATTGCCTGTCACTGCTCAGGAAGCGGCTCAGGCCACTCCTCCTGCAGCGAACAGTTCCGAGGCGCCGCTTACCGCGCCAGACACGCAGGCGCGCCGTCAGCAGGTGATGCCCGAAAGCTTTGCCGATCTGGTGGAAGAGGTTTCGCCTGCGGTGGTGAATATCAACACCAGCTCTGTCATCGAACGGCCGACAGGCCGCATGTTCCCCGAAGGCAGCCCGTTCGAGGATCTGTTCCGCGATTTCGGCATGCCATCGCCCAACCAGAACAATCCTTTCGGCCAGCAGCAATCGCCGCAGCGGGCCAATGCGCTCGGCTCTGGTTTCGTGATTTCGGATGACGGCTATATCGTGACCAATAATCACGTCATTGACGGCGCGGACGAGATCGAGATCGAGTTTCGCGATGGCGCCCGCCGCAGCGCCGAGGTCGTCGGGACCGATGCCCAGACGGACATCGCGCTTCTGAAGGTCGACGCACAGGATCTGCCCTTCGTCGGCTTCGGCGACAGTGACGACGCCCGTGTGGGTGACTGGGTGCTGGCGCTCGGCAATCCGCTGGGGCAGGGCTTTTCCGCCTCGACCGGGATCGTTTCGGCGCGTGGCCGGGCGTTGACCGGGACCTATGACGACTTCATCCAGACCGATGCCTCGATCAACCGCGGTAACTCTGGCGGGCCGCTGTTCAACATGGATGGCGAGGTGATTGGGGTGAACACAGCGATCCTGTCGCCGAATGGCGGCTCTATCGGGATCGGTTTCTCGATGGCGGCCAATGTCGTCACAAATGTCGTCGATCAGCTGCGGGAATTCGGTGAAACCCGTCGTGGTTGGCTGGGCGTGAAGATTCAGCGTGTGACACCGGAGATTGCCGAGTCGCTTGGTCTGGAACAGGATCGTGGTGCGATGGTCACCGATGTCTTCGACGGCCCCGCCTCGGCAGCCGGCATCCGGCCGGGTGATGTTATCGTCGACTTCGCTGGCAATGAGATCGAGGATGACCGCGATCTGGTCGCCCGCGTCGCACAGGCCCCGATTGGCGAAGAGGTTGACGTGACCGTTCTTCGCGAAGGTCATATGCAGGACGTCGCTGTCACACTTGGCCGCCGCGAAACGGCAGAAGGCAACGGCGAAGGTGGTGGCGAAAACCGTCCGTCAGACAGTCCTGCGGAAGATGAGCTGCTTGGCATGAAGCTGCAGCGAGTGACCCCTGAGCTTGCCACCGAACTGGGGCTTGATGAGGATCAGCAAGGGCTGGTGCTGCGCGAGGTCGAGCCGAGTTCGGATGCGGCGGATAAGGGCCTGTCACCGGGCGACGTCATCACAGAGGCCGGTCAGCAACCGGTTTCATCGGTCGGTGACCTGCAGGCGCGTATCGACGAAGCGCGCGAGGCCGGGCGCAAATCCCTGCTGCTGATGATCCGTCGGGGCGGCGAGCCGCGCTTTGTCGCGATTTCGATCCAGGACTGATCACCCACGAAAAAGCGTCAGGGCGGGGCTTTGGTCCCGCCCTTTTCTTTGCGCAATGAATGACCTATCTCCGGGTCCAGATACGAGGAGCAGCAAGCCATGGCCAGGATCACATATATCGAGCATAACGGCACCGCACATGAGGTCGACGTCAAGAACGGCATGACCGTCATGGAGGGTGCGCGCGACAATGGGATCCCGGGGATCGAGGCTGATTGCGGCGGGGCCTGTGCTTGCTCGACCTGCCATGTCTATGTCGCGCCGGAATGGGTGGACCGGCTGCCCGAAAAAGACCCGATGGAAGAGGACATGCTGGACTTTGCATGGGAACCAGATCCGTCGCGCTCTCGCCTGACATGCCAGCTGAAAGTCAGCGACGCGCTTGACGGGCTGGTCGTTAATATGCCGGAAAAACAGATCTGATGTGATGGGCCGCCACTTTCTTGCTGGCGCGGCCTTTTTTTCAGGTTGGTGCCAAGGCCAGTTCTTGGGTTTGCGATTAGGTTTTTTAGGAGAGTTTTTATGCCAGACCTCGTCTTGACCGTCACCTGCCCGACGCGGCGGGGGATCGTTGCGGCAATTTCGGGCTTTCTGGCCGGGAATGGATGTAACATCACCGACTCGGCGCAGTTTGATGACATGGAATCGGGACGCTTCTTCATGCGTGTCAGCTTTCGCGATGTGGATGGGCTGGGCATAGAGGCGCTGCGCGACGGGTTTGCCGGGATTGCGCGTGATTTTGACATGCAAGCCGCCATCCATGACGCGACGCAGCGGATGAAAGTGCTGCTGATGGTGTCCAGCTTTGGGCATTGCCTGAACGATATTCTGTATCGCTGGCGTATCGGGGCGCTGCCGGTCGATATTGTCGGTGTGGTTTCGAACCATCTGACCTATCAGAAGCTGGTCGTTAACCATGATATTCCCTTTCACCACATCAAGGTGACGAAGGAGAACAAGCCCGAAGCCGAGGCAAGGCTGATGGATGTGATCGGCGAAACCGGCGCCGAACTGGTGGTATTGGCGCGCTATATGCAGATCCTGTCTGACCGGCTGTGTTCGGAAATGTCTGGGCGGATCATCAACATCCATCACTCTTTCCTGCCCAGCTTCAAAGGCGCGAACCCCTATAAGCAGGCGTATCAGCGCGGTGTGAAGCTGATCGGGGCGACGGCGCATTACGTGACTGCCGACCTGGATGAGGGTCCGATTATCGAGCAGGAAACGGTGCGCGTCACCCATGCGCAATCGCCTGCCGATTACGTCAGCCTTGGCCGCGATGTCGAGGCGCAGGTGCTGGCCCGCGCGATCCATGCGCATATCCACCACCGGGTGTTCCTGAATGCCGGGCGCACGGTGGTCTTTCCGGCCTCACCCGGCAGCTATGCCTCCGAGCGGATGGGATAATTCGTGGGGCGCTGCCCCACACCCCGAGGTATTTGCGCACCGAAGATAGACAGCGGTTATGCACCGAGGGGGGTGGCGCGAAAATGCCGCGCCACGTTCAGACAGCGACTTTGCTGTCATCCTTGAGCGGTTCGGTGACATTCGTATGCGGCTCTGCCCCGCGGCGCCGCTTGGGTTTGCGCTCTGCCTCGGCGCTGGCTTCGTCGATGAAGTCGAGAACCAGAGGGCGGATGTTCAGGCGCCAGCTTTTGCCTGCAAAAATGCCGTAATGGCCCGCGCCGGGTTCGAGATGCTGGGCTTTCTTGTCTTCGGGAACATTCGTGCAAAGATCGAGCGCCGCGACGCACTGACCGGGGGCCGAAATATCGTCATTCGCGCCTTCCACCGTCATGACCGCGACATCCTTGATCTTCGAGATGTCGACGGGCTTGCCGTTCACTGTGAAGCGATTCTCGGCAATTTCGAGACCTTTGAAAATGCGTTCGACCGTTGAAAGATAAAACTCTGCCGTCATGTCCATCACGGCCAGATATTCATCGTAGAACTTGTTGTGGCGGTCGGCTTCGGAGCCTTCGCCGCGTGCTTCTGCGATGATCTTGTCCACGAAAGCCTGCGTATGGGTTTCGGCGTTCATCGCGATGAAGGACGCAAGCTGGGCAAGGCCCGGATAAACCATCCGACCGGCGCCCTTATATTTGAAGCCAACTTGCTGGATGACCATATATTCCAGTTCGCCCATCGTGTGGCGATTGCCGAAATCGGTGACGTCGGTGGCCGCCGCATCCGGATTGATGGGCCCGCCGATCAGCGTCAGCGTACGTGGCTGCGACTTCGGGTCGCGTTCGGCAAGGATTGCGGTGGCTGCCAGTGCCAGCGGGGCGGGTTGGCATACGGCGATGACATTCAGTTCCGGGCCGAGATGCTGCATGAACTCGACGAGGTATTCGGTATAATCCTCGATATCGAACTTGCCTTTGCTGACCGGGATGTTCCGGGCATTATGCCAGTCGGTGAT
This sequence comes from Paracoccus albus, assembly GCF_027913035.1. NCBI lineage: Bacteria > Pseudomonadati > Pseudomonadota > Alphaproteobacteria > Rhodobacterales > Paracoccaceae > Paracoccus > Paracoccus albus. The sequence goes on from NZ_CP115775.1 coordinate 896,963, forward strand.
GTAGACATCGGCATCAGGCAAGAGCGAGGTTACAGTCGAACGCAGCAGCGTCGCATAGTGGCCTGACATGGGCGCGATCAGCAGGATTTTGCGAGGAGATGGATCGCGGCGGGCGACGCGGAACCGCACCAGATCACCGAAATCGCGCTTCAGGACTGGTTCGACATAGACGATATGGTCCTGACCGTCGGCACCGGCGATGGGCGGAAGATTCCAATCCGGCTTGATGACCATGCGGGAGAAGCTGCGTTCGGTGACGCGGCCCCATGCGCTCATCAGGCGGAACATCGGGTGCGGGATCATGGCGAACATCGGATAAGAGGCCATTGCGCGCGCCGATGCGCCAAGCCATTCATTCGTGTTCCGGATCGTCTCCATCGCGTCGTAGGAGATCAGCCCTTTAAGCGGTTGCTTGCCCATCTGCGCCCCGTTTGCATTGGTTTCTGTCGCGTTTCCTTTGGGAAACTTACCCTTTTCAAAGCCGTTATGGCCGCTAAGATCAAGGAGAAACAGTAGGGGGGTTAATTGGGCATGGCAAGCAAGGACACACCGAAAAGCACGGGGAGTGGCGAAAATGCTGCGGCGCAGAAACCTCGGCGCGGCGCTGCCGGATCAGCCTCGGCGCCGAAGAAAGCCGCTGCGAAAACTGCGCGGGCGACGAAATCGACGCAGGCTTCGCGCAATTCGTCCACCGGGTCAAAAGGCACGACTTCCAAAGCAGCGGCATCTACCAGGACGGCGGCCACGCGCAAGACAGCTGCGGCTGCCAAAGGCAGTACTGCTAAGCCAGCCGCCAGAAGGCCGCGTGCGACTGCTGCAAAATCCTCTGCCACGAAAGCTGCGTCTGCAGCAAAAAATACTTCGGCGCGATCGGCTGCGAGAAAATCGGCGGCGCCGGCCTCTGCCGCCGCGAAGGCCGATCTTGCCCGTGATGCCGCTAAATCGAATGCCGGGACCGATCAGCGGACTGCGGCTAGCCCATCGCGGCCCACGCCCCAAGCTGCCACGACGCAGGCAGCGCCCAAGGCAAATCCGCGTGGCGCGGGATCGGCCCAGCTCAGCGAGAATATGGAGCGGATCGAATCGCTCACGCAACGTCTGACCGCAGCCCTGTCGCGCAAGCCGATGCACGATCCGGGGGTTGAGGGGCCGGGCGCAGACCTGATGGTCAATGCCAGCATGGCTATGGCTAAAATGTGGGCGGAACAACCTGCGCGAGTCCTTGAACAGCAGGTGAAATACTGGGGCGCGACCTTTGCGCGCTACGCAGAAATGCAGTCTCAGTTCGCCAAGGGAAAATTGACCGCACCGCAAGATGAAGAGCCGGAGACGGACAAGCGTTTCAAAAACCCGCTCTGGCAAAGCCATCCCTACTTCAACATGGTCAAGAACCAGTACCAGATCAACGCACAGGCCATGCGTGAAGCCGCGGCCGGGCTTGATATGGACAGCGATGTCGATCAGCACAGGCTGACCTGGCTGACCAATCAGGTCATCGATATGTTCGCGCCGACGAATTTCTTCGCCACCAATCCCGATGCCATCGAACGCGCATTGGAAACCGAGGGTGAGAGCCTGGTGAAGGGGTTGGAGAACCTGGTGCGTGATATCGAGAGCAACGGCGGAGAGCTGGTGGTCTCGCTTGCTGACCGCAATGCCTTTGCGGTGGGTGAGAATATCGGAACCGCGCCGGGCAGGGTGGTCCGGCAGGAACCCCTGTATGAGTTGATCCAGTTCTCTCCCACGACAGAGCAGGTGCACGCAACACCGGTCGTGATCTTTCCGCCCTGGATCAACAAGTTCTACATTCTCGATCTCAAGCCCGAAAACAGCCTGATCCGATGGATCGTCGATCAGGGGTATACGCTGTTCGTGGTGTCATGGAAGAACCCGGATGTCAGCTATGCCGGGACGGGCCTAGAAGATTATGTCAGCGCCTATCTGTCCGTGATGGATGCAGTGGAAGAGATCACCGCGCAACCGAAACTGAACGCGGTCGGCTACTGCATCGGGGGCACGACGCTTTCGCTGACGCTGGGCCTGATGGAGCAGCGCGGGGATGACCGTGTCGAATCCGCGACTTTCTTTACCACACTGACCGATTTCAGCGAGCAGGGGGAGTTCACGCCATTCCTTCAGGAGGATTTCGTCGAAGGGATCGCGGCGGAGGTCGAACGGAACGGGATTTTTGCATCGCAGCTCATGACCCGCACGATGAGCTTTCTGCGCGCCAATGATCTTGTCTGGGGACCGGCCATCCGGTCCTATATGATGGGCGAGACGCCACCGGCATTCGATCTGCTTTACTGGAACGGGGATGCGACGAATCTGCCCGGAAAAATGACGGTCGATTATCTGCGCGGTCTCTGCCAGCAGAACCTGTTGGTCGGCGACGGCTTCCCGGTGCATGGGCACAATGTCTCGGTCAAGGATATTACGCTGCCGGTTTGCGCGATCGGCTGCGAGACTGATCATATCGCCCCGTGGAAATACAGTTGGCGCGGCGTGGCACAGATGGCTTCGACGGATAAGCGCTTCATCCTGTCTGAATCGGGCCATATCGCCGGGATCGTCAATCCACCCAGCAAGAAGAAATATGGTCACTACACTGGCAGCGGCAATTTCGATGAGGGTCCGGAAACCTGGCAAACAGAATCGAAATTCGCCGAAGGCAGCTGGTGGCCGACATGGGAGAAATGGCTGGCCGAGCGTTCTGGTGACATGGTTCCCGCGCGCGAGCCTGCGGAAGGGCTGGGACCCTCGCCGGGCAGCTATGTCCACGAACGCCACTGACGGACGGTTTTCTTATAATCGTTAGAATTTGCTGCGACGCAGAAAAATCCCTTGCAATGCTGCGACGCAGCATCTATGTAATGGCCACGGAATTTAAACCGGCGGCCAATCCCTCCCTCCCTCCCGCCGCCACAGCTAGGAGAAGATAAATGGCTAAATCCCCCGATTTCACCAAGACGATGCAGGACATGATGGCAAACTTCCCGGTCGACACCTCGTCGATGCAGGACGCCTTCAAAACCCAGTCCGCTCTGAACGAAAAAATGGCTAAAGTCGCGCTGTCGGCTGCCGAGCGCTCGACCGAGATCTCGGCTCAGTGGGCCAAAGACACCATCGCCCGCGTTGGTGAACTGACCACCAAGAAAGACGACGCTTCGGCCTATGCCAAAGCTTTCACCGACTTCGCTTCGGCTTCGGCTGAAACCGCTTCCGAGCACATGTCAGCTTTCGCTGAAGTCGCCAAGAAACTGCAGATGGAAACCGTCGACCTGATGATGGCTGCCGGTAAAGACATCGCAGACGACGCTCAGAAATCGGCTGAAAAAGCCACGCAGCAAGCACAGGCCGCTGTCAAAAAAGCGACCACTGCAACCAAATCCTGAAGCGGATTTATCGCATGACGAAGGGGTGGCACGATGTGCCGCCCCTTTTTCTTTGCAATTGCGGCGGATTGGACGCAAAATGCTGCAAATGCACTCATGAGGTAGCCCGATGGCCACGACTGACGCCGCCGCGCCATTGCTTATCAAACGTTACGCCAGCCGGCGGCTTTATAACACAGAGACAAGCGATTACGTCACTCTGGAAGATATTGCCCGGTTCATCCGCGAAGGGCGAGAGGTGAAGATCGTCGATCTGAAAACTGGCGACGAACTTACGCGCCAGTATCTTCTCCAGATCATTGCGGAACATGAAGGCCGCGGCGAAAATGTCCTGCCGGTCGATGTGCTGACGGACCTTGTGCGCAGCTATACCAGCCAGGCGCAAAGCGTGGTGCCGCAATTCCTTGCGGCCAGCTTCGAGATGCTGCGCGAAGGTCAGTCGAAGATCATGGAAAACATGTCCTCCATGCCGACGCCGATGTCCTCCATGCCCGGCTTTGACCAGCTTCAGCGCCAGCAGCAGGCCTTCCTGAAAGCGATGATGGGCGGCTGGCGCGGCGGCTCGTCGGGGCCTGCACCTGATGAGATGGATAACGCGGAAAACAAAGACAAAGGCGACATGGACGATATCCGTCGTCAGCTTGCCGCGCTTCAGGACAAAATTTCAAAACTCTGAGCCTTGCACAGCGCTGCATCACCCGCTAACTAGCGCTGGCACGGACGGTTGGCCGAGTGGTCGAAGGCGCACGCCTGGAAAGTGTGTAGGCGGGGAACCGTCTCGAGGGTTCGAATCCCTCACCGTCCGCCACAATATCCTGATTTGTCTTTATATTTTAGATACTTGAGGTGAGGTTATTTCACAGAGCCCCACATTTCACCCCACTTATTTTTCTGGATTGCATTGCTCTTCCGTGGATGAAGCTGGACACAGTCCGCCGATGACCGAACGCTTTGCCAGCCCAACCCCGCTTGCAGTCCTGACACTTCTTTGCCACTGATCGGACCTGACAGAGGTGGAGTTGCCGGTGCCGATCACAGTTCAGGAATTCGTAGAACGGTGGAAAGACAGCGGCGGTAGCGAGCGGGCGAATTTTCAGCGTTTTGCGGTCGAGCTGACGCAGCTCTTGGGGGTTGAGGAACCCAAGCTCGCCACAAGCGACGATCAGAATGACGGCTACCGGTTCGAGCGTCCGGTGGATTTCGGGCCAACCTCCATGCGCTCGCATGGGTTTATCGACCTCTACCGCAAAGGCTGTTTCATCCTTGAGGCCAAGCAAGGGGCGGCAGGCAAGGCCGGTTCAGGCACGAACCAGCTTCCTGCAACAGACAACAACACCCCAAAACAGGCGCGCACCGGGCATGGCGTACGGGGCACGCGCCGCTGGGATGACACAATGCTCAAGGCGCGCAATCAGGCCGACCGCTATGCGCGGGCAGTGGCGCGAGAGGATGGATGGCCACCCTTTCTGCTGGTTGTCGATGTCGGCCATGTGATCGAGGTCTATGCGGATTTTTCCGGTCAGGGTCAGGGCTATTCGCAGTTCCCCGACGGCAACAGCTACCGCATCCGGTTGGAGGACCTGACTGACGAAACCATACGCGCGCGGCTGAAAACCATCTGGCAGAACCCACTGTCGCTGGACCCCTCGCTTCAGGCGGCACGCGTCACGCGCGAGATTGCCACCCATCTCGCCGCATTGGGTAAATCGCTGGAAACACAGGGTCATGACAGCGAGGCGGTGGCGCGGTTCCTGATGCGCTGCCTGTTCTCCATGTTCGCCGAAGATGTGGAGCTGATCCCGAAACACAGCTTCACCGAGTTGCTGGAAAAGCTGCGCGGCCACCCCGAACATGCCGCGCCGTCGCTGTCGGGGCTGTGGCAGACGATGAACAGCGGCGGGTTCTCGCAGGTGTTGATGCAGGACCTGAAACGCTTCAATGGCGGGCTCTTCGCCGATGCCAGTGCCCTGCCGCTGAACGATGCCCAGCTTGCCCTGCTGATCGAGGCGGCACAGGCCGACTGGAAGCAGGTCGAACCGGCGATTTTCGGCACGCTTCTTGAGCGCGCTCTGGACAAGCGGCAGCGCCACAAGCTGGGGGCGCATTACACCCCGCGCTCCTATGTCGAACGCCTTGTCACGCCAACGATTATCGAGCCACTGCGCGAGGACTGGAAGGATGTCCAGACCGCCGTGCAGCGCCTGACCGAAGACGGCAAGGACGGTGACGCCCGCAATCTGGTCCATGACTTTCACCGCCGCCTGTGCGAGATCCGGGTGCTGGACCCGGCCTGTGGATCGGGCAACTTCCTTTATGTCGCGCTGGAGATGATGAAGCGGCTGGAGGGAGAGGTGACCGCCCTGCTGGAAGAACTGGGCGAAAGCCAGTCCTCGCTTGGCCTGTCGGGCATGACCGTGGACCCGCATCAGTTTCTGGGGATCGAGTTGAACCCATGGGCGGCGGCGGTCTCTGAACTGGTGCTGTGGATCGGGTTTCTGCAATGGCATTTCCGCACCCATGGTCAGGCCGCGCCGAGCGAGCCTGTGCTGCGTGATTTCAAGAACATCACCAATGCCGATGCGGTGCTGCAATGGACCGACCGGACCCCGCGCATGGACGCAGATGGTAACCCGGTCACCCGGTGGGACGGCGTGACCACGATCCGCCATGCCGTGACCGGGGAAGAAGTGCCGGACCCAGCCGCGCGGGTGCAGGTCTATGACTATGCCAAGCCGAAAGCGACCATCTGGCCACAGGTGGATTTCATCGTCGGCAACCCGCCGTTCATCGGGGCCAGCCGCCTGCGCGACAGCCTTGGCGATGGCTATGTCGAGGCACTGTGGAAAGCCTATCCAAAAATGCCGCAAAGTGCCGATCTTGTGATGTTCTGGTGGGAAAAGGCGGCGCTTGCGGCGCGGGCCTTTGACGCGAAGAAGGGTAAGGGCACGCGGCGTTTCGGGCTGATCACCACCAATTCGCTGCGCCAGACCTTCAATCGCCGTGTGGTTGAGCCGCATCTGAACGATCCGAAAAAGCCACTATCCCTGCTGTTCGCGATCCCGGATCACCCTTGGGTCGATGCGACACTTGGCGCGGCTGTGCGGATCGCGATGACCGTGGGCGCGGCGGGCAACCGTCAGGGGCGGCTGCTGAGCGTGGTGACCGAAAGCCGCGAGCAGAGCGAGGCGGATGGGCGGGCCGTCACCTTTGATATGCAGGTCGGAAAAATCTTCGCGAATTTGCAGATCGGGGCGGATGTGGCCGGGGCGAAGCCGTTGAAGGCGAATGAGGGCATAGCCAATCGTGGCGCTTTCCTGATTGGAATGGGCTTTCTCGGCACGAAAGAAGAATTGACATCTTTGTCCCAAGGAACCGACGCGATCCAAAAAAGAGTCGTTCGCCCGTTTGTGGGCGGCACCGATTTGGTCCAACGCAACCGCCAGCATTGGGTCGTGGATTTCTGGGGTCTTGACGAGAAGAGAGTCCAAAGCGTCTACCCCGCACTTTTTCAGAAAATCCTTGATGAGGTAAAGCCCGCGCGAGACCAAAACAATATGAAGTGGCGTCGCGAAAATTGGTGGGTTTTTGGTGACCCTGCGCGTGGCTATCGTGCAGCCACTGCTGAACTCAATCACATGATCGTAACCTCGCGAACCGCCAAGCATCGGATTTTTCAAACAGCATCACCAGACTTCATGCCAGAAAGCGAGGTCGTGACCTTCGGGTTAGAGAAAACATTTTATATCAGTGTTTTAAGTTCAAAAATTCATGTTATATGGTCTCTCGCAGCCGGGTCCCGTTTGGGAATGGGCAATGATCCTCGATACAACAGCAGCCTTTGCTTCGATCCCTTCCCCTTCCCCGACCTCACCGAGCCGCAGAAAACCCGCCTCCGCGAGTTGGGCGAGGAACTCGACGCGCATCGCAAGCGCCAGCAGGCGGCGCATCCGACACTCACTCTCACCCAGATGTATAACGTGCTGGAAAAACTCCGTGCAGGCGACCGGATCGAGGGCAAGGACCGCGAGATTTACGACCATGGCCTGATCGCCATCCTGCGCGACCTGCACGACCAGATCGACGCCGAGGTCGCCGCCGCCTATGGCTGGCCCGCCGATCTGACCGACGAAGAGATCCTGTTCCGCCTCGTCGCGCTGAACAACGAACGCGCGGCAGAAGAAGCGCAGGGCCATATCCGCTGGCTGCGCCCCGACTACCAGAACCCCGAGGGCCGCATGGCCGCGGCGAAGGACTCGCAGACCGCCATGGATATGGGCGTGGTAGAAACCGCGCAGAAAGAACCGTGGCCGAAAACCCTGCCCGATCAGATCGCCGCCGTCCGCGAGGCATTGGAAACCGCAGGCGAGGCCACCCCCGAACAAATCGCCCGCCGCTTCCTCCGCGCCCGCACCACCAGTGTACAACCGCTGCTCGAAAGCCTCGCCGCTCTTGGGCAGGCCACGGTGCTGGAGGATGGTCGCTACGCGGCATGATGCGAGATCGAAAGGCGATTACCAACGGCTCTTGCTGATGCCGAACTGAAAAACCCTGCTTGATAGCAGTGTTGCAGATGTGTATACATTTGTATATTCAAGTGAGGTATAGGCATGATGCAGGTCAAAATCCGTAAGGTCGGTAACTCGTCGGTGGTGACGCTCAGCGCCGAAATGTTGGCAATCCTCGATGCGAAGGAAGGCGACACGCTCTATGCAGTTCGCACCGATGATGGTGGCCTCAGGCTGATGACGGAAGACCCCGAACTTCAGGCGGTGTTAGCCGCTGCTGAAGACGTCATGGACGAAAACCGCGACCTGCTTCAGGCGCTTGCGTGAGTGATTGGCTTTGGGTGCCATTGAGGGCAGTGCTGATTATCCATGACCGGCAGATTGCACGGCATGGTGGGGCACCGGGCATAAGGGACGTTGCATTACTTGAAGCCGGATGTACCCGCCCTTTGCAACTGGAACATTACGGTGAACCGGACGTCTTCGACCTCGCCGCCGCCTATGCATTCGGGATTGCAAAGGCGCATGCTTACGTCGATGGAAACAAGCGCTCTGCATTTGTGACGGCATTTACATTCCTGCGCCTGAATGGTGCGGCCAAACGACCTGACCCGCTGATCGGTGTCAGGATGATGGAAGAGCTTGCCTCAGGCGACATCAGTGAATCGGCATTTTCGGCGTGGCTGAGGGGGATGGAAATCAGCGATTAAGGCCGATGGATCAGAAAAGCTGAGCTGTTGGTCAGCATTATCGCCTCACCCCACTCCCTCGATCTGATCCGCGATGTTGAGCGATTTCTGTCCTGCGGCTCTGATGACGATATCGGCGGCGTTTGCGGGGGCGAAGTCCCAGAGATCGACGCCGACATTGACCTGCCGGTCGGAGCCCGGCCAGCGGTCATGAACATGCCCGAAAAGCTGGATGGCTCCTTGTCGCGCACCGTTCCATGACAGCAGCGGGTAGTGGCAGAGCACAAAGCGCTCCGACCCGTCCGTGATCTCGGTCAGATCGTGGTGGCTGGTCCATGGCAGGCTGGTTATCGCTGCATCGTCGTGATTGCCGCGAATGAGGTGCTTTCGACCCGGCAGGCGCTCGATCAGGGTCCGGGCAAGCTCTTCGCCCCCTGAGCTTGTATCGGCGACATCGCCCAGCACCCAGAGATCGTCGCCGTCCTTCAGCCGTGTGGCGATGGCGTCAATTATGGCGTTGTTCATCTCGGTGATGCTTCTGAATGGTCGCCCGAAGTAGCGCAGGATACCCTCATCGCCAAAATGCAGGTCAGCGGTGAACCAATGAGTCATGGGATCTCCTGAATGTGGCTGATCATGTTTTGCCCCGCCTGCGACGCTTTGATCCGCCACGGGCGCAGTATCGCGCAACTGGGCAGATGTGGCGTTGATTGCAAAGGCTGCCCTTGCCGACAATGCGGGTCCGACAGACACCATGCTGGGTTTCGGCACAGAAGCGCCAGATGGCCAATTCGAGAAGCCGCGGGAAATAGTCCGGGTAAGCCGGGTCGATGCTTTGCACCGGCACGACACGTGCCAGTTCGGCAATCACCCCGTCACAGCCAGTTTCCCGATAGCAGCGCGGGCCGTAAGCATGCTCAAGCCCGAACGCGTGCAGGATGCCGGTGCGATCAAGGAATTTATGGACCAGCACATCGACGGTGCACATTGCTGCCCCGATCACGCGCCAGCGCATGTCCTTCGGCCTGCCCCCAAGCAGGATATCGGCCAGCACCATATTGGCCAGCTTGGCCGATACACCCTCAACCCGGCCAAATTGGCGCAGCAGGGCCTGTCGTGCAGCTGCAACGGCATCGGGCGGCAAAACCCTAGCTTCGATGCTGGCATCCGCCGCACAGCGCCGCTCAGGGCCTGTGCGGGCTTCCGCAACCGCCACCTCAATCACCTGATCGATGAACCCGGCCACATCGTCCTGACAGATGTCGCGCAGAAAGAAATGCAGCGAATGCGCCTGAACGTTCAAAAGGCCCTTGCGCAAAGGGAGCTTACGCACCGGGCACAGCCGCAGATGCTGCGGGCGGGCGCATGTGTTTGCCGACTTGCGGTAGCGGCAGCCGGTATAGGCCTCAAACCCCGCGAGCTTTGGGCAGGCACAACGCCTGCGGGCAAGCGCGGCCCGGATCTCCCTGCGCGTGGCATTGCCGTGGCGGATGATATAGCGCGTGGCGATATCGTCGGAGATCCCCTGCATGCTGAGTGACAACATCAGCTGGTCATAGATAAACCCGGCATCAGCCTTGGCCAGTGCTTTCGCCAAGCCGGACACCGCCACCTCATGAGCAACCTCGTCCAGATAACCCGGGCCAATCATCAGCTGACACAACTCAGCCAGCATTCGGGCGGCATCAGCCTTGCTGTTCGCCATTCAATATTCCGAAGCCAGCATGACGGTCAGAATGCGGCGGGTCAGGTGCGGGTTCGATGGGTCTGGCGAAAACCCCTTCAGCGCCCGGTCGTAATAGTCGATCTTCCAGATGATCCGGTGTTGCCCCACTGTCATGACCGCACAGTCATGCTCACCATAGGGGTCATTATCTTCATTAAAATCGTCGAAACAGGCGACAGCTTGCAGGATCGCCGCGAGTTCTTGCCTTGGCAGCATGCCGACCCCACGCGTGACGAAGACATTGCCGCCCAGTTCCCGCCGCCGAAGCGCATCGTTCAACATCCGAACCAATCGCACATCATAGGGTTGATCCTCCTCCCGCCGCTCAATGTTGCCAGTTTGTTCTTTTCCATCATCCATCGACTCCCGGTCATCCATCATTCGTCCCTTTCCTGTCAGATGAGTTTGATCAATCGACGCTGCGCCTGTTCATCGCCGTCGATATAGCCTTGCGTGGTCTGGATGGAGCGATGCCCGGCCAGAAGCTGGACATCCCGCAGCGAGCCGCCCGCCCGATGCAGCTGGCGTGCCGCCCGGGTGATAAAACTGCGCCGCCCGGAATGCGACGAACAGCCCTGCAAGCCCAGCTGCCGGTAGAGCCCGGTAAACCAGTTGACCAGCGATTTGGGTGACATCGCCCCACCCCGGCAGGACCGGATCACCGGCCCTTGCCGGTCGCGGGCACGCGGGGCCAGACCGACAAGCGCCCGCCGAAGTTCAGGATGCAAAGGAATACGTCGCCCGGATCGACGCTTGGCCGCAACCGGAGGCAATTCGATATGCGACCCGATCGAGCCATCACCCCGGGTCAGCATCGACCAACGAAGCGCGCAGACCTCGCAGGCCCGCAACCCCGCCGTGATGGTCAAGAGGAACATCACGCGGTCACGGGCAGCTGTCGGAGAAAGATCGAGATGTCGCAATATGCGCCGCTGTTCAGCGGCTGTAATCACCTTGGCCGGGCGGCCGCGCATATGCTCGCATAAATTGACATACGATTACAATACACAATCTAAGGTAGATTGTCAAGTGAAACGTTCAGCTTGCGGTGTTTGTGGTGCTGACCGCCTGATCGGGCCTGATATGATGCGACATGCCGCGATGATGTCGGTTCGACGTGACGTTGCATGCCCAGAATACGTGTTCATTAGTTACCAACTTATGCCCCCACCCGGCACCGGACACAGTCACGCGAGGGGGTTGAGCTTGCAGAATTGTCGCTTTCACTTGTTGACATCGTAGTCTGGCATGCCTGCCATGACCTGCTGCTGGCCGGGACTAAGCAACACGCCCCCGCTACATGAAGGGTACGGCGCTGCAAGGGGCTGCGGCGGCATGACCATCCGCATGTGGCGGTTTGTAACAAATGACATGTGCGGATTTCAACGGCACCACAAATCTCAGTCTGGCGGCTCATGCAGACAAACCCGAAGAAACACGCTGCTGGGTCTTGCATCTGCAGAATCTCGGCAGAGAGGGGGCGGATTCCGGTCATTCGCTGCGGTGGCGAATGCAATTGGATGACTGAGCGAAAGCCGACATTGGACGCGCGAGCGATGATGCAAAACACGCCTATGCTGTGTTGAACCTCAGGGAATGAACGCGCTATTCATCTGCATACGCTTTGAGAACCATGAGCGGGAATTATGCCCAAGAAGAAAAAAACGGACATCGAGCTTCCGCACATCCTCGTCGATGCAGTTAAGGAGCAAAGGGCCGTACTTGTCCTTGGGGCGGGTGCATCCATGGCTTGCCGGAATGCTAAAGGCGAGCATCCACCGAACGGCAATCAACTCAGAGACCATTTGGCGTCGAAATTTCTTGGCACAAAATCGGAAACGCGAGATCTCGCAACGGTTGCAGAGATGGCAATCGTTTCTGGCGCTGGACAGCCATTGGTCTTCGAAGAAATCGCAAAACTCTTTTCGGGCTTTGATCCCTCCGACGCTCACATTAAGCTCGCAGACTTCCGGTGGCGCGGGCTTGCCACCACGAATTACGATACGATCATAGAACAGGGATATGCCGCCAACCCATCAAGTAAACAGACGTGCTTACCATTTGTGAAGAACACTGAGCCCTATGATGATCGGCTAAAAAGGGAAACGAACCCTTTGCCGCTTTTCAAGCTTCACGGATGCATCAATCATCGGCTCGATCCTGATATACCGCTGGTTTTGTCGAATGAGCACTACCATAGACACCGGGACAATCGAGAGCATTTGTTTGATCGCCTTCAGCAATGGGCTCAATCATCCCCAGTCGTTTTCGTTGGCTACCAACTTGCTGATCCTCATATCCGTGCCTTGGTTTATGACATTGATCCCAAAAACCGGCCGCAGTGGTACATTGTTTCGCCGGGTGCGGATGAACATGTGATCAAACTCTGGGCGAACATGGGCGTCGACGTGATCCAAGGTACCTTCGAGCAGTTTGTTGACGCACTGGACGGCCAAGTCCCGGACTTGTTCAGAAGTCTAAGTCTGCCAGTAGACTTTGCCGACGCTCCGTATCGCCGGTTCTTCCGAACCGATGACGTCGGCTCTGACCAACTTAGAGCGAGTTTGGAAGCGGATCTTCTGTATATTCACTCCGGCGTTTCATTTGAAGAAGTGCAAGCCGATAAGTTCTATTCCGGTCATGACCGCGGATGGTGTGGCATAGTCCGCAAATTCGATTTCCGTCGAAAAGTTGGCGAGAACCTTCTGTATTCTGCGCTTGACGATAGCGATACGAGACAGCAACGGTTCCTTGTACTACATGGTTCAGCCGGGTCCGGGAAAACAATCGCGCTTCGACGTGCAGCCTATGATGCCGCCACCGCGCTGGACGAGTTGGTACTTTGGCTACGCCCGACCGGGCAACCTAGGGCCGAAGTATTTGAAGAGCTTTTTGGGCTTACAGGCAAGCATGCCGTTCTATTTGTCGATCAGGTTTCAAATCACGGCGATGCAATCGGTTCATTGCTTCGGACCCTGAAACGAAAAAATGTGCCGATCACGATTATTGCGAGTGATCGCGAGGCCGATTGGGGGAATTACTGTTCCGAGTTGGAAGAAGAGTTTTCTCCAGAACTCCATTTTTTGCGGCGCCTAAATGAACGAGAGGCGGAAGACCTTGTCGATCTCTTAGAGCGTCATAACTGCCTTGGACTGCTTCGAGCTAAATCGAAGCCTGATCGGATCGCGGCGTTTTTGGACGAGGATCGAGCCAACAGGCAGCTCTTGGTCGCCCTCCATGAACTTACCCAAGGCAAACCGTTCGAAAAAATTATCCTTGAAGAGTACGATAGGATCACGCCAGACGCAGCCCGGCAGCTATATTTGGATATTGCGACGATGCATCAGTTTGGGGTCGTGGCTAGAGCGGGTGCCATTTCACGCGTGAGTGGAATTCGGTTCTCGGACTTCGAGGAGCGTTTCTTTGGCCCTCTCAAGGACATCGTCCACGTCGTATCTGATCCGTATACAGGAGACAAAGGTTACGAGACGCGACATCACCGTGTTTCGTCGATTCTGTTTGGTGTGGCCTGTTCCGATGATGCGGAAAAGGCCGCCCAGCTTACCCGAATAATCAATTGTCTCGACGTCGGTTTTTCGTCGGACAAGCGTGTCGTGGAGAGCATCTGCAAGGGACGAAACATTTCACAAGAGTTCAACGATATCGATTCAGCTCGAAGCGTATTTGATGCGGCACTCACCTCACTTCCTGATACTGCCTTTTTGCATCAGCAGGCGGCCATGCTTGAGTACCTGCATCGAAAGGGCTGTCTCGAGAGAGCTCAAGAACTCGCCGAGCTAGCAAGATCTCTAGACGAAAACAACCACATCTACATCCACACGCTGGCGGAAGTTGCGAGGCGTCGGGCCAACGCTGCAACTTCAAAGGTTGCAAGCGAAAGGCTACGCGCTCAGTCCAGGTCGTATCTGAATAGCATAACTCTCAAGGACTCCCGGAAAGACCTATCGTTCTGTAGGCTACTGGTTGATGAAGCCATCGACTTGCTGCGGGACATGTCAGAAGACCCGAAAGATCATGAGCTTCTCGAATTTGACGAGAAAGTCGCTGATGCCGTGAATAGACTACGGAAAGCCCAGCAGGACTTTCCCAATCAGGCCGAATTTCCGACTGTTGAAGGTCAATTCTGGCAAACGCTTGGTGACGATGAAAAAGCTTCTCGTGCGCTCGAGAAGGCGATCAAGGTAAAACCGAAGAATTCCGGTGCATTTGCGCGCTTGTCACGAATTCAGCGTGCAAGCGGTTCCGAAAGCGAAGCAACAAAGACGCTAGATGATGCCCTCGAACGGTTCTCAGGTGACAAGGGAATCCATCTCCAGGCGGCGCTTCTCAAGATCGAGACAGGAGGTGATCCCTCAGACATAATCTATCACTTCCGCTCAAGCTTTTCGCCTGGAGACCACAATTTTGAAGCGAGATACTTTCTTGCCGAGTATCTGTTCTTCAATGGTCAAGCGACAGAGAGCAAAAAGCTGTTCGAAGAAATAGACTCCAAGGCCCCTGACAATTTTCGAAAAATGGCGCCTTCCTCTGGCGATCCCATCACGGAGCGTTTGAGCGAGTTTGCAGGTACCATATCGGACAAAAAGGATAGGTATTTCTTTATTCAATTTGGCGGGTATCCGTCGTCCGTATTTGCGCACATGAGTGCGCTGGTTGACCAGTCGTTTGACGAGATTGAAGTTGGTACTCCCGTACAGTTTCATCTGCGCTTTAATCGGCGCGGGCCAGTGGCAGTAAGCGTTTGGACGGATTGAGCTTGGACGTCGGTTTTTGAATCAAGATACTCGGTCGACCTATTTTCAGACGTTGGCGTCAATCAAAGACCCGAATGCTTGTTGCTGTATCGCGGCGCATGCCGGCTTGAGCAAGGGCTGCTTTGGAGAACCTGCGCTATGGCGTCCAGCCTTTTCAGAGACGGCAGCTGTGGGCCGTCGTTGCCTCGGCCGGCCAGCGACTGGCTTCCGTGGCGTGGCCGCACCGCCGCATGACCGGTCAGAGCCCATACTACCGAACGAAGCAGGTGCAGCATTCTGCAAATGCGGTGAGAGTCGATCGGAAGGGCCGGCCCAGAGTCGACAGTCGGCCCGTTCCAAATGTCGCGGCGCAGCGTCCCCAGACCGGACGGCAGTGCTGGGCTCGGATGGTTGCAACTTTAAGTGTTGCACCTCTAGGTGGCCGCTGCAAAAAGTTTCCTCGGGGTTGTTGAGACAAGCACTGTGGCAGTAAACGAAGAATTCCTGAAGGATCGTGTTGATACGTTGTTCGGCACTGCCTTCAATGAACGCGAAGGACGAGTCGTACCGACCACCCCAGACGTCGCATTGAAGGACGGTGCGGTCAAAATCAATGCGACGTTCTTGTATACGGATCTGGCAGGTTCAGCGAAGTTATCATCAGTATGCCCTTGGTCGACTACAGCGAAGATTATCCGAGCGTTCCTAGACTGCTCGACTAGGTTGATAGTGAAGCACGGGGGCGAAATAAGGAGCTTCGACGGTGACCGCGTGATGGGCGTCTTCATCGGAGATGCAAAGAATAGCAACGCTGCAATCTGTGGGCGCGAGATCCACTGGGTTGTTCGAAAGATCATTAGCCCGAAGGCCAGATCCAAATTCGACTCAGTCAAGAATAACGACATTCAGATTCGCAACTGTTCTGGAATCGACACCGGTGAAGTGAGGGCTGTCCGCTCAGGGATACGGGACAACAATGATCTCATCTGGATTGGAAAAGCCGCCAGTTTCGCTGCAAAGCTATCTGACGTGCGCGATACAGGCTATCACACTTACGTCTCCAGCCGCGTCTACAACAAACTTAATGCCAATGCCAAGCAGGATGCTGATGGCGACAGTGCTTGGTCGAGTACAACATTCAGCTTCGCCGGTACAACTGAAACCGTGTATAAATCAAATCACTGGAAGAAGCCCTAGGTCCGCTGCCAAACCCGTGCAGCGCTAACGGGCGTGAGCGGTGCCAACGTTTTGGCATGTATCGGAACCGTTGCCAATCGAGCTGCCCACCTTACCGCTTTGATTTTACCGCTTTGATTTTAGACGATGCGACCTAGATCACGAAGCGAGTATATGACGGGCAGCGAGAGGAACAGATGATCGGCACAGAAGGCTAGAACCTCTAGCGCGTTTTGAAATGGAGTCAGGGCAGCAGCGAGGATATCTACTCCTCAGCCTATTGGAGGATATTCACTTGAGCGAAATAATTGACCGATTCCGAGGAACTGCGGGGCGCAACAACCTCATCGACGCGATACTGCAGCAACAGATCGTCGGCGGCAACCGAGAACTCGCGGAGGCACTCGCGGATAGCGCTGAATTGGTCGAGGTAGCCAAGGGGCACGTCATCATCTCCCAGGGAGGAGACGACGATGACCTGTTTCTAATAGTCGCGGGCAGCTTCAGGATCGTAGTAAATGGACGAGACGTGGCGTCGCGGGGAAGAGGCGACCACGTAGGAGAGATGGCTTTGATCGAACCCTCGCAGCGTCGCTCTGCCGACGTTGTGGCAGCGGAGGCTGCGCTTGTTGCCAAGCTAACTAGCGCAAATGTGTCCGATCTCGCTTCACGACACTCTATCATCTACCGTGTAATCGCGAGGACATTGGCCCGCCGCCTACTCGAGCGGAACAAGCTTGTAGGGCAGCACCGCGAAAAGATAAGAGTGTTCATCATCTCATCCGCCGAGGCGTTGGATGTCGCGCGGAAGATTCAAGACGCGCTAGCGCACGATGGCTTCATCGTAAGGCTCTGGACGGACGATGTTTTCAAAGTCGCCAGCTACGCAATCCAATCTTTGGAGACGGAGCTGGACGATGCCGACTTCGCCGTGGCCGTCGCACACAGTGATGACATGACGCTCTTCCGCGGTCAGGACTGGCCAGCACCACGCGATAACGTTGTCTTCGAATTGGGCATGTTTATGGGACGCCTAGGCCGCACCCGTGCAATCCTAATGGAACCGCGAGAGGACAAGGTGAAGCTCCCAAGCGACCTAGCGGGTGTTACTACCATTCCCTACAGCTATCAGGCTGGCAAGGATGCTGCAGCACTTATGGCACCGGCATGCAATGCACTTCGTTCCCACATCAAAGAATTGGGTGCATTCAACGGATGAGGTCACGCTGCATATCAACGATGGCGTGAATGTGGAAAACACGCCGGGGTCTTGTTCGTCCCGCTCAGCGATCGCGCGGCCGGCGAAAATGCTGCACCGGGCATCGAACGACCGGTCTCGTGAATGCAGCAAGGCAGCGCGGCGCCCTGTCGAACGGCCGGACAGGGCCGGGCGTGCCATGTCGCTCTGCCAGGATGGTCACACGGCCTGCCGCACCGCCGCATGACCGCATCGAGCCCAGACTCACCGATGCTGCGGGGCGCGCGAATGTCGGCTTTCGTCCGGCGCGTCGCACCATGATGGAGTTAGTCAGCTTCCACCAAGTCACTCCGGGCATCGCGGATGATCATCCACGACGAATGCAGGAAAAGCCCCGCGATCGCGAACGCGACGATCAGGTCGGGCCATGCACTGCCAAGCCACGCGACCAGCCCGGCGGCGATGACCACGGCGAGGTTGCCGATGGCGTCGTTGCGAGAGAACAGCCAGACGGCTCGCATATTGGCATCACCCTTGCGGTGCTTTAGCAGCGGCAGCACCGCGAGGATGTTTACGATCAGCGCACCTACCGCGAAGGCTCCCATCAACCCGGCTTCTGGCGTGGTCTGGTTGAGGACACGCCAGAGCGTGCTGCCGACAACGCCAAGGCCCAGAAGGCCCAGAAACACGCCTTGGATCATCGCCGACCGCGCCCGCCATGTCAGGCTCCAGCCGATGGCGAGCAGGCCCAGAAACGTGATCGCACCATCGCCCAGAAAATCGAGCGCGTCTGCCTTCAGCGCCTGCGAACCGGACAAGAACCCGCCGAACATTTCGACCACGCCGTATCCGAGATTGAGCGCGACCACGATCCAGAGCGCGCGGCGATAGCTCGGGTCCTTGTAGGCCGGATCGGACGATGTATCGCCGTCCTCGATCTTCTCGAAACCGTAGCCGGTCGCGTCGAGCGCGGGCCGCACTTTCGGCAGATCGCCGTCCGCGATCCGCAATGTCATGATGTGGGTGGCGGCGGACACTTTCACGTCGCCTTCGGCCACGCCCGCAGACCGGGCCGCGCGCTCGATCTCGGCGGCATCTTTCGCGCAGTCCATGCCTTGCACCCGCATTCGGATCGGGGAGGAGGCTGTCGCCAACTTGCTGTTATCGGGCTGGCTCATGTGCGATCCTTTTTGTGGTGGCGGGCGAAAAGGTACGCTGCTAACGTATCAGTGGATAATGATATGACAGCGCAAAACATTCAAGACGATCTTTCGGCACCCGATACACTGGAACTGCGGGCAAAGCTCTTCCGGGGCCTAAGCGATCCCAGTCGTCTGACGATCCTCGATGCGCTGGTGTCGGACGAACGCAACGTGCAGGAAATCGTCGGGCATACGGGTTTGGGTCAGCCCAACGTCTCGAACCATCTGCGCTGTCTGCTGGAATGCGGGCTGG
Source organism: Paracoccus albus (assembly GCF_027913035.1). NCBI lineage: Bacteria > Pseudomonadati > Pseudomonadota > Alphaproteobacteria > Rhodobacterales > Paracoccaceae > Paracoccus > Paracoccus albus. The sequence continues at coordinate 915,861 of NZ_CP115775.1, forward strand.
TCAGTCGCCGCAGCAAAGGCCGCTTCGTTCGGTATCGTCTGGCGGACAGGCGGGTCGCCGATCTCATCCGTGATGCAGATCAGCTACTTGCCTCGACAGCCAACGGAGTTGATGCCTGCCAAAGCTATACGGACTAACCGGCGCGACCTGCTGCAATGTCCTATCGGTGCGCCAAACCTGAAGCAGCCATCTGCGCATCCGCAGCGAATGCACCCTTTGTCCCGCATTGCTGACCTCAGACACTAAAGAAATCGAGCACCCGCAGCGAATGGCCGGTCTGGAGAAGCTGCAACGCGGCGCTCGGCGTCGGGATGAAGGTCCGCTTTGGGCCGGTCGTGTCATCCGGCCCCGATGGAGTGGCCAGGCGGCACGCCGCAGTGCCGCATGACCGGTTCGAGCCCTTCCACGACATTCGTGGCGAGGTTCCGGAACCGACCTGCGGTCCCGGAACCTCTTCCTTATATCGTCAGACCGCAGGCCTTCCGGATGGCGACCTGGACTGGCGACGGTGCAAGCTTCGGATCAAATTCCATGCTGGGCACCAGCGGCGGCTGAGCCATGAAGCGCGGCTCGGATCCATGATGCGGCTGCGCCGCATGAACCACGAAGGGATGGCACAGGTAGACCGTCCCTGCCGCTCCGGTAGCGAGAGCGATCTCGCATTCTTGCGTGGAAGCGTAGCCGTCGGCCGAGAGCTGCCTGAGCGTGGCACCGGCCTTGCCGTAGGGCAGAAGCTCACGGGCTATAGTGGCGTGCGACCCCTTCCGTATCCGCGTGGGGGCATCGTCAGGGCCAACATCCGAGAACAGGAAAAGCATCAGCAGTGCCCTTCCGCTGCTCGTGACGTTCGCCCGCCATTCCATGAAGTCAGGGTTCTCGGTCCCGAAGCTTACGTCTACATGCCAGCCATCATCCCCGGCGCTTTCGCTCGATGGAAAGCGGATCGGGAAGGTTCCGAGCCCCTGAGGGGCCAGCCACCGGCCTTCACCAACGAGAGTGTCATAGGCGGCATGCAGGCGCGGCGTATTGGCGGCAGCCACGAAAGATGGCGATGACTTCGAACCAATGCGAACGACCGGTTCGGTCCAGGTCTCTGGCCGATTTGGGGAGAGGCCCATGTCGGCCCACAACTCGTTTCGGCAGACCTTGGCAAGGTCGCGGCTGAAGGCATCATCCACCTTTACAAAGCCGTCGTTGATGAAGCTTTCGACCTGATCCGAAGTCAGGCCCATTTCTTGGGGAATGGACATTTCACGTTCTCCTTAGCGGCTGTCGCGATGCGACGCCGTCACGATTCAATAAGCGCCGGAGCGCCTGCGACGGGTGTCGCTCAGAATCGGGGGAAGAAGGTGGACGTAAACATCATGGGCGACTGGCTATTGCTGCTACTCGGATAGGTCAAGGTCAGCGTTCCCGATACCAGCGCAAGGCCACGGCCAATTGGACACCTTCACGACCGAACCAAGCGTCCGCTTCGTCCCGCATAGCAGACTTTGCCTGCGCGATCTCGCTGCGCCAGGCACGAACGTCCGGTCTGGGGAAGCTGCACCGCAGCGCCAGTCAGAGACCGACTGGCAGCTTTGGGCCGTGAGAGACTTGGGCGATCGGTCAGTTCCGACCGCAACATTGCTTGTATTTGCGGCCCGCCCCACAGGAGCATGGGTCGTTCCGCCCGGGCCGGGGACCGGCGTTGAACGGCATCTCGGAACGATTTGCGGGCTCCATGCGGGAAAGCTCGGGACGAGACTGATAGAGTATCGTCGCAACGCAGTTCGGGATCAGATTGGGTGCTTCAAGGTCGATTTCGTCGATCTCCTCATCCGTGAACTTGCTGTGGCCAGTGTATATTTCCTGAAGCGCCATCAAGAAGATCATCGTCGTCCGCGTCTCTTCGTCGGCCTGAGCGAGCAGTCGATCCCAAGCATCCGGTCTTAGCCCCATAGCGCGAGTGAAGCCATCGATCCAAGGCTCCCACATCACCTCATCACTGTTGGGGTCAACCTCGTAGATGGGTTCGATCCAAGGTGAGCGGGTCATCGCCTCCGCAACCGAGTTGTAGTGAGCCATGACCGCAGCGACCGTGGCTTCGGCGGTTTTCTGATCGGGAAAATTTGCCTCACCTGTCTCTCCCCAGACATGGGACATCCATTCCGAGGGCGGGATCATATCCGGGCAGGCAAGAACACCGACTACGTAGCCATCAAGTTCACTGAGCGTCATGGGCATGTTCTCGATGGGCAGCGCATGCAACAGCGCGCTGAGACGCTCGAGTTCCTGATCGGACTGGTCCATAAATACCTCCCGGTGTTGCTCGGAATTTTTTACTCTGCGCGACGCCAACCCGCAATCCGCGCGAAGCCTGCTTCAAGCTCGGACAGGAAGATTGCTGCAGGCACCCCGAATGTCCGCAGTGGTGAAGCCGCGACGTAGCATCAGATCGTCGCGCCAACGTTTGCAAAGTGCCGCTCGTTACTTCGGCAGAAGGTCTGCTTCAAGACATCAGGCTAAGTTGCCGAGCCGACTTCGCTTTGATCTTATCGGGGCATGATGAACATAGCGATTCTGTCAGCCGCGGTCCTTGTCGGCGCCCTGTTGATTTGGCCCCGCCTCTCCAACGCGCCGGTTTGGAGAGCGACGATTACGCCTCTGGCCTCAATCATCGGGAGCGGGTTTCTTGTTCTAGGTCCGATCCTTGATGTCAGCTACGGCGGATATGCGCCGCTGGTCATGCTTGGCTTGTGTGCGATCGCTTATTCGTTCGGAGCCGCTATCAGGTTCAACATTGGGGACATCGATGCACGCCCTGCGCCGTCTCGTCTGCTCTTAGGGCTTGAACGGGCGTCTTCCGTTGTTCTGGCCTTCGCTTTCATCGTTTCCGTGGCCTATTATCTCAATCTCTTCGGCGCATTTGGCGTGAGCCTGACAACGCTGGACGACGCATACCACGCCAACTTGCTGACCACCGCCGTTTTCCTGCTGATCCTTTTCGCGGGGATGACGCGCGGGTTTAGCGCGCTCGAACGTATGGAACAGGTCTCCGTCGGACTGAAGCTATCCATCATCGCGGGGCTGTTGCTTGGGCTCGCAGTGCATTTCGGGCAGGTCACGGGCCAAGGCGCACTAAAGTTCGATCCACCGCAGGTCACCGGGTGGGCGGGAGTGACACTCATGGCCGGTCTGATCGTGACGGTTCAGGGTTTCGAGACTTCACGGTATCTTAGGCAAGCCTATGACGCGCCCTTGCGGATCAAGTCCATGCGACTCGCTCAGTGGATATCCACCGCAATTTACTGCCTCTATATCGGATTGCTGACCTACGCTTTTGATGCCGATCCACTGTCTTTGGACGAAACAGCAATCATTGAATTGATGCAGGTTGTTGCCCCGATCCTGCCTCTGCTTTTGGTCGTTGCAGCCCTTAGCGCCCAATTCAGCGCCGCAATCGCGGACACAAACGGCTCGGGCGGCTTGATAGCCGAGACGACCAGAGGCGTCGTCACGGAAAAGTCGGCCTATGTGCTGTTGGTTGGCATCGGGATTCTGCTGACGTGGATGGCCAACATCTTTGAAATCATCAGCTATGCTTCGCGAGCCTTTGCCCTCTATTACGCCCTTCAATCGGGCATAGCCGCGATCCGGGCATCGCAACGCCCGCATTCATGGCAAACAGTGGGCTTCGCAATCCTGGCGCTTCTTGGTGCCGCAGTCGCTGTGTTCGGAACGCCCGTCGAATGAAAAGCAGACATCTTTTGTCTTTGCGTTGACGGCAGCAAAGTCCCGCACACCGGACATAAACCTCCTGCCAGAAGGTGTTCGCCAAAAACGGTGGTAAGCGCCGGTGACAAAAACGTACGGGTTTGGGCCCATACTGCGCTGCGGAGAACGTCCGGAAGGAGCCCTTTTTGCAGTTCACTGCACATAGCGCGAAGGGCCGCAGTCCATCTTGGTTCACTTCACGGCGATTCTGCATCGGACAACTCAGTCTCAGACCGTTTCGCCCGCATGTCCGCAAGCATTTGAACGCGCGGTTCATGCCGCTTGCGATACAGAAACCGTGCCCAGAGCGCGAAGGCCCATGACATCCAGCCCGCGTCGATTTCAACGACGTCACGCAGCTTGGATCCTGACTGCTGCGGTTCCACGGTCAGAGTGTGACGCCACGATTTGACGCCTGCGCCCTTTTCAGAAGACCGCAAAATCATTGCTTCGTCGTCGCATTCCAGGACTTCCATGAAATACGGCTGAGGCGGTAACTTCCCGAACAGCGACACCTGCACGGTAATTCTCTGGCCTTGGTATACGCGACCGCTCGGCAACCCTTCGAAGCTGACAACCCCATCCATGATTTCCCTGAGTGCATCGAGGTCCGTTGCCAGCGCCCAGACCTCCTTCGCCGGTGAGGCGTATTCATGTTCGAGGATGACAGTCTTCACAGTCGCTCCTGTGGTTCAAAAAGCTATCCCTGCTTGATTGACCTAAACCAAACATCTGCGCAACCGCAGCGAAAGCCAGCTCTGTCCCGCACTGCCGAACTTCATCCTCCGATGATGCTGCGCGATGGACGAATGGCCGGTCTAGTGAAGCTGCACCGCGGCGATCGGCAAGGGACTGAACGGCAGGTCAGGGCCGGAGTGCGCTGGTCAGGGGCCGCCCAGGACCGTTGCCGGCACCAACGCCAGCAAATCGACGTTAAGAGCCCTAAGTGGACGATGCTGCACGACGCACAAATGGCTGTTTTTGAAAGGTCACCGGTGCTAGGCGGCAGCGCGCAGCACATTGGTGTTCAATGTGAGGCCGGCCGAAGCAATCAAAACCAACGCGAGAGCGACAATGAAAACGGCTGCTTCCCGTCTAGAGAGGCCAAATCGCTGCAGCAAGACTGGTGCAAGCGCCCAATAAACGACGCTTGTTAAGAGGCCGGGAAAGTATTTGCCTCCGATCACGGCCCAAAGTGTGTGCGTTATTGCGTTGCCAACAACGCCATACACTGCAAAGAACAGCATTGGCACCAAGAGGAAGCGGTAGCTCAAGAAAGTGACACCCACTGCCGACATAAGGAAAACGGCGTAGGACCCCATATTAAAGGCAACAAAGACGATATTTGAGATTGGTTCGCCTTCGTAGACCAGCGGAAACTGTGTTTGAAAATCCGCCTCGAATTCCTCGGCGAAGTGGAGGAACTGAATGGCAAGAGCCAACGCAAATACTGGTATGATCTGTCTGGAGGTGGGGATCGGGCGCCCGGTCATCGTGAGACGAAGGTAGATAATCCAGCTGACAATGACCCCAGGTACGAACGTGACAATGAGTGCGTGACCGGGGCTTGCAAACGTAAAAACTGTCGCCATTGCCAGCGCAATCCCTGTGCCGACGCCGAGGTCAATGTTGCTCGCTTTAGAATTATCTGCCATCGCGCGGAATATATTTTACCCCCGCAGCGAAGTCATTCAAAATAGTCACAAACAAACCTGTTGCAGACATTGCGCAGCCCATCCTGAGCGGCAACAAAGTCTGCTTTGTCCGCACAGCAGACCCTCATTTTCCGAGAGTGCTACGCGATGGACGAATGACCGGTCTGGTGAAGCTGCACCGCGGCGGTCGGCCAGGGACTGAACGGCAGGTTAGGGCCGAGTGCGTTCCATCCAGCAGGGCGGCAATTCTGGCCGGGATCTTGCTATTACACCAGTGAGAGCCCGATCATTCCTGCGGGGTGACATCACGCATGCCCTTCTGGATCAGCATCGCCACCTGATCGGCGGTGAACTTGAAGTTCTGGCCATCAGGGACACGCTGCGCGGAGATCGGGTATTTCGGCCTGCGTGGATCAATGCCAGTGATCCGGAAGGTGTCACGACCGGTGGTGAACTGACGACCGTAATCGTCAGCGGACAGACCGAAGGCCTCGGCGAGGGCCTCGAAGCGTATCCGTTCCGGGTCAAGTACGGTTCCGTCGGGAAGCGGAATGGATACCCGGAATCCCAGATCGAAGCCCCAACGGAAATCCATGCCGGTGATTTCATTCGCCTCGACGGCGAGACCGTGCCGAGACGCAACCTCGCTACAGGCCTTCAGCATCTCCCGCTGAAGGCGCTGGCAGAGCGCAGGGGTCAGGTTTTTCGGCGGTCTGGTGTTTGGCATGTTTGCTTCGGATTCTCGGTGCGGCAATCCTGCACATCCTATGGCATGAACAGGCAAGCATCAAACCCGCCGCAGCGCTGCCCAACCGGGCTTTTTTGGTTGTTCCTTGCCAGCTCAGTCGAAACTGATATTGCGCAACATGATTGCGAAATGGCCGCTTCGCTCGTTGAGGGGGAAAGTCTCCAGAATCTTTTTGGCGCGCAGTTCGAAATTATTAAGGTCTCCTCATTGAATCAGGTTTCGAAGACAGACAATAGGATAGTCTGCATGGGAATGGTCACCCACAGCGGCGGGGAAGAAAGGATTCGAATCACCGTTGAAAACGGCTCAAACGCTACTGAAGTGCTCTTTCGCGTGGAGCCACTTTTTTGATGCAGGGGGCTTGGGTCGTGCAGGCCGGACTAGGAAACCAACCCACGCCCCTCACATGGCCTTTGTCATGAATGGCCATGTTGTCGCCCGGCTGACTCCATTTACCGCTTCGAGCTGCCGCGCCGCCCGTGCCGAAAGACGAGACGGGGCCGGGCTGCCTTTCAGGTCGACAACCCCAAGGACGGTCGGAAGAAGATAGGGGGCGCATCTCGCGCCCCCAAATCGATAAAGGTCGAATAACGTTCAATCCAACCAACAGGTCCGGAGCGTGATTTCATAGACCCTGCCGTCAATCGGTACATATGCCGGTGGCTTGCTGCCTGATCGGGTGTGCTTGCCGCCCTCACCTTTGACGTGACCAAGGTCACGCAACATTTTCAGCTCGGACGTAGCCGATGCCCCAAGCATGCCCTTCAGTTCATCCATCTTCATGAAGACTCGCGTAACTCCGCCACCTTCATCGACCCGAAAGCCCACCGCATTGGCTAAAACTGAGCGTTGCGGTTTTTTGCCGTCGACGATGCATGGTATGCGATCACTATTGGCCCTGATCAGGGCGACAAGGCGCTTGACGACCGGCGCACCAAAGCAGCAATCCATAGCCGCCATTTCACTGGCTTCATCGTAAATAGATTCGCATGCCCTTCGTATTGACGTCTTCTCGGTGGGCCAGATACCCCATGAGCACGCAAGCCATCCCGCAGCGAAGCTTAGTGCTATAGTCGTTGCGATTCGATTGGGCAGGTGCGGCGACTCTGGCAGTTCGTTGTGGAATTCATCGATAAGCTCGCATACTTCCGCAGAAAACCCCTCGCTGTCTTCTTCGCAGGCCGCGATGATTTCGGCGACAAAGGCGCGGCTGGCAGTACCATAGAACTGATTGGCCGCGTTTCGAAGGTCATTTAGCATCCGGTTGTGTTCATCCCGCGTCAGTTCATCGCCCGAGAACACTCGGTCCCCGACGTCAATGCTCAGACACCGGCTTCGTGCCGCATCCGTAATCGGTGAAGCGGCCTTGGCGCGATCCACGAGACGCTGATTGCCGGTTAGAAGCAGGGCGTTTCGGATCGGCTGTGCCCGCCCGGTGGCACCATAGCGCAGGCGCTCATCGCGCGACGTATGATCGAAGAACAGCTTCAGGTTCTCCTCAACCGACTTGTCAAGGATATTGGTTTCGTCGAGGAACAGCAGGCTGTCGCAGGCCATACGCTGCACCGGCTTGAAACTTGCAGGTGTCGCATTTGCCGTCCGACCGATGCCAATGTCGCCCGCAGGGTCACCGCCAAAAATCGATCCAATACCCATGGCGATCGTGCTCTTTCCGGCTTCACGCGAGCCGAAGAGTTCGACAATCGGGTTTTGGGGCGAGGGCTGAAGCTTGGCAATAAGCAGAGCCGCAAAACCATAGCCTAGCAGGAAGGACATCAGGTGCTGGCGCTTCAGCAAGGGTGCAAGCGCGTTCTGCCAATCCTCCAACTTGCCCGACGTCCCGAAGGCCGGGTCAGGCGGGAAAGCGACGATGATCTCGGCATCCAAGGTATCACCCTTCTGCACCTCACCGTCGGGATGGACGTAAACGAGGTCGGCGATCCAACCGGGCTGGGTCGCCACGATGGCGGTGTCTGGCACGGGGTGGTTCTGGAGCTTTGCCTTCAAGTCGCTTCGGGCCGGTGTCGTCAGCAGCGGAATGCCAACTTCAGCCAGTTCTTCAAAGATCCGCTTTTCGTCGGAGACCAATTCGGACAGACAAACCCAATGCTGTCGGTTGCCGCAAGTCACAAGACAGAACGTCGCGCCTTCGTCAGTTTGGACCGCTCGTGAGACAATGACGTCTGAGTAACGCTCATTAGTTGCCGTTTTTTTCATTTCTCTCTTCCTTTAGGATATGCGGGGATATCGGGGATTTCCCCGTTTTCCCCGGTTTTTCGATGACAGTTGAAATTGGTTTGGGCGGGCGCTGCGGTTTCAATCACATCGTGTGCAGTTTACGACCAACACCCGCCCAAGTAGCCCGCCAAGGTCTCAAACAGGCCGCTCAAGGGCCCTAACAGGGTTTTCAATCAAAAACCTGAAACAAGCCTGCATGATGCCCTTGATGAAGAAGATCATGCCGACCCCCGACATGCAGTTATCAATGTGATCGACGCCGGGTCATCATCCTTTGCCTTGCGGGCACGCTTCAACCCGATCAGGATCAACGGGTCCATGACTTGAAACCTGCCGAGAGCTGCATTCAGAACCGCAGCATCCGGTACTGAGAGTGGCTGGTCGACGCTGTCTCTGTAGGAGTTACGATACCCCGATTTAGGTATGGCGATATAAATGGAACGAAGGGTGAAGAAGTTTTTATAGACATAAGGCGCGACGATATCGCTCAGAGTGCCCGGTTGGATTGCCTTCTGCTTCACAGGAACGAAGACATTATTTTCGGGGTCGCGAGGGTATTTCGCCTTCAGGACCCGTTTTTCCTTTTCAGTCAACATCCGGGACAGGATCAGGTGAAGGTGAACTGACCATTTACCTTCGCCATTTTCGAAGACGTTGAGGCTGAAATCGACACACCCTGCCGCAATGCAGTCCACAGGAAGGCAAGCAGCGATTCTTCGGCGATGTTTCAGGACAAACGCGTTCAGGTCGAAGTCAGCCAGTTCGTCGCTCGTATACTGCGCATCTTCGGGGATGACCGTGATAAAAGCTGGCTTTGCGTAGGGGTCAAAGACCTTAACGAACTCAGCCGAGACATTGGCTTGGGTGCGCGTGCGGCATTCGATACACCCGAGGCTGCCGCAATAGCAGTCGAAGGCTGCAAAAAAATACTTAGCCATCGTTGCTCACCCCCTTGCTTTCGATGAAGTCGAGGATGTCGCTTTCGCGCCACACGCTGATGCGGGGACCGAGCTTCAAGGGTGGTGGGATTTCGCCGGCTTTGACCTTCAGGTAGAAACCTGACCGACTGATCGGCAGGATGCCGTCGGGGCCGATGATTTGTGCCAGCCGCAGGTAGCGATTAGAGCCGATAGTTGTTCTGTGTTCCACGCAATCCTCCTTATGTTTTCATGGACACAAGGAAACTGACAGGTGAACAGGGTTTGTGGAATTACCCCAAGGTGTAGTTAGGGACCCTAATTATGCGTTAGGGTGTCAGGATGCACCCCACACCACTGCGCGCTCAATCAGATATTGGCAGTGGCGTACGGTCGCCACTGCCCGGACATGAACAAAGCCTATGGTACTAGAAGCCGCGCCCCTATGATTATATTTGGGTGCCTATTTTATGAACATCCTCGATTATTTCCTTTTCCCATTTTAAAAGATCTGGTTTTGGGACTCGAATATTCTGGACAGTGATTTCAATTTCTTTATATTTCTCAGCCTCTTTCAGGTACTTGCTTTCTACCGAATTTAATATTTCCGTGGATAAGTGGGATGATACTTCCAACCACTCGCTCAATTTATTTCTCATAATTTCCTCGTCGCGAAGTCCTTTGGTTGAGATTTTTTTAAATGCGTCGAGTAGAGATCCTTCTGAACACTCAACTAGAGAAGCTGCATACCACAGCACAACATTTCCGCCGTATTCGCTTAGCTTACGTTCCAGCGAGTTCTTACCCAAATATTTAAATCCCATACCCTCTGAATTTGAGAGTTCACCACAGGAGTTGTTATTATTTTTTTCACTTTCGAACTTTTTCAGCACCTCATAAGTTCTCCTAAGGCTGATATCGTAAGAGCTATCTTTAAGTCCAGCTGTTTTCACATAATGCATCACTTGGAAAAACTTGAGGAAGTTTTGAATGTCATTTTGATAATTACGTACTATATATTCTGAGGTTCTACTTAGATGAGAGTCGGAGTTTAAGTTCTTTATCCCGCCAAGGGGGTAATAGACCTTATTGAGAAAATTCCTCAGCTTTCCCGAGCGCAATTCAGCATCTACCTCGCTGCGCCTGTCACCTTCAGCTTTTAAAACTGATCTTTCATGTTTGGCAAGAATTAAGCGCATACGCATTCGCACTGCGTCGTGCCGTAACTCGTGATCGTGAGGGGCGACAACCCATGCAGACAGAGCTGAAAAATACACCTCGTGAAGGTGGTTTATGCTACCCATATCCTCGTCAAGGATCTCTCGCATTACTGCATGAAAATTAAAATTTCTATAAGCAATCGTTTTGAATTTTTTTCGTTTCGGTCTGCTTTTGCTGTCAACCTTGGATTCAGTCATCGGTTGTTCCCTTTCGTTGGGACGATCATGCCCGCCTCGTGCAAAACGTTTCCCATTCATTCATCATTTCGCGCCTTCGATCCAACATATCACCCCGGCGATAGGCCGCCTCAACCCTATCCTTGACTGTGTGCGCCAGAGCCATTTCGGCAAGCTCATTCGGGTAGGTCGTGGTTTCAGCCACCCAATCGCGAAACGATGACCTGAACCCGTGCGCAGTCACCGGCACCTCCATACGCTTCAGCATGGTCAGGAACACCATATTCGACATCGGCTTGACCAGCTTAGTGCCCGGGAAGATGAATGGGGTATCTAGCCCGAACTGGCGAATTTCGGCGACGATGGCCTGCGCCCGGGCTGAGAGCGGCACCCGATGTTCACGACCGGCCTTCATGCGTTCGGCTGGGATTGTCCAGATTGCGGCTGCATCATCGATTTCGGGCCATTCGGCAAGCAGGGTCTCCGAAGTCCGAGTCGCTGTCAGGATCAGGAATTCGAAGGCGAGTCGAGCGATCTTGCCCCGGTTGTCACTTCGCCGCAGGCGCTGAATGAAAGCCGGGACTTCGGCATAGGGCATCGCCTTGTGATGTTCCTTCTTGCCGGACTGCTTCGGCAGCCCTCGCTCGATAGCGTCAACCGGGTTGCCATCTCTGCGATACCCTGCCGCCTTGGCCCAGTCGAAGACCGTAGATATCCGTTGCCTGACACGTCGCGCAGTTTCAGACTTGTCGAGCCAGATCGGTGACAGGACGCGGAGGATGTCGGCTGACTGAATGTGGTTCAGCTGCATCTCGCCGATTATCGGCATGGCAAAGGTTTCAAGCGTTTTGATCCATTGCTTCGCGTGTTTCTCGCTCTTCCACGTCGCCTTGGATTCGGCATGGACCATACGAGCGGCTTCAGCGAACGTCGGCACGACATTCCGTGCCTTTCGCCGTTCATCAAGAGGGTCGCCGCCCTCACGGGCCACCTTGCGATAACGAACAGCCAGTTCACGGGCTTCGGCAAGGGGAACCAGCGACACGCTTCCCAGCCCCATGTCGCGCCGCCTGCCATGGACGACAACGCGCAGTAGCCAGCGCTTTGCGCCGGTATTTGACACCACCAGATAGAGCCCGTTACCGTCTGGGTAGCGGCCGGGCTCCGATACTTGCCGCACCTTCAGGGCCGACAATTCCTTGTCAGGGTGCTGACCGTATCGTTTCGACATACCAACCTTCGAGCCCCACAAATGAACCCACATTTATGTTGCGATTGGGCTGGATGTCAATGGACTGTGCTGCATGCTAATTTTGCGTAAGGCCCTGAAACTCCAAGAGTGATGGACGATGGTGGATGTTGGTGGGAACTAAGTTGACGGACTCACCGTCCGCCATGATACATTGATTTTATTGAATAATTTCATATTTTCTTGATGCTACCTGCCATCCAACCTGCCATTGAAAAAACGCTTGTGAACCGGGGCAGACCTTCATTCACAGCACTGAATGCTGGCGAGACTGAATGAATCGGGCCAGTGCATCCAAGAACGACGCCACTCCTATGCGGTGCAACCCGTTGCAACCGTGCCTGAAGTGATAACGGCAGTTTAGAATACGGTCACAAAATAAGCGGTGCATTGCATTCCGGGTTCACTGAGAACTGCGCATGTCGGAAGCGAATGACAGTTTTCGGTGCAACCCGTTGCAAAATCCGCCTTGCTCGATGCTCATTTCGTTTCAGAAAGGGCTGCTGAACTGCGCATGTCGGAAGTGAACGCACATGCCGGGACGAGATAGCACCCCTTTCGGGGCGATGTAGCTGCGGATGATCCGTTTCGGCTTCTCGTGCCAGCCGATGTTGAACGCGCAGAGCCGGGGATAGAAGCAAAGCTCTGAATACGGCAGATGGTGATGTATCCACCACGCCAGCGACCGCCAGTCCTCGCCTTCGGCATAGCGGTCGGCAAACCACGGGATGGCTATGCAGGCCATTGCACCGCAATGTCCCTGCTTGTCGCGGACATCCCAGATGTGGCGCGCATGGTTTCGTTCGTTGCTGGCGCATCTGTAGCCCTTGCGGTTGCCAATCTTATTGATCTGCGCAGACCGATAGGCCGAACGGATGGCGATGCGCCCGAAACGGTCCTGAAGCGGTTCCAGCAGGTCTTCGCAGAGGCGCTTTCCGGTGTAGATGGCAAGCAGGGGGTCGGATGGCAGGTTGGTGATGCCTTCAAGCTGGCTGATTTCGCTGTGCAGGAAATCCCGCATGTAGAAGCTCTTGGAAAGACGTGTCCTGCCGAAATTCTCGATGTCGCGGAGGGTTCGGAACTTGTGCGCGGCCATGCCATGATTTTCTGGTGGATACGCAGAACCTTAGCACATTCCCGAGGGCGGTCACTCCTTTTCGATAGCTGTCAGACCCCCAATGCCTGTTTTTCGAATGCAGCTTTGAAATCGGAGTTTGTCTGCCCGGTCTCGTTGAAAAACGGCAGACCAAGAACCGCATAGTACCGGCCTTGGAATACGGTCTCAAGTCTGGCCTTGGCTTTCAGTTGTGTCAGGAAGGCCTGTTTCCAATCGTCCTGCGGGCGCAGATGGTTGCCTTTGGGTTCGATGAACAATTGCAGAATCGTGCTGGTCTCGTCCTCCTTCCGCCGCAGAAACAGGACAAAATCCGGTTCAAACGCCCGTCCGGTATCGAAGTCGAACAGCTTCACCGCCTTTTCATTCCGCAGCAAGTAGAAGTTGTCGTAGTGTTCCCGCAGCCGGTCGGCCTGATCGTTCATGTACTTGATGAAGTGCTTTTCCTGATCCGTGCCGTAGCTGTCATCATAGGCGTGCCAGTCTTTGCTGCCGAGGTCGATCTGATCCAGACCCGGCACATTGCTTTCGGTCCAGCTTAGCCCGGTTTCGCCCTCGATGCGCAGCTTCAGCACCTTGTCGGTGAAGCGGTCGCTGATCTTGTAAGGCTTAAAGTCCTTGGTTCCGATATATTCCACGCTTTCGCGTTTCACGCCGCTTTCGATCTGGTGCAGCACGTATTGCGTGATATCCCGCTTTTGCCGTGCCGTCAGATTGTCCAAGTCATCGGGCAAGGCCCGCACAGATACCGTTACGCCGCCCAGATAAGTGTCCGAGGTCACAAACTCTGATGTACTGGCGAGTTTCGGGAAAAAATCGCGCAACTTCGCGAAGTGAAAGAAATCATTCGCGTCCATGGTGAAGCTCAGAGTGGCTCTGCCGAAATCGGCCAGCTTGAGGTCGCGCGAGATGGGTTCCCTGCCGGACGGCTTCAGCGACAATTGCCCGCCGCCAAAGGCAGAGGCTTCCGTCACCCGGCCCGTCATCAGATTCGGATAAGTGAAATGGCTGTCGATCTGATAGGCACTCAGCCCGGTCACCTCGTCGCGCGGGTTCTTCACCCTGTCGTTCACCCAGACATGATCGTTCAAATACAGCGATGTCTGTCTGAAGCTGTCCTTCAGTCTCAGCCGCACCGTGCGGGCGGTTTCATCCAGCATGCCGGTTTCGCGAAGGGCATTGCGGATATCCTGAATGTACTTTGGGTTATGAGAACAGTGGTAATGCAGTTCTTCCAAGGTGCGCAGCGGGTTGTCCACGGCACTGTCATACTTGCGCTTTTCCGGCGCAGCATCCGGCTGGTCCGGGGCGAAGAACGGAAAATAGCGCGCCCCGCGCCCGATCAACTGCGCTTCGGCCATCGTGGTCTTGCCCACCTTGTTCGCCTTGCCGTCGCGGGTGTCGTAGAGGCGCACAATGTCGAACAGGTTCAGAACGTCCCAGCCCTCGTTCAGCTTATCGACGGCAAAGATGACCCGTATCTCGTTGTTCCGGTCTTCCAGCGTGTTCAATTGAATCTGCTGCGTTTCCAAATCCTTGGGGTTGTTGACGTTCACTACCTTCTCGGGGGCGAAATCCCCCTGAAGCTCACGGGCAAAATCCGCGCTGCTCATGGCCCGTTCGCCCATTATGAAGCCGAAGGCGCGCGAAAGCGTTTCATCGCCCTCTGACGCCCCTCTGAGGGCGTCCAGCGCGTCACCGGAAAGGCCCTCAACCATCGCGGTGAACGCCGCTTCATTCTCGGCGCTTTCCTTGATCGTCTTGGACTTCATCAGAATCACCGGCTTGCAGTGAATCCCCTTCACCTCGGCCACCTTGCGGCGATACTGGCTTAACACAATGGCCTGCATCATCCGTTCCGCAGGTGGCAAATCGGCCTGCCGCAACTCGATATCCTTGGAATAGCCGTCTTCCCGAAACTGCCGAAGGGAATAATCATACAGAATCTTGTCGCGATATTTTGCCCGGATAGCCTCATGCCCAAGGTCAACGGTCGCAGTAAATTCCAGCAGCATATTTTCAGGGTGCTGGCCGAAAATCTCTGAAACCGTGCCTTCCCAACTGGCCTTGTCGTCAGCCTCGCTCTTGGTCAGCGTATTCTTGGTCTCGGCATTCACGTGGTGGGCTTCATCCGAAAGCATCACCACTTTGTAGTCGCGGAAGTCTTCGATAGTGACGGCGTTTTCTTTCGGCTCCATCATCCGCCGGTGCAGACCTTGGATTGTCGTGAAATGGATATTGATCGCATCCCCGCTGGCCGCTTCGAAGGTCTCGACGGCACGGACATCCACGGGCTTGTCGTCAATCCGCACCTGCGGCGCGAAAAGATGTTTGGCCGAGGCCGGGTTAAGGAAGTTTTCCTTGGTTTTTTCGATGATCTGGGCGGAGTTCACGAAGAATAGGAAGTTGCGATAGCCGCGCCGGTAGAGATCAAGCATCGACCCCGACGATCCGAGGACTGTCGCGCATCGAGCGGGAGTTCGAGGCGAGCGACCAGCGCCGGTTCTTCGTGCCGTGCCGACACTGCGGCCATGCGCAGTGGCTGAAGTTCGACCGGCTACGCTGGCAGAAGGGGCGCCCGGAGACGGCGGAGTATCACTGCGAGGGCTGCGAGACGCCCATCGCGGAGCACCACAAGACGGCGATGCTGGAGGGCGGCGAATGGCGGGCGACCGCCACGGCCGCCGATCCGACCACGGTCGGGTATCACCTCTCGGCACTCTACTCGCCGATCGGCTGGCTGAGCTGGGAGCGGATCGTGCGGGCATGGGACGCGGCACAGGGATCGGGCGAGGCAATCAAGGCGTTCCGCAACACCATCCTCGGCGAGACTTGGGTCGAAACCGGGGAAGCACCGGACTGGCAGCGGCTCTACGACCGTCGCGAGCGCTGGACATCCGGTACGGTGCCTGCGGGCGGGCTGTTCCTGACGGCCGGGGCCGACGTGCAGAAGGACCGGATCGAGGTCGATGTCTGGGCCTGGGGCCGTGGACTGGAAAGCTGGTTCGTCGACCATGTCGTGATCGAGGGCGGGCCCGACCGGCACGACGCGTGGTCGGAGCTGACGGCCTTGCTGGATCGAAGCTGGCCGCATGAACGCGGCGCGCATCTCAGGATCGCGCGGCTCGCCATCGACACGGGCTACGAGGCCCCGGCGGTCTATTCCTGGTCGCGGGCACAGGGGTTTGGGCAGGTCTCGCCGGTCAAGGGCGTCGAGGGGTTCAATCGTTCCAGCCCGGTGTCGGGGCCGACCTTCGTCGATGCGACCGAGGGCGGGAAACGCCTGCGGCGTGGCGCGCGGCTCTGGACCGTGGCGGTGTCGACCTTCAAGGCCGAGACCTATCGCTTCCTGCGGCTGGCGCGGCCGACCGAGGAGGAAATGGCCGACGGGGCGGCGTTCCCGCCCGGCTCGGTGCACCTGCCGCACTGGGTCGAGAACGAATGGCTGAAGCAGTTCGTGGCCGAACAGCTGGTGACGGTGCGCACGAAGCGCGGCTTCGCGCGGCTGGAATGGCAGAAGCTGCGCGAACGCAACGAGGCGCTGGACTGCCGGGTCTACGCCCGCGCCGCCGCCTGGATCGCGGGCGCGGACCGATGGCCTGACGAGAAATGGCGCGACCTCGAGGATCAGCTCGGGGCCGCCCCAACCGACACCGATCCCGCCGGGCAGATCAACCGGCCGGGACAGGCCCCGCAGGGAAAGCGCCGCTCCGACTGGCTCGGGCGGCGTGGAGGATGGTTCTGAACATGACCGACTGGACGGAAACCGAGCTCTCGGCGCTGCGCCGGGCCTATGCCAGCGGCACGACCCGGGTCAGCTATGACGGCAAGTCGGTGGACTACGGCTCGGCCGAGGACCTGCTGGCGCGCATCCGGACCATCGAGCGCGCCATCGCGGGCGTCAGCCGACCGCTGCCCGTGGCCGGGCTCGCTGGCTTCTCGCGCGAGGGCAAGCCTTTAAACACGGCAATGGGAGAAGTGCGAGTTAAGCCGCCATATCTTGTTGATAATAATAAAATAAAGAGCGTTCTAGGCGTCGCACCTACTGCGCTGGAGGAGCCGGTCAATGCCCCCCAAGTATCCAAACATAACAGTCCAGCTGACTGGACAGGACAGCAATGCCTTCATGATCCTCGGCTTGTGCCGACGGGCCGCA
The DNA here is from genome assembly GCF_027913035.1 of Paracoccus albus. Classification (NCBI taxonomy): domain Bacteria; kingdom Pseudomonadati; phylum Pseudomonadota; class Alphaproteobacteria; order Rhodobacterales; family Paracoccaceae; genus Paracoccus; species Paracoccus albus. The sequence continues at coordinate 933,091 of NZ_CP115775.1, forward strand.
AAAGAAGCGGGCCTCTCGCAGCAAGAGATCGATGCGTTCTACCAAGAGGCTATAAGCGGGGATCATGACCATCTGATCCAAACCGCCATGCGCTGGTTCAGCTGCGAGTAGCAGCCGAACCGGCCTGCGCCGCCTTGTCGGCATAGGTCGCCGCGAAAATCGTCTCCGAAAGCCATTTCTTGAACGATGGATTGTCGCTGAACTGTTTGAACAGTTCGGTATGGTCAGATAGAAGTTCGATGACCGCGCGCTCTAGTGCCTTGTCGTGCTCGATGCGGGCGTTCTGCTTATCCGAATTCTGCATCGCGTTTTGATAGGCCTTGTCGGCCGCGACCTTCGTGGGCAACTCCTCAGCTATCACCTTCCCGATCTTGTCGGCGTCCTTCCAGTCGATGTTGCCGAACATCTCGTTGAACGTCTTGAGGATGTTGCTGAGCAGGTCCAGTTCCGGCTCAGGCTTACGGCCGCCTCCGCCCAATGGCACAGGTCCGATTTCCGCGTCGGCATCGGGAAGCGCAATCGCCATCGTCGCCTGCGCCTCGACTCGGTAGCTGTCCATGTCGATGGCCTCCAGAATGCCCTTCGACAGGTCCTGCTCCTCCGGAGCGGGCAGTTTCGGCGTCAGGAAGTTCAGGAAAATTGAGAGCTTCTCCCACTCCGCATTCGTGTAGGGCAAGATGGCCGCGAGGAATCCGTAGGTGCGCGTGAAAGCCTTTGCCTTGCCCTTGAAGTCGACCTGACCATCCTCATCGAGATCGGCTTTGTAGACCGCGACGCACGCGTCGAGGATGGGGTCGAGCTTGTCGCGGTCGGCGCCACCGAGATATAGCGCTACGAGGTCCTCCACCTGCTCCCAGGAATAGACCTGGTAGCCGTCGAGCCGCGCTTTCAGGTCGTGCAGCTTGTTCGGGTCGGTCTCCTCGCTCAGGATCGTCGTGCGGTAATAGTCCTCGAACGACGCCTTGATGCTGTCCACATCGTTCATGAAATCCAGCACGAAGGTATCGTGCTTCTGCGGATGTGCCCGGTTCAAGCGCGACAACGTCTGCACGGCCTTGATGCCGGACAGCGTTTTGTCCACGTACATCGTGTGCAGCAGCGGCTCGTCATAACCGGTCTGGAACTTGTCGGCGACAATGAGGAACCGGTACGGGTCCTTCTGGATCAACTCTTCGATCTTGTTGCTGGGAAAGCCGTTGAGCGACGCCTCGGTCACCTTCTGACCGCCATAATCGTGCTCGCCCGAGAAGGCGACGATGGCCTGATAGGGGCTCTTGCGCTCCTTCAGATACTCCCCGAACGCCCGAAAATACTGAATGGCCCGATGAATTCCGCTGGTCACCACCATGGCGCGCGCGGCCCCGCCGATCTTGCGGTGAGCCATCACCTGGTCGTGGAAATGGTCGACCATGATCTCTGCCTTCTTGCGGATGGCATGGTCATGGGATTCGACATAGCGGCGGAGCTTCTTTTGCGCCCGCTTGGCGTCGAACTGCGGGTCGTCCTCCACCGTCTTCATAAGCCGGTAGTAACTCTCGACTGGCGTGTAATGTTTCAGCACATCGAGGATGAAGCCCTCTTCGATGGCCTGCTTCATCGAATAATTGTGGAAGGGGACGTGCCTGACTTTCCCACCCTCGGGGACCGCGGTGCCGAAAATCTCCAGCGTCTTGTTCTTGGGCGTGGCGGTGAAGGCGAAATAGCTCGCATTCGGCAGAACCTTCCGCGCTTCCATTAGCCGGTTGATGGTGTCCTCGACGGTTTCGTCTTCCTCCTCGGCGCCATTCGCGGCAAGCGCGATGTTCATCTTTGCCGAGGTCCGGCCGCCTTGGCTGGAATGCGCCTCGTCGATGATGATGGCGAAAGTTCGTCCGCGATGGCTGTCCCCGATTTCGTCCAAGATGAACGGGAACTTCTGCACCGTGGTGATAATGATTTTCTTGCCCTGCTGCAGGAATGTCCGAAGCTGTTGCGATCCTTCGGTGACCGCCCCGACGATGGAGGACACCTGCGCGAACTGCTTGATCGTGTCGCGGATCTGTTTGTCCAAATTGCGCCTGTCGGTGACAACGATGACGGTGTCGAAGGACGGCTTGCCCCCAGTCTCCAGCCCGATCAGCTGGTGGCCGAGCCAGGCAATCGAGTTGCTCTTACCCGAACCTGCCGAGTGCTGGATCAGGTACCGCCGCCCGGCGCCCGAAGCCTCGGCGTCAGCAAGCAGCTTGCGCACCACGTCGAGCTGGTGAAAGCGCGGGAAGATCTGCTTCGGCGGCTTCTTCTTTCCGCGCTCGTCCGTCTCCTCGACCACCTGCGCATAGTTTTCCAGGATGTCGGTGAGGTTGCGCTTGGTAAGAACCTGCTTCCAAAGATAGTCAGTCTTGAGACCATGCGGGTTCGGCGGGTTGCCCGCGCCGTCGTTCCAGCCCTTGTTGAACGGCAAGAACCAGGACGCCTTGCCCTTCAGGTGGCTGCACATCCGCACCTCGTGGTCGTCCACGGCGAAGTGGACGACGCAACGGCCGAACTGGAACAACAGCTCCTTGGGGTCGCGGTCGCGCTTGTACTGCTCGATCGCATCCTCGACCGTCTGCTTGGTCAGGCTGTTCTTCAGCTCGAAGGTCGCGACGGGCAGGCCGTTGATGAACAGCGCCGCGTCGAGCGACAGCTTGGTCGCATCCTTGGAATAGTGCAGCTGCCGAGTGACGCTGAAGATGTTGGCGGCGAACAGCTCCGCGGCTTTCGCGTTGCCGGGGGTCGGCGTCCCGAAGAACAGTTCGACCGATCCGGGGCCATGCTTCACACCGTTGCGCAGAACGTCGATGACTCCGCGTTTGGCGATTTCGCCTTGCAGCCGGTGAAGGAACTGCAGCCGCTTCGGGCCATCTTCACCAATGCCGAGGGCTTCGACAGCCTCCGGCTGCGTGGCGTTCAGGAACTCGAACAGCTTGGCCTGGTCGATGGCGTGGTCACGGTCGAAATCCTTCGGGGCGCCAGCGACGTAACCGGCCTCGTCGATCAGCGAGCGGACGATGAGGGTTTCGAGGCCCTTTTCGCTTGTGTCGGTGTGCTGGCGCATTTCGCGGCCTCCTTGGAACAAGGGGCCGGCATCGACCCGAATTAGGCCCGCTTCGCTCAGGAACGCCTCGAGTATTGGGTCTTTGGCCTCGAAACCGGCAACCAAGCGTCGCGCCGCATCAGACGGCATTTCCAAACGAACTCGAGAACTGTTGGCTTGGGTTACGGATGAAATCCCTATTTGCGCGAAAGGAACACCTACATAAGCAGCTACCATCGACACCAAGCGCTGCCGCTCTTTCTGGTTCATCTCATCCGGATCACGCGCCACGATCAGATCGACCAGCAATTTCTGCTCTGCCGTCATCGGCGGTGGATCACCGCGTGCAATGATGCACGGTGACTTCTTGTATCGTTGGAGGTAGCTCACGCCCCACTTTTCGTTATCTGCCCGCTCGTGACAGTTTGCGCACAGAGCAATGAGGTTTTCGAGCGAATGGTCTTGCGACTTGCTCCATGGAATGACGTGCGCATACTCAAGCGGCAGCGACGTGCAGCAGACAGCGCAATGATGACGAGCCTCGAAGAGCACATCGCGCTTTATTTCGATTGGGATTGCGGGCCTACTCATCGGCATCGGCCCCCTCCATCACCTCGGCGTCGTCGCCCTCCAGATCATCCTCCAGCGCGTCGTCCTCGTTAGCTATTGGCTCATCCGCGGGCGCCGCGATCTCGATGTGCCGAACATCGAGTTTACCGGTGACAACATCGGCGATCAGACGCTCGCGATATTCCTCAATCAAGCGAATTTCTGCACGGACTTTTTCTGCAGCTTGATTCAGTTCATCGAGGTCTTCGTCGATCTTATTTGCGATCTCGCCCTGCTCGTCAGCGTCAGCGACAGGAACGAATATTGCGCCGAGAGCAGGCTTGGTGATGTGCACCAGCCCAATGATGCCGTGAGCATTGTCTTCGACATGTTTCGTTACGGCCCGCAGGAGATAGTAGAAGTACTTTCGGTGGAGATCATAGCCTTCGAGTTTGAAAATGTGCTGATTCAGATAAGCCGGAAAATCGCGCGCCCATTCGAAGGATCCAAACGAGGTCCCCCGGTTTCCAGACCAAGCGAACACTAGGTCACCGGTCTGAATAAGCATGTTTTCTGGAAGGTCGGTCCTGTCGGTGTAGTTGAAGTGATCTCCGCCATTTAGATTCTCGATCCGGATGATGGGAACGCCCTCATCTTTCCAGTCAGCCGGCTTGAATGCGATGCCATTCGAAAACTTGGTGAGATACTTGAGCCGCTTGACATCCCAATGCGCCGGAACCTCGGGCATCCAGTCGATGCCGGTGGGCTTCATCGGGGCGTCGGGGTTCAGGCCGCGCGTGACGGCC